>JAFGUH010000251.1 GCA_016938615.1 Halothiobacillaceae bacterium | reverse complement strand
TGTCTCTCCCTTGAGCCCGGCCGGGTTCAGTCCTTGGTGACGCGGTTGATTTCCTCGAGGCTGGTCACGCCGGCGAGGACCTTCTTCAGGCCCGAGCGCCGCAGATCGTCGACCCCTTCCTTGCCTGCCTGTTCGGCGATATCCATGGCGTTGCCACCTTCCATGATGATCCGTCCCATCGCCTCGGTGACCGGCATGACCTGATAGACGCCCACCCGCCCCTTGTAGCCATTCGTGCACTGGTCGCAACCAACGGCCTTGAAAATCCTGGGCGCCTTCGCCAGATCGTCCGCGGTGAAGCCCTCGCGACGGAGCTCCTCGTCGGGGATGTGTTCCGGGGCGCGGCAATTATTGCACAAGCGGCGCGCGAGTCGCTGGGCGATGATCAGGCTCACCGACGAGGCGATGTTGTAGGCCGGCACGCCCATGTTGACCATCCGCGTGAGGGTCTGCGGGGCGTCGTTGGTGTGCAGGGTCGAAAGCACCAGGTGGCCGGTCTGTGCGGCCTTGATCGCGATCTCGGCGGTTTCGAGGTCGCGGATCTCGCCCACCATGATCACGTCCGGGTCCTGGCGCAGGAAGGCGCGCAGTGCGTTGGCGAAGGTCAGGCCGACCTTGGGATTGACGTTGACCTGGTTGATGCCCGGCACCACGATTTCCGCCGGGTCCTCGGCGGTCGAGATGTTGCGGTCGCCGCTGTTGAGGATGTTCAGGCCGGTGTAGAGCGAAACCGTCTTGCCCGAACCGGTGGGGCCCGTGACCAGGATCATGCCGTAGGGCTTGCCGAGCGCGTCCATGTAGAGCGCTTTCTGCTCGGGATCGTAGCCAAGCTGGTCGATGCCCAGCTGCGCGCTGGTCGGGTCGAGGATACGCAGCACCACCTTTTCGCCGAACAGGGTGGGGCAGGTGTTCACGCGAAAATCGATCGAGCGGTTCTTCGATAGCTTGAGCTTGATGCGTCCGTCCTGCGGGATGCGCCGCTCCGAGATGTCCATCCGGCTCATCACCTTGACGCGCGCGATGATGCGATCGGCCAGGTTGGCCGGCGGTTTGGCGCTCTCGGTCAGCATGCCGTCGATGCGAAAGCGGATACGGAATTGCTTCTCGTAGGGCTCGATGTGGATGTCGGAGGCACCCTTGCGAATGGCGTCGGTGAGGAGCTTGGTGACGAACTTGACCACCACGTCGTCCTGAATCGAGGAGTCCTCGACGTCGTGCGCGTCATCCTCGTCTCGTTCGAACTGGACGTTGGCCAGGTCGTCGTCGAGTTCGCTGCCGAGCGCGTCCATGCTGTCGCTCATCGCCTCTTCGAGCAGGCGGGCGATCTTGGGTGCCTCCGCGACCACGGCCTCGATGGTCATGTTGGTCGAGAAGCGAAAGCCGTCGAGTGCGCCCGTGTCGGAGGGGTCGGCAACCGCGACGGTCAACCGTCGGCCACGCTTGAACAGCGGCAGGGCATTGTTGGCCTGCAGGACTTTCTCGGGGACGAGTTTCAGCGGCAGGTCGCTGGTGTCGATGGCGTCGAGGTCGACCAACGGCAGACCGAAACGCTTGGCACCGATCTCGGCGATGGTCGTGGCCGAGACGTGCTCGCTCAGCAGGGTGTTGAGCAGGGACTCGTTGCTCTGCTCGGCCTTTGCCTGGATGCCCTGGGCCTGTTCGTTTCCAAGCGCCTGCGCCTTGACCAGTGCGCTCAGCAATCCGTTGACTGGGGGTGCGCTCATGGATCCGCCTGTGTGTTGTCGCGTCCGTGTTCGTTCATCGCGCCGCCGCCGCGGTCGCTGCCTGGGAAGGTCGTCTCGCCCAACCGACGCCCGAGAGAGGTGCCGGCCCTCGGGATGGAGAGCGCCATGCGCCGTTCGGGATCTGCCGCCCTCGTGCCTGTCTCGACACCGTCGACTGCCTCGGCCATGCCCGGCTCCCCCTAGACGCCGAGATCGAATCCTGGGTCCGGCGCGCACCCGGCCTAGGGTGCTGGGCTTCGATGGTAAAGCTGCCGGCGAGCCCAAGGAACTCGGGTGCCAGCGATATCGATCATCGGTGATCTCGAGCCGCAGGGCATCGGGTATTCGTGCAGACCTATCCTTGGCAAAGCATGCACGCTTGCCGGATTCCTGACAAGGGACGGTCTGCATGAATCGATCGTGTGCAAACTTGGTCGCCAAGGGGCCTGATGCGGCGCACGGCGCGCAACGAATGACGTTCGCGACTCACTCGCTTGCACGACGCCACAGACGCCGCCTTTGCAGCCCGCCTTTGCAGCCTGCCTTGGCGGGGCTGTGCTCGGGGTCTGTCTGCAGTCGAGTCAACGGCCATCGACGGGACGTGTCTTCGGCCCGGCGCCTCGATGGTGGTCACACCCCTGAGTAAAGGCATCATTCATTCGAACAGGAGTCTATCGGCCGCCTTGGTCGGTTCAGGGCAGGTCAGCCCTTGTCGTCGCTGCCCCGCTCGGCCAGTCGCGATTCGAGCTCGACGATCCGCTCTCGAAGGCGATCATTCTCCTCGCGCATGCGGACCAGGTCGGTGACGTCCCGCTGGATGCCGATGAAGTAGGTCAGGTGGTCGTCGTCGTTGAAGACGGGGGTGATCGACAGCTCGTTCCAGAACAAGCTGCCGTCCTTGCGATAGTTGCGCAACACCACCCGGGTCGCCTCGCCGCGGCGGATCGCCTCGCGCACCTCGGCAAGCCGGGTCTGGGCGCGATCACCAGCCTGCAGGAAACGGCAATCCTGATAGAGGATCTCGTCCTGGGAGTAGCCGGTCAGCTCCTCGAAGGCTCGGTTGGCATAGATCAGGATATTGTCCGTGCCTTCCTGCTCGGCAATCACGATCCCGTCGGTGGAGGCGTTCACCGCCTTCTTGAGCAGATTCGCATCCAGCATGGACGTCTGGATCTCCTGTGGGGCTGGGTTGTTCAAGCCATTGTGACACAGACGCGGGTAGTGCTACAGCGAGGGCGCGGTCAGTGGTGGGTGGAGGGGCGAGAGGTGATGGCTGGGCCAACCGCCGCCGCCACCTGGTCGCGGCACGACCGGATCTCGTGCTCGATCACGTGTCGCCAGCGGTGCATGAAGTCGGCGGCTTCGTCCCCGTCGCGGGGCTCAAGCGAGGCCAGGTCACAGCAAAACAGCCTCGCCCCGGCTCGGCTCGCGGTCGGATGCGGCTTCTCCTGCGGTCCGAGGCGGATCCAGGCCGTCGCTCGCCAACGGCGCACCAGCTGTTCTCGCTGAGTATCGTCGATTCCCGTCGGCAGCAAACGGGCGTGATGGCCGTCGTCATGAAGCGCGGCGAACAGGCGTAAACCGCTCGCGGTAAAGCCGTGGCCGGCGACACGGTTGTCGACTACCACCACTGGCGACGCGACCTGGCCCGGGGCGTCCGCCACCCAGTCGGCTCGCCCCTTGATGTACTCCGAGAGCCAGGCGAGCGCGAGGTCTCGGTCCGGCCAGGCGGTGCGGGCTTCGAGCTGCGCCAGCGCCTCGATCAACACGTCGCGTAGGTACGCCGCTGGAGTCAGCCACATCAGTGCCGTGGCTTCGGCGACCCGCAGCTCGGCCGGGTCGAGTTCCATGCCCGCCCGGATCACCCGATCCAGCAATGAGCGGGGCGGGGCCTGCCGCGGGACCGGCTCCGGCCGGGGCTTGGCCGTCGGTTGCTGGTCCTCCTGGTCGAGCAACAGGGCGATCTGGGCAAACCCCATTCCGCTTTCCGCAAGTTCCTGGATGCGCTGGATGGTGCGGATGTCCTGCTGGCTGTACAGCCGGTGGCCTGCCGGGGTCCTTGTCGGGCGGATCAGGTCGTAGCGTCGCTCCCAGGCGCGCAAGGTGATCGGGTTGACACCGGTGATCTGCGATACCGAGCGAATGGGCAGCAGGGCCCGGCTTTCGTTGTCGATGGGGTTGGATTCGATCGTGGTCAATGGGCCACCCGCAGCAGGTCTAGTGGTGTACAAGTCATGCATCGATATTGTAGCAGTCCTGCGCTACGCTCGTGTGGCACTCGAGGCGAGATGTTCCGAAAAGAGAGAGGCGTTATGGCAACAGCAGAACCGGGTGGTTCCCGCATTTACTGGCTCGTGGGCGCGAGCAGCGGCATCGGTGCCGCCCTGACCGACCAGTTGGTCGCACGGGGGCACCGCGTCGTGATTTCGGCTCGTCATCAGGCGCGTCTCGACCAACGCGCGGCGCGCGATCCCGAGCGGCTGTTGCCGCTGGCGGTTGATGTCACCCGGCTGGAGACCCTCATCGCGGCGCGCGACCAGGTGATCGAGCGGTGGGGTCTGCCGGATTCGATCATCCTCAACGCCGGCGATTACGAACCCATGGGCCTGGCCGACTTCGACCCGGGCCTGTTCGAACGGCTCATGCGGGTCAACTTTCTGGGCGCGGTCAACGGCATCGAGACGGTGCGCGAACCCTTCGTCGCTCGCGGCGCCGGCGAGATCGTCCTGACGGCGAGCGTCGCGGGTTACCGCGGTCTGCCCTACGCCGCGCCCTACGGCGCCAGCAAGGCGGCGATGATCAACCTCGCGGAGGCCTTGCGCCCCGAGTTCGATCGAGCAGGAGTGGCAATCCGCGTGATCAATCCGGGGTTCGTCCGGACCCGCCTGACCGACAAGAACGAGTTCGCCATGCCCGGTCGCATCGAGCCCGAGGAGGCCGCCGCCCTGATCGCCCGCGCCCTTGTAGGCAGGCGATTCGAGATCCTCGCGCCGCGTGGTTTCGGCTGGGTGATGAAGGTCCTGCGTTTATTGCCCTACGCGATTTACTTTCGCGTGACCCGGCGGATGCTCAAGGAGCCGGGACGTTGAGCGTGCCCGGGGAAGGATTGAATCGTGCCGCGGCTCTCGAGCGCTATGTCGCCGTGATGGAAGGGTTGCGGGCCGGTCATCTCGACACGCTGGCGACCGTTTACGCCGAGCGAGCGCGCTTTGTCGATCCCTTCAATCGGGGGGAGGGAATCGAGGCTATCCAGGCGGTGTTCGCGCATGGTTTCGAACAGTGCCCGGGGATGCGTTTCGTCGTCTTGGCCCGCGCCCTCGACGGTGATCGAGCGTTGTTGCGCTGGCGGATGCACTGCAAGGCGGGGGCCGACGGGCTGGCGATCGAGGGCATGAGCGAGCTGCTACTGGGTGGTGACGGCCGCGTGGTAGAGCACCTCGACCACTGGGACCCGGCGAGCCAGCTCTACGAGCGGGTCCCGCTACTGGGCTGGCTGATGCGACGGATCAGGCATCGTCTCGCCGCCTTGGGGAGTCACCCCCCGGGCTGAACGAGACATCGCCGGAGGAATCGCCCGGAGAGTCATGCGACGTGTCGATCGCGCCCGGTGGCCCTTGGTATCCCTCCCAAGCCGGGTCGGTCTCGTAGATGGGGGGCTCGGCATCGCTGACATGCTCTGAGCGCGCAGCCTCGGCGGTGCGGAGTTCCTCGGCGGCACGCGGGTCGAGCTCGATGCCGGCGGCGGACGTTCGGTGGGTGAAGACGTAGTCGCCACGCTCATCGTCCGGAACGGGCTCGTCGATCAGGATGCGCCAGAAGATCAACGCGATCATCGCGAGCAATGCGGCCAGCACGAACAGCGGAAAACCGGCGGCGCCGAACCAGCCCATGGCGGCGCCGGAGACCATGGGGCCGACCGCCGAGCCCGCGCCGTTGACCATCAACAGGCCGCGCGTGCCCTCCAGTACCTGGTCGCTGGACAGTCGGTCGTTGGTCTGGGCGACGCTGATCGCGTAGAGCGAGAACGAAAAGCCGCCGAACACGAGCGCCAGGGCGAACAGGCCCCAGCCCGGGAACCAGTCCTGCATCGCGAGCAGCACCGAGAAGGCCGCCCCGAGCGCCGAGACCACGATCAGCACGTAACGGCGGTCCCGGCCGTCGGACAGGCGCCCGATCGGCCATTGCAGCAAGCCGCCCCCGACGATGATCGCCGCCACGAAGGCGGCAACCTGGGTGTCGGGCAGGCCCACGCGATTCGCGTAGACCGCGGCCATGCCGTAGATCGTGCCCGTGATCGTGCCCGAGACCGCCGAGCCGATTACGCCGGTGGGCGCGAGTCGGAACAGTTGCATCAGCGGCAGGCGGGTCGTTTCCATGGGCGGTGGCTGGCTCACGCGGGTCAGCGCCACCGGCACCAGGCCCAGGGAAAACAGCAACCCGACGATCGCGAAGGTCGAGACGTCCATCGGCCCGTAGAGGCCGATCAGGAATTGCCCCGCGCCGTAGGCGAGCAGGCTTACCATCATGTAGATGCCGAAGACCTGCCCGCGGTGGCTGGTGGCCTTCTCGCTGACCCAGCTCTCGATCACCATGTACAGGCCGAGCAGGGTCACGCCGTTGATCAGACGCAGGCCCATCCAGATCCAGGGGTCGACCCAGAGACCGTGCATGATGGCCGTGACCGAGGAGATCGCGGCCAGGGCGGCGAAGGTGCGGATGTGGCCGACCCGACGGATGATCGCCGGCACGGTGATCGTCCCCAGCACGTAGCCGACGTAGAAGGCCGACATGATCAGACCGATGGTCAGGTCCGAGAAGCCTTCCTCGGCGGCGCGCAGGCCGAGCAGCGTGGCCAGCAGGCCCGAGCCGGCGAGCAATATGCCCATGCCGGCGAGCAGCGACTGCACCGAGAACACGGTGCTAAGCATCGAGCCATGCCTCGGCCGGCCGGGTAACGGCCCGGGTCATCTGCCACCCCTCGGGGTGCGTGCGCCCGGGCAGTCGACGGCGAACAGGGCCTCGTCGTCGAGCCGCAACGCCGTGAGCTGATGGCCCCACAGGCAGCCTTGATCAATGCCCCAGGCGTGACCGCGAGGCTTGGCCGGCCCGAGCGTCGACCAATGACCGAAGACGATGCGGCGGTCGGCCATGGGGCGATCGGGCAGGGCGAACCACGGTGTCAGATCGGGATCGGCCTCCGACGGGGGGCGTTTCTCGGCGAAGTCGAGCCGGCCGTCGGCGTGGCAGTAGCGCATGCGCGTGAACACGTTGATGGCGAACCGCTGGCGATCGATGGGGGTGGGGTTGCCCTCCGGGTGGTCGCTCCGGTTGCCGAAGATCTCGCCGAAGAACGTCTCAGCCGGGGTCGTTCGCATGGCCACCTCGGTCTCCCGGGCGGCCGTCTGCGCCTGTTCTAGCGTCCAGTGCGGGTGGATGCCCGCATGCACGAGGGTCCAGTCGAGGCTGGGCTCGTGGTGCAACAGGGGGCGACCGCGCAGCCACTCGATCAACTCCTCGCCATCCTCGGCGGCGAGAATCGGTTCGAGGGTGTCGCGACCGCGAGGCGTGCGGGCACCGAAGCGGCAGCCGAGCAGGTGGATGTCGTGATTGCCCAGCACGGTGACCGCTTTCTCGCCGAGGTCGCGAACGAAGCGTAGCGTCTCGAGCGACTGCGGACCGCGGTTGACAAGGTCGCCGACGAACCAGAGGCGGTCGGTCGCCGGGTCGAAACGGATCCGCTCGAGCAAGACGTGGAGCGGGTCCAGGCAGCCTTGAAGGTCACCAATCGCGTAAGTGGCCATACGGGAGACTCGGGTCCGGGATTGCGTTGAAAAACGGAGATGCTAGGGCCTGTTAACACTATCCGCGCCGTGGCGACGGAGACCCATTGGCCGCGAGCCAAGGCGCGCCGAGCGTAGTGTACTGAATGTACATGAGCGAGGCGCAACACCGGCTTGCGGCCAATGGGCCCCGTCCCTTCGGGTTGCGCCCCAAAAGCCGCCATGCGGCGTTGCTGGTCGTTCATTTGGAGTGACCAAACTTCTCTCCTCGCGCCTTGCCTGGCGGCTTTTGGGGCAGCAACGCCACGGCGCGGATAGTGTTAACAGGCCCTAGCACTCCTAACCGGTTCGGGCGCATCGAGAATTGGTGACGAGCTAACCCCGAGTGCGGGCAAATCCGCGAATCCCGCCCTGCGGGCCGGATTGCGCATGGCGACGGGCATTCACCGCGCGACTCGCCTTGAATCCGGACCCGGGTCGGCCCCGCAACGAGACTATCGAATGCTTCAGGCTGGGGTTAATGGATCAGCCGAAAGGCGGCCGGGGCCACCAGGTCGAAGCGGGGGATCGTGACGCGAAAGGTTTCCCCGTCCTCGCCGACAAAGCCGTAATCGCCGTGCATCCGGCCGGCGGGCGACTCGATGATCGCCCCGGAGCGGTAGGTGTAGTGTTCGCCGGGCCGGATGCGCGGCTGCCGGCCGACCACACCCTCGCCGCGGACCTCCTTGATGCAACCGTTGCCATGGTCGATCACCCAATGGCGATCGGTCAGGGTGACCGCCCGATCGCTGTCGTTGGCGATCACGATTTCGTAGCCGAAGGCGAACCGGTGGGCGGCGGGATCGCTGTGTTCGATCACGAAGACGGCATGCGGACGGATCCGGATCGATTCGGCAAGGCGCGAGGTGACGGCCATCAGGCGGTCCCGTAGGCAGCCTGGTCGACGAACCAGCGGGTGGGACGTCGCCTTGCCAGGTCTTCCGCGGGCAACTCGTCACCACCGTCGCGGATGCGTTGGATCGCCGGCGCCTTGTCCGCGCCGAGCACCAGGAACACGACATCACGGGCGGATTCGAAGACCGGGAAGGTCAACGTGAGCCGGTGACCGTGGAGCTTGGGAACGGGGTTGACCACGACTAGGCGGTGATGCTCCGAGAGAGCCTCCGTGTCCGGGAACAGCGAGGCGAAATGCCCGTCGCTTCCCAGCCCTACCAGGGCCACGTCGAAGCGCGGGACTTCCCCGGCCGTCCAGCGGCGCAACGTCTCTTCGTAGGATTGCGCGTCCCGTTCCGGGTCGCGTTGCTGGTCGGAGACCATCGGGAAGGTGCGATGAGGCTGGATGCCCAGCGGCTCGAACAGGGCCTGGCGCGCCATGCGGAAATTGCTGTCCGGGTGGTCGAGCGGCACGTTGCGTTCGTCGCCGAAGTAGAACTCGACCCGCGGCCACTCCAGGGCGTCGCGATAGCGGTCGGCGAGTATCTGGTAGAGGCGCCGCGGCGTGCTGCCTCCCGCGAGCGCGATGCGGGCTACGCCACGATCCCGTATCGCCTCGGCGAGACGGCCGACCAGCCAGTCGGCACAGGCGACGAATGTCGCCTCCGGGGTCGCGCTCGCATTGAATTCGGCATTGGCAGGCATGGCGGTCCCGTGGGTAGCTGGTATCGATGACCCAAGTCGGTTGTCTGGCCAGCCGAGGCGGGCGGCGTGCCGTCGCCCCGCCGGCAGAGGTCTCAGTCTGGCGGGTCCATTTGTCGCGCGAGCGCCAGGAAAGCAGGAATGTCGAGGGCCTGGGCACGCAGCGACGGGTCGATCCCCGCCGCCTCAATTGTTGACCCTGGCATCAGGGGTTTCAAGTTGTTGCGCAGGGTCTTGCGTCGCTGCGCAAAGGCGGCCGTCACCAGACGCTCGAAACGAGGCCAGTCGGATGGTGGTACCCGTGGCGTGGCGGCGGGCGTGATGCGCAGCACGCTCGACTCCACCTTGGGCGGCGGATTGAAGGCCGAGGGTGGGACGTCGAACAGGTGGCGGACCTCGGCCTGAGCGGCTACCAGCACGCTCAGCCGGCTGTAGGCCGAGTCCCCGGGTGCCGCGGCCAGTCGGTCGCCGACCTCTTTTTGCACCATGAACACCATCTGGGCGAGTTGCATCCCCTGGTCAGCCTGGACAAGCAGGCGCGTGATCAGCGCGGTCGCGATGTTGTAGGGCAGGTTGCCGACGATCGTCAGCGGGGGCGTGAGCTGACGGTCGTCGGCGAGGGCGGCGAGATCGAGTCGAAGCGCGTCCTGGGAGACGATATCGATGCGGCGGCCAGTGGCCGATGCCCTGCTATCGACACCGTAGGCGTCGGCCGATGCCCCGCTATCAAGCCCGTGGGCGTCAGCCTTGACGCGCAGCCGGGCGACGACGTCGCGATCGAACTCGATCGCCACCACGCGATTGCCGCGTGCGGCCAGCGGCAGGGTCAGCGCGCCCAGCCCGGGTCCGATCTCGACCAGGTCGCCGCTGCCGGGGATGGCGGCCAGGATGCGTTCGATCACCGCCGGGTCGACCAAAAAATTCTGGCCGAAGCGCTTGCGGGCCCGATGACCGTCCTGGATGCCGTGAGCCATCTCAGGCCGCCCTGGCCGCCAATTCGGCCGCCAGGTCGATGGCTGCGGCGAGTGAGCCGTGTTCGGCCCGGCCCGAACCCGCCAGGTCCAGGGCCGTGCCGTGGTCGACGGACGTGCGAATGATCGGCAGTCCGAGGGTCACGTTGACCGCACGGCCGAAGCCCGCGTACTTCAGCACCGGAAGGCCCTGGTCGTGGTACATCGCCAGCACCGCGTCGGCGCCGTCGAGATGTCGGGGCGTGAACAGGGTATCGGCCGGTAGCGGGCCGATCGCCTGAATGCCGCGTTCACGCATGGCCTCGAGCGTCGGGCCGATCACCCGAATTTCCTCGTCGCCCAGGTGCCCGGACTCGCCGGCGTGCGGGTTGAGCCCCGCGACCAGCAGTCGCGGTTGCGGCTTTCCCAGCCACTCCACCATCGCGGCGTGCAACGTTTCGATCACCGTAGTGAGCGTCTTGCCGTCGATGGCCGACGGCACCCGGGAAAGCGGCAGGTGGGTCGTGGCCAGGGCGACGCGCAGGTTGCCCGCGACCAGCATCATCACCGGGGTGCCGCCCACCCGCTCGGCGAGATACTCGGTGTGTCCCGTGAAGGCCATGCCGGCGTCGTTGATCACGCCCTTGTGCAGGGGCGCGGTAATCAGCGCGGCATACTCGCCCGCCCGGCAGCCGTCGGCCGCGTGATCGAGCATGTCGAGCACATGTCGGGCGTTGGCGGGATCGAGCCGGCCGGGCACGACAGGCGCCGGGGCGGCGAGATGGTGGAAGCAAAATCCTGGCTCCGGGGCCGCGCCCGGCACTGCCTCCGGCCAGTCGAACGGCAGGCCCAGCGCTGTCGCGCGTGCGGCGAAGACATCGCGATCGCCGAGGACGACCAGTTCGCCCGGTGGTTCGAATGCCGGATCGGCGCCGATCGCGAGCAGCAGGTCCGGACCGATGCCGGCCGGTTCGCCGCTACTGAGAACCAAGCGCACGCTGGCCACTGGCGTCGCTGACGGTGCCGGTCAGGCGGTTCTCGATGTAGGCCTCGGCGCGCAGCCGGCGGATGTACTTGGTCAGTTCCTCGTCGGCGCGTCGCTCGCCGATGGCGTTGCGGGCCTGTTCGCGCAACGACTCGCCCGAAACCTGCTGGCGACGGGTATCGTCGACCCGCAGGAAATGGAAGCCGAACTGGCTTTCGAACACCGGGCTGAGTTCGCCCGGCTCGACCGTCTCGAGCATGCGGGCGAAGGCTGGGACCATTTCTTCGGGCGTGACCCAGCCCAGATCACCGCCGCGCTGGGCCGAGCCGGGATCGTCGGAAAATTCTCGGGCCACCGCGGCCAGCGTCGTCTCGCCCGAGGCAATCCGGTCGCGCAGTTCCTCGGCAAGCTTGCGGGTGTCCGCCGGGTCCCGGTCGCTGTCGGGGCGCAGCAGGACGTGCTCGGCCCGATACTGCGTCACGTCTGCCCCGCCGGTGGTGGTGCGGGTGTCGACCACCTTGACCAGGTGAAAGCCGTTGGGACTACGGATGATGTCGCTGACTTCGCCCGCCTCGAGTTCCTGGACCGCCGGCAGGAAAAGCGACGGGATGCGCGACGGGTCGCGCCAGCCGAGATCGCCGCCTTCCTCGGCGTTCAGTGCATCGGAACGTTCGGCCGACACCCGGGAGAAGTCGGCGCCATCGCGCAGTTCGTCGCGTATCGACTCGGCGCGTTGGCGGGCGGATTCGATGGCCTCGGGTGAGGCGTTTTCCGGGACGGAGACGAGAATCTGCGCGAGTCGGTATTCGGTCTGCTGGGCCGAGGCGCCGGTGTTCTGTTCGATGTACTCGTCGACGTCCCGGTCGGAGACGTTGATCTGGCCGTAGACCTCGCGCTTTTGCAATTCCTCGATGACCATCTGCTCGCGGATGCCATCGCGGAAATCGGCCCAGCCCTGTCCCTGTTGGATCACGGCCTGGCGCAGCTGCGAAAGATTCATGCCGTTGCGTGAGGCGATGCCGCCCAGCGCCTGGTTGAGCCGTGTGTCGTCGATCTGGATGCCGATCTGCTTGGCCCGTTCGAGCATGGTCGCCTCGGTGATCATCCGGTCGAGGACGCGCTCGGCGAGACGCTGGCGCTCGTCGGGACCCATCGAGGCCAGGTCGAGCTGCCCGCCGAGCTTGGCGATTTCGGCCTCCAGCTCCCGCTGTGTGATCACGCGGTCGTTGACCACGGCGACGATGCGATCGAGTGGCTGAAACCCCTCCATGCCCGGGTTCGTGCCTGCGGTCGGTTCGTTCTGCGCCACGGTCGGGCTCAGCGGGGCGAAGGCCATCAGCAGGGCGGCCAGCAGGGCCGGCGGTCGACGGGAGGTCAAGACGTGCAGGAAAGGCATGGATCTACTCGCTTTTTGCGACGGGTGCGAAAGGACGAACGTTAGGGAAACTCTGCACGAATACCCTGCGGGGCATGACATTCGTGCAGAGTTTCCCTAGGGATCATAACGTATCCACCCCGCCGATCGGTTAGGGCGGAGTTTCCTTGGGAAGGTCGCCGCGAATCGGGTGCCGTCATGCGCGCCGGGATCACGAATGGCTCGCAACGCCACGGTGTCACCGGATTCGGCTGGACCTTCCTCAGGGCCGAAAGCCGAGGATATCGTCGCGGAACTGGTCGCCGCCGAAACCGCCGAGCCCCTTGAGCTCGATCTGGAAGATCACCGCGTTGCTGTATTCGGCCTCGGTCGGATCGAGGCCTGTCTCCGGGCGGACGATGTAGCGTTTCAACGCCAGTCGCGCCGCCCAGCAGCAGGACTCGTAGCCCACGCCCAGAAGCGATTGCACCACTTGTTCGTTTTCGAAATCGTACCCGACCCGGCCCAGGAGCGACCAGCGTGTACTCAAGGGCCAGGCGAAGGAGACGTCGCCCTGCTGGTAGCCGTTGTCGATGTCGATGTCGGCGGTTCGAGTGAAATACGAAAGGTTGAGGATGCGATTGTCGTCCCCGCGGTAGCCGATGCGGGTCTGTGAGCGCGCCAGGGTCTCGCGGTCGCTGTCGTACTCGGCCGTGAACGATCCGTTCCAGTGCTGGGTGACGTCGCTGTAGACCTCGGCGAGCACGTTCGATCCGCCGCGCTCCTCCGCCGTCGCCGGGCGATTGGGCAGCGTGGTTTCGGAGTCCTCGAAACGATAGCGCTGGGCGACGCGCAGGGACAATGGCACGGTGCCTTGCTGGGTGTCGAGTAGCGACCAGGACAGGCCGTAGGTCAGCGCGTTTTCGTCGGCGACCCGGTCGCCACCGGAAAAGCGGTTGGGCCGGAAAAGCTCGCTGTAGCTCAGCGTGGTCAGGCCGGTGTCGAAGATCGGGATGTCGTTCTGTTCCCGGTAGGGCACGTTGAGGTAGTAGAGCCGTGGCTCGAGCAAGGCCCGGTAGCGCCCGGTCTCGCCGTAGCCGCGTTCGAAGAACAGTCGACCATCGATGCTCGATATTGGCACTACCCGCGAGGCGTTCGTGTCGTAGCGCCCGGCGCTGGGCGAGGAGCGTTCGTCGAGGGCGTAACCGGTCGCGTCGAGCGCGATTTCGGGGCGCAGTTCATACCAGGTGTCGGAGAATGTCTGGCCTAGCCCCAGGTTCGCGTGGGCCCGATCCCCCGCCACCCGTTGATCCGAGGGATGGGTGAACCGGGTCACGTCGGCGCGCACGGCCAGCGACGGCGCGAGGAGCGAGCCCCACTCGCCGAGGCCGAAGCGGTTGCTGGCGGTGAGTCGAGGCATGATCCGGTAGGGGTATTGACGCTCGCTCAGGTCCGGGTCGATCGTCTGCCATTGGGTTGCCAGGATTCCGAGGTTCCATCCACCGGCCCGGGCGTCGATCTGGGCGTCGCTTTGCAGGTGGCTGGCGGTCGACTGGTCGAGGTTGGTGGAGAAGTCCTGGAAGAAGCGATCGTCCGAGACCCGGTTGATGTCGACGCGGTAGTCGAGGTCCGGGTTGATGCGTCCCTGGCTGTCGAGGCCGAGCGACCAGCGCGACCCGCCGTCCACCCGGTCCTCGGGCAAGTAGAAGAAGTCGAGCTGATCACGTCCGAGGTCCTGCTCGCCAAAGCGGTGCAGCCAGCGGACCTGCCCGCCCAGACCCAGCCCGCGCTTGGTCATCAGGCTGGGGGTGAGCGTGGCATCGAGGTTGGGTGCGATGTTCCAGTAATACGGTTGGGCGTACTCGAAACCGCCTTCGCTGCTGCTGCCGAAGGTCGGGTAGAGAAAGCCGCTCTGGCGGCGGTCGTCGATCGGGAAATTGAGGTATGGCGCGTAGAACACGGGGACGCCGCCGGCCCGCAGTGTCGTGTGCCATGCCTCGCCGCGGCCGGTGTCCCGGTTAAGTCCGATCTCCTCGGCACGAAACTCCCAGGCGCGGCTCGCGGCGGGGCAGCTGGAAAAGGTCGCGCGCTCGAGCCGGTAATGCTGGCGGTCCTGTTGAT
Organism: Halothiobacillaceae bacterium; assembly: GCA_016938615.1. Taxonomy (GTDB): domain Bacteria; phylum Pseudomonadota; class Gammaproteobacteria; order Halothiobacillales; family Halothiobacillaceae; genus Guyparkeria. Next base: position 16,095 of record JAFGUH010000251.1, on the reverse strand, counting down.
CGATGGTGTCGGCCACTCCCGAGAGATGGCGGCTTTCGATCCAGTAGCGGGCACGCTCGAGGCGGCCGGCGTCGGTGTCGAGATTGAGCCGGCCGCGTTCGGCCTGCACCGCCAGATCGTCGGTTTGCAGCCAGATATCGCCCTCGGCGGTCACCACGGATTCACGCTGGCGGTAGACGAGCGTGTCGCCCCGGACTCGTCGTCCCGGCTCGTCGATGATCGCGTTGCCCGAGAGGGTGACGGCCCCCTCGTTCCCGTACTCCGCCTGGTCGGCCTCGGCCCGGCCGGGGCGGCCGGGGGGCAGCGGCGTGTACGTCGGCCGCTCCGGGCCGAACACCGGACAGAGCGCGTAATTGCCGCGGTCGGCGGCGCGCCCCTCGCCGGGCACGCCAAGCATCGTGATCGCCCCTAGCGCCGGGATAAGACCCAGCGCGGCGACAACGGCGTTCGCCAGTGGCGTGACTGTCGTCCCTGACCGCATCGGCGACTCAGGTCTCGGCCGGCGCGATCGGATCGAGGAGCGTGCGGAAGTCAGCCGCGATCTGGTCGATCTCCCGTTCGCCGTCGATCCGCGCCAGGCGCTCGTCTCGCTGATAGTACGCGACCAGCGGGGCGGTCTGTTCCTGGAAAACCTCGAGGCGACGACGCACGGTCTCCTCGTTGTCGTCGTTGCGCTGGACCAGCTCGTGCTCGCAGTGGTCGCAGTGGTGGTCGGCGCTGGGCGGATGGGTGTAGCGATTGAAGACCGCACCGCATTCCTTGCAGGTCATCCGGCCGGTCAGGCGCTTCATCAGTTTGTCGAGAGGCACGTCGAGCAGCACGGCCATTTCCAGCGGGCGATCGAGTTCGCCGAGCATCGTGTCGAGTGCCTCGGCCTGCGCGATATTGCGAGGAAAGCCGTCGAGGATGAAGCCGCGGTCGGTATCGGGCTGACCCAGACGTTCCCGGATCATGCCCAGCACGATGTCGTCGCTGACCAGCTGACCTTCGTCCATGGCCGCCTTGGCCTTCCGTCCGAGTTCCGTGCCCGCGGCGACCGCCGCGCGCAACAAATCGCCGGTGGAAACCTGCGGCACCTGGTAGTGCTCGACCAGGAAGGCCGCTTGTGTGCCCTTGCCCGAACCGGGGGCGCCCAGAAGTACAATTCGCATGATGTTGTCGATCTTGATGGCCGTGAATGTTGCCGAGCGGCTGCGCGACCGGGACTCCGGTCGGCCGGCGAAAAACGTTATCATAACGAAAACCCGTTGGCTTGCCTCGCGCTCGTCGAGGGGCTGCCGAATCCACCCGTTCCCATCGATCCGCAATCAATCGAGGCTGATTTCATGGACCTGTCGAAAATCCCCGCCGGGAAGAACCCGCCGGAAGACATCAATGTCGTCATCGAGATCCCGGTACAGGGCGTGCCGGTCAAGTACGAGCTCGACAAGGATTCGGGCGCGCTCCTGGTCGATCGCTTCATGGCGACCTCGATGTACTACCCGACCAACTACGGCTTCATCCCGCAGACGCTCTCCGACGACGGCGATCCGGTCGACGTGATGCTGGTCGCGCCGCTGCCGCTGCAGCCGGGTTCCGTTATCCGCGCCCGTCCGGTGGGCATGCTCGAAATGACCGACGAGTCGGGTGTCGACGCCAAGATCATCGCGGTGCCGCACGACAAGCTGACGCCGCACTACCACGACGTGCAGAAGGTCGAGGACCTGCCGAGCTTTCTTCTTGATCAGATCCAGCATTTCTTCGAGCAGTACAAGGCGCTCGAGCCCGGCAAGTGGGTGGAGTGCAAGGGGTTCGTCGGGAAGGACGAGGCCTGCAAGGAAATCGAGGACTCGATCGCCCGCTACGAGCAGGGCTGACGGGGCGGTGACGGCCGGTGCTCACCCGACCGGCCGCGTTGTCTCGGCCGGTAGATGCTCCTGCGGTGGACGAGTGTGGCGACCGTATCTGTCTTGACCCGATGATCTTGCGCGCATGCTAGAACGGCTTCATGACCACGGTCGGGCCCGGCGCCTGTTTCGGCGGCGGATCCTGTTCGCTGCCGCCTTGTCGTTGCTGGTGGTGTTCACGCTCGCGGGGCGGGCGGCCTGGTTGACCATCGCCCAGCACGAGTATTACCAGGCGAAGGCGGAGAACAATCGCACCCGCGTCGTGGTGTTGCCGCCGGAGCGCGGCCGGATCTTCGACGTCAACGGCGAGGTTGTGGCCGACAATGTCGCCACCTACCAGGTCCAGATCACGCCCGAGCAAAGTCGCGACGTCGAGGCCGAGATCGACCTGCTCTCCAAGGTGCTCGATCTCGGCCCGCGTTCGATCGAGGCGCTCAAGGAGCGCATTCGCGTCGGCCGGCGCTTCGACCCTGTCCTGGTCAAGACCGGTCTCGACGAGGTCGAGCGCGCCCGGGTCGCCCGACTCAAGCCTTGGCTCCGAGGTACCGAGATCGTCTCCAGCCTCAAGCGAGTCTATCCCTACGGTGAATTGATGGCCCATGTCGTCGGCTACGTCGGCCGGATCAACGCCGAGGACGTCAAGCGGATCGACCCGGACGCCTACCGAGGCACGCAGTACATCGGCAAGACCGGGATCGAGCGGCAGTACGAGGATCGACTGCACGGCGAACCGGGGTACCGGGTGGTCGAAGTCGACGCCCTCGGGCGAGAGGTCGAGGTGCTCGAGACGGTTCGGCCGGTACCGGGCAAGGACATCGCCCTGACCATCGATATCGGTTTGCAGGGTGTGGCCGCCGCCGCCCTGGGCGAGTATTCCGGTGCGGTGGTCGCCGAGGATCCCCGCAATGGAGCGATCCGCGCGATGGTCTCGCGGCCCTCGTTCGACCCCAACCTGTTCGTCGACGGCATCAGCCACAAGGCGTACCAGCAACTGCTGAACGACCCCGACCGGCCGCTGTACAACCGGGCCGTCACGGCGACCTATCCACCCGGCTCGACCATCAAGCCGGTGATGGGGTTGGCCGGCATGCAGTACGGCCTTCTCGACCCCGACGAGCCATTCTTTGCCGGGCCCTACTACCAGATCCCGGGGAACGATCACCGCTATCGCGACTGGCGCAAGTGGGGCCACGGTTGGGTCGACTTCAAGAAATCCATCTACCGGTCGGTGGACGTCTACTACTACGACCTGGCCCACCGCATGGGCATCGACCGGATGCACGCCTTCCTGACCGACTTCGGTCTCGGGGTGAAGACGGGCATCGACCTGCCCGGCGAGTCCGCCGGACTCGTACCTTCGCGGGAATGGAAAGCACGCACCAAGCAGCAGGTCTGGTACCCGGGCGAGACGGTGATCGCCGGGATCGGGCAGGGCTACATGCTCTCGACCATCCTGCAGCTGGCCGACATGACCTCCACCCTGGCGCTCTCCGGGACGCGGCACACCCCATGGTTGGTCGCGCCGGTCGACGGGCCGCGTGCGCCGCGTGACCGGGTGGCGCTGGACAAGAACGACTACTGGGAGCGCGTGCGAGAGGCGATGCGGGCGGTGGTCGGCAACAAGCGCGGGACGGCGCACAAGATCGATGCGCCGTACCCCATCGCCGGCAAGACGGGCACCGCACAGGTGTTTTCCGTGGCCCAGAACGAGGAATACGACGCCGAGGAACTGGAGCGCCGTCTCCACGACCACGCGGTATTCGTCGGTTTCGCGCCGTTCGATCGGCCCGAGCTGGCGGTGGCGGTGCTTGCCGAGCACGGAGGCAGCGGCTCGGGGACGGCGGCGCCGATCGCGCGCCAGGTGATGGATTTCTGGTTCGACGTGCGGCCGGATGCCGACGTGCAGCCGGAATTTACCGAGTACGGGGACTGAAGGATGGGGAGCGAGCGACTGCAATCCACGCCACTGAGCCAGCGCCTGGGCGGCACGCTCCAGTCGGTGTTCAAGCTCGACCCGGTCCTGCTGTTCTTCGTCGCCCTGATCGCGACGATCGGGGTGGTCGCCGGCTATTCGGCCGCCGAGCAGAGCGATGCCTGGGTCGAGCGCAGCGTGGTGCGGCTTGCGCTCGGCTTCGGCCTGATGCTCCTGGTCGCGCAGATTCCGCAACGCTGGTTCTTCGCGGTCGCGCCGTGGCTCTACGCCTCGGTGCTGCTGATGCTGGTGGCCGTCTGGCTGGCGGGCGACATGGGCGGCGGGGCACGTCGCTGGCTCGACCTGGGCGTGATTCGCTTTCAGCCGGCCGAGCTGATGAAGGTCGCCATGCCGATGATGATTGCCTGGTTCCTCGCGCGCAGGCCGCTGCCGCCCGGCCCGCTCGACGTCACGGTCGCGATGCTGGCGGTGATGATTCCCACCGTGCTGATCGCCGGTCAGCCGGATCTGGGCTCCTCGTTGCTGATCATGGCCTCTGGCCTGTTCGTGCTGTTCTTCGCCGGCTTGTCGTGGTGGTACATCGGCGGGTTTTTCGGCCTGACCGCCGCCGCGATGCCGGTGATGTGGTTCTTCGTCATGCACGCCTATCAGAAGGAGCGCGTGCTGACCCTGCTCGATCCCACCAGCGACCCATTGGGCGCCGGGTATCACACCCTCCAGTCGATGATCGCCATCGGTTCGGGCGGCGTCTGGGGCAAGGGCTGGCTCGAGGGCACACAGTCGCATCTCGACTTCCTGCCCGAGGGAACCACCGATTTCATCCTCGCCGTCTACGCCGAGGAATTCGGGCTGATCGGCCTGGTCCTACTGTTCGTGCTGTACCTGGCCGTGGTCTGGCGCGGGCTCTGGATTGCCGAGCATGCCGAATCGGTCGAGGGGCGCCTGCTCGCCGGGTCGATCGCCATGAGCTTCATGGTCTACGTGCTGGTCAACGCCGGCATGGTGCTGGGGCTCTTGCCGGTGGTCGGCGCACCCTTGCCGCTGCTGAGTTACGGCGGCACCGCGCTGGTGACCATCATGGTGGGTTTGGGTATGCTGATGAGCATTCGAACGCAACGCAGTTTCCTGGGGCATGATCGCTGATGACACACGCTTTGACCCGCGCCACGCAAGGCGTTCTGGCCGCCGCTTTTTTTACCGCCGGCGGCGCGCAGGCCGGCGATTACCTCGAACGGCAACCGGTACAGGCGTTCATCGAGGAGGCGGTCGCCGAGACCGGGGTCGAGCGCGAGCGGATCGAGGGCTGGCTGGGGGGCGCCGAGTATCAGCAGTCGATCATCGATGCGATCACCCGGCCGGCGGAATCCAAGACCTGGGGTGAATACCGGCCGATTTTCCTCACCGAGAAACGTATCGAGGGTGGCGTGGCCTTCGTGGAGGAAAATGCCGCGCTGCTCGACCAGGTGGCCTCGACCTACGGCGTGTCGCCCTACGTGATCACGGCGATCATCGGCGTGGAGACCTACTACGGCCGGTTGACCGGCGGGTATCGGGTCATCGACGCACTGGCGACGCTGGGCTTCGACTACCCGCGTCGCGGCGATTTCTTCCGCGGACAGTTGCTGGAGTTCATCCGGCTGGCCGGCGAGGAGAACCTCGACATGGATCGCGCCGAGGGGAGTTACGCCGGGGCAATGGGCATGCCCCAGTTCATCCCGTCGAGCTACCGACACTACGCGGTCGACGGCGACGGCGACGGCCGGCGCGACCTGTGGGGTAGCCGGCACGACGTGTTCGCCAGCGTGGCGAACTATTTCGTCGAGCACGGTTGGGGGCAGGGCGAGCCGGTCATGTTCGAGGTCGATCTCAACGGTGCGGACGTCGACGATGTGCTTAACCGGGCGCGCGACCTCGCACCCAAGACAACGCTCGCCGAACTGCGCGCACGTGGCGTGTCGATACCCGATCCCGCGCCGGTGCCCGACGATTTCGAGGTAATGCTGTTCACGCTCACCGACGGTGACGAGGTGAGCTACCAGGTCGGCCTGAACAATTTCTACGTCATCACCCGCTACAACCACAGCGTGCTCTATGCCACGGCCGTCTGGCAACTGGCGCAGGCGATCGAGCGTCGCGTCGAGAGCGAGAAGGGGTGACATGAGCGGCGGTCTCCGGCGTGGGTTCCTCGTCCTGGGATGGCTGGCCGCGGTGATCTCGGTGCTGGCTGGCTGTGCCGGGGGACCGTCGCCGGAGCGGGCCGCGACCGCGGATGCCGTGCCCCGGGCCGAGCCCCCCTCGCGCCAGGGCAACCCGGCGAGCTACACGGTTCACGGCCAGCGCTACCAGGTGATGTCCAGCAACGCGGGCTTTCGCGAGCGTGGCATGGCCTCCTGGTATGGCAACAAGTTTCACGGTCGCCCCACCTCCTCGGGCGAGCCCTACGACATGTACAAGATGACCGCGGCGCACAAGACCCTCCGCCTGCCCAGCTACGTCCGGGTGACCAACCTCGACAACGGCAAGAGCGTGATCGTGCGCGGCAACGACCGCGGGCCGTTCGTCGGCGGGCGGATCATCGATCTGTCCTACGCGGCAGCCCGCAAGATCGATATGACCGGTCGCGGGACCGTCCCGGTGGAGATCGAGGTGGTCGGTCCGGGCGTCCAGACCCATACGGCCGAGGGTTCGGGGAACTGGCAGGCGAGCCGATTGCCCAAGTCGGGCCCGCAGTCGGATGTCTTTGTCCAGGTCGGTGCCTACCGCAATCGCGACAACGCCGAAGCCATCGGCGCGCGCCTGCGTCGTGCCGGATGGTCGTCGATTCGCCAGACCGCCGACGGTCTGACCCGCGTGCGAGTCGGCCCGTTCGACTCGGTCGAGGCGTCCGCCTCGGCGCTCGAGCGACTGCACACACTCGGATTTCATGATGCAAGAATGGTGGTAACGAAATGATCAAGGCCTTGTCCACGACCTGGCGCGCGGGATGGTTGACCGGCCTGCTGGCGGCAGCCCTGTTGTCCCTGGCGGCAACGACGACCCAGGCGGCCCTTCCCACGCCCGGCGCGCCCGATCTCTCGGCACGTTCCTACGTGCTGATGGACTACGCCACCGGCCAGGTCATCGTCGAGCGGGATGCCGATCGACCGGTGCCGCCGGCCAGCATCACCAAGCTGATGACCGCCTATCTGGCCTTCCAGGCCATCAAGGCCGGCGACATCAGCCTCGATGACAAGGTGACCGTCAGCGAAAACGCCTGGCGCATGGGCGGGTCGCGCATGTTCATCGAGGTGGGCAAGGAGGTCACCGTCGAACAGTTGCTTCAGGGCATGATCGTCCAGTCGGGCAACGATGCGGCCACCGCGCTGGCGGAATACATCGGCGGCAACGAGTCGTCATTCGTCGCGCAGATGAACGCCACCGCCGAACGCCTGGGCATGGACGAGACCCACTTCGAGAACCCCACCGGCTGGCCGGCCGAGGGGCACGAAATGTCGGCCCGCGACATCGCGACCCTCCTGACCCGGCTGATCCACGAGTTTCCCGAGCTCTACCAGTTCTTCAGCCAGAAGTCCTACACCTTCAACGGCATCAAGCAATACAACCGCGAAAAACTCCTGTTCCGCAACGATTGGGTCGATGGCGGCAAGACCGGTCACACCGAGGCGGCCGGCTACTGTCTTGCCACCTCCGGTGAGCGCGAGGGCATGCGCCTGGTGGCGGTCGTGCTGGGCACCGAGAGCGACGAGGCCCGCAATAACCAGGCCGAGGCGCTGCTCAATTACGGTTTCCGGTTCTTCGAGACCGTCGATGTGCGCAACGGCGGCGAGACGCTTGCCACGCCCCGCGTCTACCAGGGCGAGACCGACCAGACCCCGGTAGGCCTGCGCGAGGATCTCTCGGTGCTGGTACCCAAGAGCCGACGCGACGAGCTGGCGGTCAGCCTGAAGCTCGACTCCTCGCTGGTCGCGCCCATCGCCGAGGGCGACGCCCTGGGTCGGCTGGTCGTGCGGCTGGGCGAGGATGCCATCGCCGAGCGCCCGGTGGTGGCACTGGCCGACAACCCGAAGGGCGGGCTGATCAAGCAGGCCACCGACAGCTTCTGGCAGTGGTGGGACGAATGACCGCCGAGCCGCGGCCCGTCTATCTCAACGGTGAGTGGTGTACCACCGAGACCGCCTGCGTCTCGGTGTTCGACCGGGGCTACCTGTTCGGCGACGGCGTCTACGAGGTGATTCCGGCATTCGCCGGCCGCCTGTTCGGCCTGGAGGCACACATGACGCGCTTGGCGCGCAGTCTCGACGCTATCGGGATTGGCCAGCCACTGGGCCGCGAGGCATGGCAGGCGATCTTCGACCGGCTGATCGCGGCACTCGACGCCCCGGATGCCGCGATCTACCTGCAAGTGACCCGGGGCGCTCCCGCCCGCCGCGACCACGCCTGGCCGGATACCAGCGTGCGCCCGGGCGTGATGGCCACCATCTCGCCGGTGGGCGGCATCGAGGGTGGCGCGCGGGTGATCACGGTGCCCGACCAGCGCTGGGGGCGCTGCGACATCAAGAGCATCAACCTGTTGCCCAACACCATGGCCCGCCAGCAGGCGATCGACAAGGGCTGCGACGAGGCGGTGCTGATCCGGGACGGCCTGGTGATGGAAGGGGCGGCCACCAACCTGTTCGCCGTGATCGGCGGGCGATTGTTGACTGCGCCGAATGGCCCGCGCATCTTGCCGGGCGTAACCCGCGGGTTGCTGATCGACCTGGCCCGGCGCGAGCGGCTGGTGGAGGTGGATGAGTCGTTCATCAGCATCGGGGCCCTGCGCGAGGCCGACGAGGTGTTCCTGACCAGCTCGACCAAGGACCTGTGGCCGGTCGTGGAAATAGACGGCAAGCCGGTCGGCCAGGACGAGCGTGCCGGCCGGGTCGGCCCGATCACCCGGTTGCTCGACCGGCATTTCCAGGCACTCAAGACCGAACGGAGCGAGCCATGAGCGACGATCCGCGCTTCCGGGGCGACGGCAAGGCCGGCGATCCCCTCGTCAAGCCGAGTGTGGCCGAGGACGAGACCAGTCTCGAACGGGAAACCCTGATCGAGTTTCCCAGCGAATTCCCCGTCAAGATCATGGGGCCGGCCACCGATGCCTTCGTCAACGACATCCGCCAGGCCGTCACCACCGTGCTGGGCGAACTGCCCGATACGGCCTGGTCTCGCCGCGACAGCGTCAAGGGCAATTTCGTCAGCTTGCAGGTGACGTTCACGGCGACCTCGCGCCGGCAAATCGACGACGTCTACCGGGCCGTCACGGCGCACCCCGACGTCAAGATGTGCCTTTGATCCGGGCTCACGGACCGGATCAAAGAAAAGTCAGACGGAAGAGCTCAGAGGGTGGCCGTTGCCTCTTCTGACCTCTGATATCAGACCTCTCATGCCGCTCTCCCCGCATTTCCATTGGCTTGGCGAAGGCCGCGACTACCGCGCGACCTGGGCGGCAATGCGCCGCTTCAACGCCCGGCGCGGCCCGGGGACTCCCGATGCCTTCTGGGCATTGACCCACCCGCCGGTGTTCACCCAGGGGCTGGCGGGCCGCACCGAGCACCTGTTGGCGCCCGGCCACATTCCGGTCGTCGCCACCGATCGCGGTGGGCAGGTGACCTATCACGGGCCGGGCCAGCTGGTGCTTTACACGCTGGTCGACCTGCGTCGCGCCGGCCTGGGACCGCGCGACTGGGTATATCGGCTCGAGCAGACCGTGATCGACTGGCTCGGCGCGCGCGGCGTGTCCGCCGGGCGCCGATCGGATGCCCCCGGCGTCTACGTGGACAATGCCAAGGTCGCCGCCCTGGGCCTGAAAATCCGTCATGGTCGCTGTTATCATGGCCTATCGTTCAATATCGACATGGACCTGACGCCGTTCGACCGGATCAACCCCTGCGGCTATGAAGGGTTGGCCGTCACCGACGCGACGCGATTGCTCGGCGACACGGATGCCCTGCCGACCATCGCCCGTGAGCTCGCCGCTGGCCTCGGCTTACCAATACGACCGTAGGAGCGCCTTCAGGCGCGAAACCGTCTATCGACGCGATGTATTGGTGCCCTGAAGTGTGGTTTCGGGTCGTGGTTTCGATCGGGCCGGGCCTTGGATTCCCGCTTTCGCGGGAATGACGGCATTGGGTGGACCGTGTGCGCAAGATATTGTCGTCGTTCCCGCGATGGCGGGAACCCAACGTGACAGGTCCCAGGCAATCGTCCCAGGCAATCGTGCCAGGCGATCGTGCCGGCTCCGCTTTCGCGGGAATGACGGCATTGGGTGGACCGTGTGGGCAAGATACCGTCGTCGTTCCCGCGAAGGCGGGAACCCAGCGCAACAGGTCCCAGGTGATCGTCCCAGGTAATCGTGGCAGGCGACCGTCCCGGCTCCGCTTTCGCGGGCATGACGGCATTGGGTGGACCGTGTGCGTAAGATATTTTCGTCGTTCCCGCGAAAGCGGGAACCCAGCGCAACAGGTCCCAGGTAATCGTCCCAGGCAATCGTGCCAGGCGATCGGGTCAGGCGATCGTCCTGGCTCCGCTTTCGCGGGCATGACGGCATTGGGCGGACCGTGTGCGTAAGATATTTTCGTCGTTCCCGCGAAAGCGGGAACCCAGCGCAACAGGTCCCAGGTAGTCGTCCCAGGCAATCGTCCTAGGCAATCGTCCCGGCTCCGCTTGCGCAGGGTGCCGACCCCATTACCGAACCATGACTTAGCTCCAAGGCGTCGCCCGCCCTCGTTCATCCCCGTCTTCTTTCTACAAGGGAAACGCACCCCATGAGCCACTCTACGGAGAACGCCACAGCTCGCCCCGACGGCCCGACGCGTGCCATGCGCTCTTCTGACAAGGTCTCGCGCATCCCGGTCAAGATCGAGCCCAGCGAGCCGATGCGAAAGCCCAGCTGGATCCGCGCCCGTCCGCAAGGGGGCGCCGAGGTCCAGCGCTTGAAGCGCGTAGTCCGCGAGCAGGGGCTGCACACTGTCTGTGAAGAGGCCAACTGTCCCAACCTGGGGGAATGCTTCAACAACGGCACCGCAACATTCATGATCCTCGGCGACATCTGCACGCGGCGCTGTCCGTTCTGCGACGTCGCCCACGGCAAGCCGCGGCCCGTGGACCCGGAGGAACCGGCACGCCTGGCCGAGACGGTCCGCGCCATGGGCCTGAAATACGTGGTAATCACCTCGGTCGACCGCGACGACCTGCGCGATGGCGGCGCGCAACACTTCGCCGATGTCATCCGTGCGTTGCGCGAGGCCAACCCCGGCCTGATCGTCGAGATCCTCACCCCCGATTTCCGCGGCCGGGTGGAGAAGGCCATCGACATCCTCGGCCAAGAGCCGCCGGACGTGTTCAACCACAACCTCGAGACTGTCCCGGAGCTCTACCGCGCCGCCCGCCCCGGTGCGAGCTACCAGGGCTCGCTGGATCTGCTCGCCGAGATGAAACGCCGTTGTCCCGACCTGCCCACCAAGTCCGGCCTGATGCTCGGGCTGGGCGAGACCGACGAGCAGCTGATGCGCGAGTTGCAGGACATGCGCGATCACGGCGTCGACATGCTCACCCTCGGCCAGTACCTGCAACCGTCCGTCCACCACCTGCCGGTCAAGCGCTTCGTCTCCCCCGAGCACTTCGCCGAGCTTGGCCGCCAGGCCGAGGGGCTGGGCTTTACCCATGTCGCCTCCGGCCCGATGGTGCGGTCCTCCTACCACGCCGATCAGGGCGGGTTCGACGTGCTCTCGCAAGGGCGCCAGCCGGCCTGATCGCCGTCAGGCGCTCAAACGAAAACGGCCCGCCACGCCGGTCTTCCTGACCGGTCGGGCGGGCCGTTGCGTCAACGCGAGGATCGGGCGCGGGTCAGGGGTTGCCCTTGACCGTGATCCAGAACGGGAAATCGCCTTTCGTGCGCGCGTGGCGCACCACCTCCATGGACGCCGTGTCGATGACCGCCACCTCGGCATCGCCGGTCAGCGAGACATAAAGTCGCTTGCCGTCGGCGCTGGCGCGAATGCCGTGCGGGGCCTTGCCCACCTCGATGTCCGCGATCTTTTCACGCTTGTCCTGGTCGAAAACCGTGACGGTCGTGCCGCCGATGGCGGTGGTCGCGACGTACTTCCCGCCGGGGATCACGTCGATGCCGCCGTGGCTCGGCCCGACCTCGAACGTGTCGAGCACCGAGCCGCTGTCGAGATCGAGTACTGCAACCTTGCCGGCGAAATCTCGCACCCACAGGCGCTTTTCGTCATCGGACAGATCGAGGTTATGCGGTTGGGCCATGCCCGCCACCGGGATGGCCTCGACGCGTTCGAGCGACGTCATGTCGATCACCGCGATCGCCCCCTCGCCCTGTAGCGTGACGTAGGCGCGCTCGCCGTCGGCGGTGAAACGGGCGTTGTGCGGTGCCTTGCCCACCGGAATTTCCTTGATCACCTCCGCCGCATCGAGATCGATGACCGCGGCGATGCCCTTCTTGGGCTCGATGGCAAGCGCGTGTCGCCCGTCCGGCGAGATCTTGACCCCCTGGGCCGTCTCGCCGATGTCGAAGGTCGCGGTCTTCTCGCCGGTGGCCGCGTCGACCGCGAACACCTCGCCGGTGCCGATGCTGGTCACCAGTAGCGTTTGACCATCCGGACCAATCGAGGCGTAGTGCGCCTTGGCCAGCTCCGACGTGACCCGGCCGGAATCGAGCTGCTCGACCGCGTCACTGCCCTGCAATGTGACGAAGGTGGAGTTGTCCCCGAGTCCGTCGCTACCGGCCTGCGCGGCGAGTGGAGCCGCCAAAGGAACGCTCAGCGCCGTGGCGAGCATGAGGGATGTCGTTCGAGGATGAATACATTGGCGTGTCATGGGCAAACCTCTAGTAAAACGTGAGTCAACGTTGTGCAACTCGATGGATGAATGTCGCGGCGCCATGGCTCGCGCGATGGGCGGTCATACCGGATTGTTGACGTCTAGCGGGTGAGGGGGCTCGACCGCCTGGTGTCCCGCAGCCGGTGCCGCCGGCCCCGCTGCTGGCCGTCTCAGCCGGTATCCCCGGGTGAGCGGGTCGGGTTGAGCCGGTAGAGCCGAGTTCGCCCCACCAGACGAGTACGCTCGTACGCCTCACGCTGGTCGGGCCATTCTCCGGTCGGTTTCGACAGGGACAAGGTAGTCAAGTTTTATTCGGCTGTCGTCGATACCGATCGCTTGGGACGTGTTGCGTGGCCGTCGGTCTCGACCGGCGTCGGGGTGCGGGTTGCGGTGGGGTGTGGCGACCTGGTGTTGCAAAAATGTCACAGACGGGAAGTCAAAATGAAGCAAATACCCGGGTCGGGGCTTGCCGGTCCGACATCCTTGGCTAGGATGGCAGCATCCCTGAAGGAGGACCCCCTCTGCAGGGAAACCTAGAAACCTCACAACCACATTGGAGATGGAACCGATGAAAAAGAACATCATCGCAATGGCAGTCGCTGCCGCTGTAGCCGCTCCGGCAGCCGCAATGGCCGACACCACCCTGTACGGCAAGATCCACGCGTCCTACGACGTCTGGGGCGGCGACACCGTCGACAACTCCGACTACAGCCTGGCGTCCAACTCGTCGCGCATCGGCATCAAGGGCAAGGAAGCGATTTCCGACAACCTGTCGCTGATTTACCAGTGGGAAAACGGCCTTGATTGGGGCGGCAAGATGGACTCCGGTCTCGGCGGCGAGACCCGTAACACCTTCGTCGGCTTCACCGGTGGCTGGGGTACCGCGATCGCCGGTCGTCACGACACCCCGTTCAAGTCGCTGGGCCGCAAGTACGACCTGTTCGGCGACACCATCGGCGACACCCGTGCGATCATCCGCGGCGTAGGCGCGAGCAGCGATACCGCCGGCTTCGACGAGCGCCTGGACAACGTGGTCGCCTACGCCACCCCGAACCTGGGCGGCTTCCACGCCATGGGCGCCTACGTCTCCAACTGGAGCGGCGATGACGCTTCCGGTGCCACCCGCATCAACAACGAGTACGATGCCTTCAGTGTCACCGCCGGTTACGAGATCGGTGGCTTCATGATCGACGCGGGCTACGAAATCCACAACACCGACGGGACTGCCGGTGCAGGTACGACCGACGACGAGTCGGCCTACCGCGTGGGTGCTGGCTACAAGATCGGCGGCTTCAAGCTCGTCGGCCTGTACCAGTCCATCAGTGACCTTGGCTTCTCCGATGGCACCGACGTCGACATGTACGGCGCCGGCGCTGCCTACTCGTTCGGCAAGAGCACCATCAAGGGTCAGTACTACGCCGCCGACGACGTCGATGGCATGGACGACTCCGATGGCGAGCTGTGGGCAGTCGGCTACGACTACAAGATGAGCAAGCAGACCAGCGCCTACCTGGCTTACGGCTCCATGGAGTCGGGCATGAACGCTGGCTACGAGCTCACCAAGGGCACGGGCCACGGCGAGCGCGCCGCGTTCAACGGCGAAGACAGCAACGCCTTCTCTGTTGGTCTCGTTCACAAGTTCTAATCGATCCTGAGATCGACTGGAATCGTAAAGGCGCCTTCGGGCGCCTTTTTTTTGTCAAGCGAGCCGAGTCATCACGGAGCGCCCGATCGGGCGCTTTTTCTGTTTGCTGAACCCGGAGATCGCCTCGTATCCAGGTATCTGCTGACGTTGCATTTACACAACGGGTCTGGGTGTGCGGCGTGGTGGGGTAATCATCTTGTCACCTCGTGACCACAGGATGCGACGCGTCTGGCGGGCGAAACCGTCTGGACGATCGTCAATTTCAAGTGATTTCGGGAGTTCCACTGATGAAAAAGAACATCATCGCCCTGGCCGTCGCCGCCGCGATCGCCGCGCCCGCGGCTGCCGTCGCCGACACCACCCTCTACGGCAAGATCCACGCCTCCTATGACTTCTTCGGTGGCGACACCGCGGACAACGCCGACTACAGCCTCGCCTCCAACTCGTCGCGGATCGGCATCAAGGGCAAGGAAGCCATTTCAGACAACCTTTCGCTAATCTACCAGTGGGAAAACGAGCTCGACTGGGGCGGCACGAAAGACGCCGGTCTGAAGTCGAGCGATACGCGTAACACCTACGTCGGTTTCGCTGGTGGCTGGGGCACCATGTACGTCGGTGCCCACGACACCCCGTTCAAGGAGGTGCGCGGCAAGTACGACCTGTTCGGCGACACGGTCGGCGATGCCCGTTCGATCCTGCGTGGTCGGGCGGTCGAGACGACCGGCAACAACTGGGACCAGCGATACAACAACACGCTGGCCTATGTGACGCCGGACATGGGTGGTTTCCAGGCGAAGCTTTCCTACATCTCCGACACCGAAGATCTGAACAACGAGACGGACGCGTACAGTGCCAGCGCCGGTTACGAGATCGGCGGGTTCGGCATCATCGCCGGTTACGAGCAGCACAACCGCGAGGAGGTCGCCGGCGAGGAAGACGATCAGAGCTCCTACCGGGTGGCAGCCCAGTACAAGTTCGCCGGCTTCAAGGTCATGGGTCTGTATCAGGGCGTCGAGAACGTCAACTACCTGACCGAGTCCCAGGCCCGTGCCGCGGGCACATTGGGCGGCGACATGGACATGTACGGCGCGGGCGCGGCCTATTCCTTCGGCAAGAGCACCATCAAGGCGCACTACTTCACCGCGAGCGACGTCGACAGCATGGACGACACCGGGGCGGAGCTCTGGGCGATCGGTTACGACTACAAGCTGAGCAAGCAGACCAAGGTCTACGCGGCGTTTGCCAACATGTCGAACGACAGCGCCATTGCCGAATACGCGGTCGGCTACAAGACCGGTCACGGCCAGACCGTTCCCAACGACGGCACCAACGGCAACGACAACAACGCCTTTTCTTTGGGCGTGGTCCACAAGTTCTGATCGATCCTGCGATTGAACCAAGCCGAGAAGGCGCCTTCGGGCGCCTTTTTCTTTGCCGCCGTGCTGTGCGGTGGCAGTGCCAAAAATCACGAGTATCGGGGCATGTCGCTTTTCGGCAATCGTGACTGGTCGGTGAGGTGGTCGATCTTTTCGGTTTGGAGTGACGGTTGCCGCATCGGCGCCTTTTCATCTCGATGGCGTCAGCACGGCATTGATCGAGGCGGCATGAAGGACCGGGACGGCTGCTGCTGCGGCCTTCGCGGGCAAGGCCCGCTCTCACAGGCGGGGTTGCCATTGTGCGAGCTTGCCTTGCAAGCGAATCGCGCGGGACGCGCGAGCCCTGTCTGGCGGCTAATGGTTTGTGTGAGAGAGGTG
>JAFGUH010000250.1 GCA_016938615.1 Halothiobacillaceae bacterium | reverse complement strand
TCGTTCGCCGCGCTCTCGGACGCCACGCGGCGTGGCGTTCTGGAGCAGCTCGGACGAGCCGACGCTTCGATCACGGACCTTGCCGAGAAGTTCCACATGACGCTCACGGGCATGAAGAAGCACGTCGGCGTTCTGGAGCAGGCGGGGCTCGTCACCACGAAGAAGATCGGGCGCGTGCGGACGTGCCAGCTGGGCCCGCGCCGATTGGAGGAAGAGACGGCGTGGCTCGAGAGGTACCGCCAGCGCTGGGACGAACGCTTCGACGAGTTGGACAAGGTTGTCGAGGAACTGACACGAAAGGAGAAGAGCGATGAACGCAAGAATCGAAAGTAAGCCCGGCCCCGTGAAGAACCGCACCACGGTGGAACGGAAGTCGGACCGCGAGGTGGTTGTCACGCGGACCATCAACGGCCCGGCGCGCATCGTGTTCGAGGCATTTACCAAGGCCGAGCTGCTCAAGCGTTGGTGGGTGCCCAAGTCGATGGGAATGACCCTGCTGTCCTGCGAGGTGGATGCTCGTGTCGGAGGCAAGTACCGATTGGTATTCGACCACGGTGGCCCCGAGCCTGCCGCGTTTTTCGGCACGTATGTCGAAGTGAAGCCGTATTCGCGCCTCGCGTGGACCAATGAGGAAGGTGGCGAGGGCGGGCCTGTCACCACGGTGACCTTCGAGGAAAAGGGCGGCAAGACGCTGGTGGTCCTGCACGAGAGCTATCCTTCGAAGGAAGCGCTCGACGCTGCCGGCACCGGAGCAGCCGATGCAATGGGCGAGACGTTCGATCAGCTGGACGAGCTTCTCGTCGCCCTGGGTGAGAGCTCGGGACAGTAACAGAGACGTGGATCTCGCGGTCGGTCGTCCGATAGTCCCGGCTCACACTGGCCGGGGCTATCGGGCGGAGTCGCGAACACCTGGTGGCGATGCACCGCGCCTTCTCCACCTCGGCTGCGCGCTGATCTGCTGGCGTGGGCGCTCAGCCAACAGGAACGCGTCGCCAAGATTGGCTTCGCGCAGCAACACCACAAACTCCTCGCCCCTAAAACGCGCGACGTTGTCGACGGTCCTGACTTCG
>JAFGUH010000249.1 GCA_016938615.1 Halothiobacillaceae bacterium | reverse complement strand
CGGATTGAAGACGGGCTCATTGCCCGTCGAAAGACGGCTTTGCGGCGTGCGGGCAAACCCGCGAGCCCCGTCCGGGCGGGCCGCCAATGGCTCAGAGCAGGACAAGGTTGTCGCGGTGCACTAGCTCGTTCTCCTCACGGTAACCGAGGATCTCGGCGATCTCGTGGCTAGCGCGCCCGACAAGGCGGGCGGCGTCGACGCTGGGGTAGTTCACCAGACCACGGGCGAACTCGCGCCCGTTGCCGTCGACGACCGAAACCAGGTCGCCTCGAGCGAACTGCCCCGAGACCGTGATGACGCCCACCGGCAGCAGCGAGCGGCCCTGCTCGGCCACGGCCCGTGCCGCGCCGGCGTCGACCCGCAACTGGCCCCGCACCCGCAACTGCCCGGCCAGCCACTGCTTGCGTGCGGCCAGCCTGTTGGTGGCGGGGCGAAAATGCGTGCCGAGCGGCTCGCCCGCGGCCAGCCGGCAGAGCACGTCCGCCTCGCTGCCGGCCGCAACGATGGTGGCCGCCCCGGAACGGGCGGCGCGCTTGGCCGCGAGCACCTTGGTGTACATGCCACCTCGCCCCAGGCGCCCGCCCTCGGGCGAGGCCATGGTCTCCAGGACCGGATCGCCGGCGGTCACCTCGGCAAGGAGCTTCGCCTCCGGCCGCTTGCGCGGGTCGGCCTCGAACAGCCCCGGCTGGTCGGTCAGGATCACCAGCATGTCCGCCTCGACCAGGTTAGCGACCAGCGCGGCCAGCGTGTCATTGTCGCCAAATCGGATCTCGTCGGTGGCGACCGTGTCGTTCTCGTTGACCACGGGCACCACCCCGAGATCGAGCAAGGTCCGCAGTGTGCTGCGCGCGTTCAGGTACCGCTCGCGCTCGACCAGGTCGTCATGGGTGAGCAATATCTGCGCCGAATGGGTGTCGAAGCGCGCGAGCCCTTCGGCGTAGGCCTCGACCAGTCCCATCTGGCCGACCGCAGCGGCTGCCTGCAACTTGGGCAGCGAATCGGGGCGCTCATCCCAGCCCAGACGAGCCATGCCCTCGGCCACCGCTCCGGAGGTCACGATCACGATTTCGCGGCCTTCCCGCCGCAACTCGGCGAGCTGACGGGCCCAGGAGCCGATTGCCTCACGGTCGAGTCCGCGGCCGTCGCCGGTCACCATCGCCGAGCCGATCTTGACGACCCAGCGCTGGTAGCCCCTGACCTCGTCACGCATGTTCAGCCCTCCGTGGCACCGGCTCGCCCGCCTTCGTCGCGTTCTCGCGCCCACTCAGCCTCGAGATACTCGAGGATCGCCCAGACCAGCGGCTGGGTGCCGGTCTTGTCGAGCGCGCTGATCGCGAACACCGGTCCGGTCAGCCCGATCTCGGTGGCAAAGCGCTGCTTGAGCGCCTCGATATTGTCCTCGCGTTCCTCGTCCGCCCAGACGTCGATCTTGTTGAGCACCAGCCAGCGCGGCCGCTCGGAAAGCGAGAGGTCGTACTTCTCGAGTTCCGCCTCGATTGCCGCGACACTCTCGACCGGGTCGACCTCGTCGTAAGGGGCGACATCGACCACGTGAAGGAGCAGGTTGGTGCGTGCCAGGTGCTTGAGAAAACGGATACCGAGGCCAGCGCCCTCGGCCGCGCCCTCGATCAGGCCGGGGATGTCGGCAACCACGAAGCTGCGGTGTGGCTCGGGGGCGACCACGCCCAGGTTGGGGTAGAGCGTGGTGAACGGATAGTCGGCCACCTTGGGACGCGCATGGGAGATTGCGCGGATCAGGGTCGACTTGCCTGCATTCGGCTGGCCGAGCAGGCCGATGTCCGCCAGCACCTTGAGCTCGAGACGCAGGCGCCGCTCGTCGCCGGGCGTGCCGTCGGTCTGCTGCCGCGGAGCGCGGTTGATCGAGCTCTTGAACCGGGTGTTGCCGAGCCCGTGCCAGCCGCCCTTGGCCACCAACAGTTCGGCGCCGGCGTCGACCACCTCGCCGATCACCTCGCCGGTATCCTCGTCATGCACCACCGTGCCCAGCGGCACGTGCACATGCAGGTCCTGGCCCTTTCTGCCAGTCATGTTGCGTCCGGCGCCATTGCGGCCGCGCTCGGCCTCGTAATGGCGCTGAAAGCGAAAGTCGGCCAGCGTGTTGAGGTTGACGTCACCGATCAGGTAGACCGAGCCACCATCGCCGCCATCACCGCCGTCGGGACCACCGTAGGGCACGTACTTCTCGCGGCGAAAGCCGATCACGCCATTGCCGCCGTCTCCTGCCTTGACCTTGATGGTGGCTTCATCGACAAATTTCACGACACGTTCCCCGCACGTTCCGCCCCACTGGGCAAGTCTAGGTGGCACCACTTCGCCACGCTCATCGCCCGCGCACGACCCACCCCGCCGACAGCGGACGCATCGCTGGACGGGCGGGGCCCTGCGGCAGGCACAAACACGAAAGCCCCGCTCGCAGGCGGGGCTCGGACAGCAGTTACCGGCCAGCCACGCTGACCGCCAACTCATGTCGGGCCGGCTTTAAGCCGGCTCGATGCTGACGAAACGGCGACTCTTCGGACCCTTGACCTCGAACTTCACCTGACCGTCGGTCAGGGCGAACAGGGTGTAGTCGCGGCCGACGCCCACGTTGCTGCCGGCGTGGAACTTGGTGCCACGCTGACGAACGATG
>JAFGUH010000028.1 GCA_016938615.1 Halothiobacillaceae bacterium | reverse complement strand
CGAGGTCGAGATCGTGATCCCGCGAGCCTTCTCTTCCGGTGCCTTGTCGATCTGGTCGAAGGCCATGCCCTGACCGCCGTAGGTGCTGGACATCACGTGCGTGATCGCCGCGGTCAGCGTCGTCTTGCCATGGTCGACGTGACCAATCGTGCCGACGTTTACGTGCGGCTTGGAACGTTCAAACTTCTCTTTGGACATGTCTTACATCCTCAACTGGAAACAAATTCGGGAGAACGCGGCGCCTCAGGAAACGCCCTTGCTGACTTCCTCGACCACGCTCTTGGGAGCCTCGGCGTAGCGGCCGAACTCCATCGAGTAGGTCGCGCGCCCCTGAGTGGCGGAACGCAGGTCGGTGGCGTAGCCGAACATCTCAGACAGCGGCACCTCGGCCTTGATCTGCTTGCCGCCACCGTAGATGTCTTCCATCCCCTGGACCATGCCGCGGCGGCGGTTGATGTCGCCGATCACGTCACCCATGTACTCTTCCGGCGTCTCGACCTCGACCTTCATCATCGGCTCAAGTAGCGCCGGGGAGGCCTTGCGTGCGCCATCCTTGAAGGCCATCGAGCCGGCAACCTTGAAGGCCATCTCGTTGGAGTCGACCTCGTGGTACGAGCCGTCGAACAGGGTGACCTTGACGTCGACCATCGGGTAACCCGCGATCACGCCGTTCTGCATTTGCTCCTCGACACCACGCTCGACCGCCGGTATGTATTCCTTGGGCACCACACCGCCAACGATCTTGTTGACGAATTCGAAGCCGGCGCCTTCCTCGTTCGGTTCGATGGTGAGCTTGACGTGACCGTACTGGCCGCGACCACCCGACTGGCGAACGAACTTGCCTTCCTGATCGACCGAACTGCGAATGGTTTCCCGGTAGGCGACCTGGGGCTTGCCGATGTTTGCTTCGACCTTGAACTCGCGGCGCATGCGGTCGACCAGGATCTCGAGGTGCAACTCGCCCATGCCAGAGATGATGGTCT
This sequence comes from Halothiobacillaceae bacterium, assembly GCA_016938615.1. Taxonomy (GTDB): domain Bacteria; phylum Pseudomonadota; class Gammaproteobacteria; order Halothiobacillales; family Halothiobacillaceae; genus Guyparkeria. The sequence goes on along the minus strand of JAFGUH010000028.1, from coordinate 4,641 downwards.
GACCGGATTCCTCGTCGGTGCGCACACGGAAGGAGGGGTCTTCCTGGGCGAGACGTCCAAGCGCCTGTGACATCTTTTCCTGGTCGGACTTGGTCTTGGGCTCGACCGCCACGGAGATGACCGGGTCGGGGAATTCCATGCGCTCGAGGATGATGGGATCCTTCGGGTCGCAGAGGGTCTCACCGGTGGTGACATTCTTTAGACCAACCGCCGCGGCAATATCGCCCGCGTAGACCGACTTGACCTCTTCGCGACTGTTGGAGTGCATCTGCAGGATACGGCCGATCCGCTCGCGGTTCCCCTTGGTCGAGTTCAAGATACCGTCACCGGCGTTGACGACGCCGGAGTAGACGCGGAAGAAGGCCAGGGAACCGACAAACGGGTCGGTCATGATCTTGAAGGCCAGTGCGGCGAACGGCTGGTCATCGCCGGTCTTGCGGCGCGCCTCGGTGCCATCCGGCAACTCACCCTTGATGTCCGGAACTTCGGTCGGAGCCGGCAGGTACTCGATCACCGCGTCGAGCAGCCGCTGGATGCCCTTGTTCTTGAAAGCCGTACCACAGAGCGCGGGGATGATCTCGTTCTCCAGGGTACGCTGGCGGATGCCCTGCTTGATCTCTTCGTCCGTCAGCTCGCCGTTTTCGAGGTACTTCTCCATCAGTTCCTCGGACGACTCGGCGGCCGCCTCGATCATCGCCTCGCGGTACGTTTCCGCCTGCTCCTGGAGCTCCGCCGGCACCTCACGCTCGTCATAGGTCATGCCCATGTCGTCGGTGTTCCAGTAGATGGCCTTCATGCGCATCAGGTCCACCACGCCTTCGAAGTTCTCTTCGGAGCCGATGGGAATGACGATGGGCACCGGATTCGCGCCCAAGCGCTTTTTCAACTGGTCCATCACGCGGAAGAAATCCGAGCCCTGGCGGTCCATCTTGTTGACGAAGGCCAGACGCGGTACGCGATACTTGTTGGCCTGCCGCCAGACGGTCTCTGACTGCGGCTGTACGCCGCCCACCGCGCAGAGGACGAACACGGCCCCGTCGAGCACCCGCAGCGACCGCTCCACCTCGATGGTGAAATCAACGTGCCCCGGCGTGTCGATGATGTTCAGCCGGTGCTTCTCGAACTGCTGGTCCATCCCCTGCCAGAAGGCCGTGGTCGCCGCCGAGGTGATGGTGATGCCGCGCTCCTGCTCCTGGTCCATCCAGTCCATGGTGGCGGCGCCGTCATGCACCTCACCAATCTTGTGGGACACACCGGTGTAGAACAGGATGCGCTCGGTGGCCGTGGTCTTGCCGGCATCAATGTGCGCCATGATGCCAAAATTGCGATAGCGCTCGAGCGGAGTCGTACGGGACACGTAATAATACCTCTTGGATTAGGCGGCGGATTACCAGCGGAAGTGGGCGAACGCCTTGTTGGCTTCGGCCATGCGGTGCGTGTCTTCACGCTTCTTGACAGCGGAACCACGACCTTCGGCGGCATCCGACAGCTCCCCGGCCATCTTCTGGGCCATGGTCTTCTCGCCACGCTTGCGGGCGGCTTCGATCAACCAGCGCATGGCCAGTGACGAGCGACGCACCGGGCGGACTTCGACCGGCACCTGGTAGGTGGCGCCACCCACACGGCGCGATTTGACCTCGACCGACGGCGCCACGTTCTCGAGCGCCTTCTCGACGACCTCGACCGGGTGGCCCTTGCCCTTCGACTCGATCATGTCCATCGCGTCGTACAGCAGACGCTCGGCAACGGCCTTCTTGCCGCTGAGCATGATCATGTTGATGAATTTCGCGACGGTCACGTTGCCGAACTTCGGGTCCGGCAGGATCTCGCGCTTGGGGACTTCTCTTCTACGGGGCATGTCAAATCCTACCGTTGATTAGTTCTTCGGACGCTTGGCGCCGTATTTCGAACGACCCTGACGACGCTTCTCGACACCCTGGGTATCGAGGCTGCCGCGGACGATGTGATAACGCACACCCGGGAGGTCCTTTACACGACCGCCACGGATCAGCACGACCGAATGCTCCTGGAGGTTGTGGCCCTCGCCGCCGATGTAGCCGGTGACCTCGTAGCCCGACGTCAGGCGCACGCGAGCGACCTTACGCAAGGCCGAGTTCGGCTTTTTCGGGGTGGTGGTGTAGACGCGTGTGCAGACGCCGCGACGCTGAGGGCACCGCTCGAGTGCCGGCACGCTGGTCTTTTCGACCGCACGCTTGCGCGGCTTGCGCACTAGCTGATTGATTGTAGCCATGTATCCGTATTCTCCGACCAAAAACTAGCACGACGGGCCCAGTCGCCCGTCGTAAAGGGCAGTGATTCTAAGCAGTTGCCGCGTCGCTGTCAACGCAGCATCATTCCTCGTCACCGGTCTCCGTGCTGTCCGACTCGACCTCGACGACTTCCTCGGGCGCCCCGAACAGGTCATTGGCCTGGTCTAGCGCCGCATGACGCTTGCGACGGCGCTCCTCGTGGTGCGCCAGGCCGGTACCCGCAGGAATCAGACGACCGACGATGACGTTCTCCTTGAGGCCACGCAACTCGTCGCGACCGCCACGCGTCGCCGCGTCGGTGAGCACGCGGGTCGTCTCCTGGAACGAGGCCGCGGAGATGAACGACTCGGTGACCAGCGATGCCTTGGTGATGCCGAGCAGCATCGGCTCGCACTTCGCCGGGAACTTGCCGTCCTTCTCAAGCGCGGCGTTTTCCTCGACCAGCCGCGCCTTGTCGACCTGATCCCCCCGCAGGTAGCCGGAATCGCCCGACTCGGTGATTTCCACCTTGCGCAGCATCTGGCGAACGATCACCTCGATGTGCTTGTCGTCGATGCCGACACCCTGCAGGCGATACACGTCCTGGATTTCCTTGACGATGTAGTTCGCCAGGTCCGGGATGCCACGCAGGCGCAGGATGTCGTGCGGCGCCAATTCGCCGTCGGCGATGATCTCGCCGCGCTCGACGTGCTCGCCCTCGAAAACGTTGATCACGCGATACTTCGGGATCAGTTCCTCGTGCTGCTCGCCGCTCTCGTCGGTGATCACCAGGCGCTGTTTGCCCTTGGTCTCCTTGCCGAAGCTGACCGTGCCCGTGTGCTCGGCGAGGATCGCCGGCTCCTTGGGCTTGCGAGCCTCGAACAGATCCGCGACGCGCGGCAGACCGCCGGTGATGTCGCGTGTCTTCTGCGACTCCTGCGGGATGCGGGCGACCACGTCACCAACCTGCACCTCGGCGCCGTCGGTGATGCCGATGATCGCGCCGGCCGGCAACACGTAGATCGCGGGGATCTCGGTGCCCGGCAGGTTGACGGCATTGCCGTCACCGTCGGTCAGGGCGATCGCCGGACGCAGGTCCTTGGCGGTACCGGAACGCTGGGCCGGGTCGATGATGATCTGGGAGGACAGGCCGGTGATCTCGTCTGTCTCGGTCTTGACCGACTGGCCGTCGACGAAGTCCGAGAAGCGGGCGAAGCCCTCCACCTCGGAGACCACCGGGTGCGTGTGCGGGTCCCAGTTGGCCAGCGTGGTGCCGGCCTCGACCTTCTCGCCGTCCTTGACCCGGATGACCGAGCCGTAGGGCACCTTGTAGCGCTCACGCTCACGGCCCTGCTCGTCGAGCACGCCCAACTCCCCTGAACGGGTGACCGCTACCAGGTCGGCATCGCGGTTCTTGACCGTCCGCAGGTTGTGCAGGCGAACCGTGCCGGTGGCCTTGTTCTCCACCGAGCTGGCCGCGGCCGAACGCGAGGCGGCACCACCGATGTGGAAGGTGCGCATGGTGAGCTGCGTACCCGGTTCGCCGATCGACTGGGCGGCCATGACACCGACCGCCTCGCCGAGGTTGACGGGCTCGCCGCGAGCCAGATCCCGACCGTAACACTTCGCGCAGACGCCGTGACGCGCCTCGCAGGTGATAGCCGAGCGCACCCAGACCTCGTCGATACCCGACTGCTCGATCCGGGCGACCGTCGCCTCGTCGATCAGCGTGCCGGCCGGCAACAGGACTTCCTCGGTACCCGGCACGATCAGGTCCTGGGCGGTTACCCGACCGAGGATCCGATTGCCGAGGCCCTCGACCACGTCACCGCCCTCGATGACCGCGGTCATCTTGAGGCCTTCGCTGGTGGTGCCGCAGTCGATGGAGGTGACCACGAGATCCTGGGCCACGTCGACCAGGCGACGGGTCAGGTAACCGGAGTTCGCGGTTTTCAGGGCGGTATCCGCCAGGCCCTTACGCGCGCCGTGGGTCGAGATGAAGTACTGGAGTACGTTCAGACCCTCGCGGAAGTTCGCGGTGATCGGCGTCTCGATGATCGAGCCGTCCGGCTTGGTCATCAGACCGCGCATACCGGCCAGCTGACGGATCTGCGCCGCACTACCCCGTGCGCCGGAGTCCGCCATCATGAAGATCGCGTTGAAGGAGTTCTGGGTGACGTCGTTGCCATCCTTGTCCTTGACGGTATGCGCACCCAGCTGCTCCATCATCGAGCGGGAGATGGAGTCATTGGCGCGTGACCAGATGTCGACCACCTTGTTGTAACGCTCCTTCTCGGTCACGAGACCCTGACCGTACTGGTCCTGGATCTCCTTGACCTCGGCCTCGGCGGCAGCCAGCTCGGCGTCCTTGGAGGCGGGGACGATCATGTCG
>JAFGUH010000248.1 GCA_016938615.1 Halothiobacillaceae bacterium | reverse complement strand
GGCGGACGCACCCTCCTCCTGGTGGGCGAGTCCCTCGATCTCCTTGAGAAAGGCCTTGGAGACGTCGTCCGGGTACTGGCCGGCACGCAGATCGTCGAACATGCCATTGAGGACGTCGATCACCTGAAGCATCACGTCCATGATGCGGCCGTTCATGGCGATCTCGTGGTTCCGCAACAGGTTGAAGATGTCCTCGGCACGATGACAGACCTCCACCAGCGGGTGCACCTCGAGGAAGCCGGCCCCGCCCTTGATGGTGTGGAAGGCGCGGAACACCGAATTGAGCCGGCCGGCGTCATCGGGCGACTGCTCCAGCTCGATCAGTTGCTGATCAAGCCCGTTGAGCAGTTCGCCGGCCTCGATCAGGAAATCCTGCAGCAGCTCGTTGTCGGGTTCGAATGCCATGCTTGTCTCTCAGTCTGCTGTGTAATGCCACCGAGGCACGCATCACGTTCCCCGCCTGCCCACCTGCGCCAACCCGTCCAGACCGTCCGGTTCAGAACCCCAGACTGGCAAGTAGATCGTCGACGTCGTCCTGGTTCCTGACCACGTTGTCACCAGCGTTGGGCAGTTGCGGTCCCACGCCCTCCTCGGCTCGCTCGGCCGCCCGCCCGTCGACGCGACTGCCGCGCACGGGTGCGGTGATCTGCAACAACCCGACCAGCTTTTCCTCGAGCTGTTCGAGAAGGTCGATCACCCGCATCAGTAGCTGACCGGAGAGGTCCTGGAATTCCTGGGCCATCATCACCTCGGTCAGTTGCTGCTTGAGGCGTTCGCCACTCCCCGTGGTCGCCTCGAGGTAGTGGGTGATCGAATCGACCACGCTCCTCAGTCGAGGATTATCGGCCTCGCTGGCGGCGACTTTAGCCAGCTCGGCCTTCAGACGACGCGAGCGCTCGACGACCTGCTCGGCCACCGGCGTGGCCTCCTCGGTGATTGAGAGCGTGCGGCTCGCGGCCTGCTCGGTGAGGGTAATGACGTAGTGCAGGCGATCACGCGCACCGGGCATCTCGTCCTCGGCCAGCACCCCGAGGCGCTCGTCCTCGGCAAAGCTACGCAGGGTGTCGTGCACCTCGCGGGTCATCCGGCCAACCTCGTCGAAGATCGTGCCGGAATATCCCGCCGTCAGGTCCCCGACCAGGCGAGCCTCGTTGGCGTCGTCGCCGTTCTCGATGGCTGCCACCAGGGCGCGGGCGTCGGCCAACCGCTTGTCGCGGTCGACCAGCGGCTGGACATCCTGCTCGTCGATGTGATTCATCCCGCGCCCCTACGATTCGACGCGCTCGAAGATCCGGTCGATCTTCTCCTTGAGGGTCGCCCCGTTGAATGGCTTGACGATGTAGCCGTTGACGCCTTCCTGGGCGGCCAGCACGATCTGCTCGCGCTTGGCCTCGGCGGTCACCATCAGCACCGGCAGGCTGGCCAGGCGCTCATCGGCCCGAACGGCGCGCAGCAGATCGATACCCGTCATGCCGGGCATGTTCCAGTCGGTGACCAGGAAATCGAAGTTGCCCTGCTTGAGCAGCGGCAACGCCGTCTGGCCGTCATCGGCCTCCTCGATGTTCGTGAAGCCAAGCTCCTTGAGGAGGTTCTTGATGATCCGGCGCATGGTGGAGAAGTCGTCCACCACGAGGATCTTCATGTTTCGGTCCATTTTCGCCCCTGGAATGGTTGTCAGTACCAGGCAGGTTGCCTTGTGAGAACGT
>JAFGUH010000247.1 GCA_016938615.1 Halothiobacillaceae bacterium | reverse complement strand
GACGCCGCCGCCGGGGGGCGGCTGTCGACGCTGACCGAGGAGGTCGCCCAGCTGCGTGACCTGTTCGAACGGCAGCTGTCGGTGATGGAGTGGCATCGATTCAGTCAGGCGCATCCGGCCGAGGTGTCGACCGTCCAGCGCTTGCAGGACATGGGGCTGCCGACGGGGCTCGCCCGCGAGCTGGGCCGGGCGGCAGCCGCCGCCGAGCCCGAGCGGGCCTTCGTCGAGGCGCTTCGCCTGCTGGGCGACCAGCTCGAGCACCGAGCTGACGACCCGGTCGAGGCCGGGGGCGTGTATGCCTTCGTCGGGCCGACGGGCGTGGGCAAAACCACGACGCTCGCCAAGCTCGCGGCACGCACGGTGCTGCATCGCGGCCGAGACTCGGTGGCGCTGATCAGCACCGACCGGTTTCGCATCGGCGCCCAGGAGCAGTTGCGCAACTACGCGCGTATCCTTAATGTGCCGTTGCACATCGCGCGCGACGAGACGCACTTGGCGCAACTGCTCGAAGCGGTGGCCGATCGGCACCTGGTGCTGATCGACACCTCGGGCATGTCGCAGCGCGATTTTCGCATGATGCAGAAGCTCGAGGCGCTGATGGGCGCGGGCGAGGCGGTCAAACTCCTGCTGGTCTTGTCGGCCAATGCCCAGTACCCGGCGCTCGCCGACGTCAAGAAACGTTTCGCTGGCCTCGCGCTGCACGGGATGGTCTTGACCAAGCTCGACGAGACTGTCTTGCTCGGCGGTGCGCTGGCCGCGCTGGTCCGGCCGCTGGCTGGTGTCGACGGCGAGCCGCGCCGGCTGCCGCTGGTTTGTGCTGGCGTGGGCCAACGCGTCCCGGAGGATCTCTGGTTCCCGGCCGCCGCTGACTTGATCAAGCAGGCCCTGGAAATGGGGCAGTCACAACTCGAACACACCGACCGGGACGATCCGCTGTGGATGCTCAATCAAGCCGGATGACACCCCCGCCCGCCGGGACACACGACCAGGCCGACGGCGCGCGTCACGCGAATGCCAATCGCCCGGTCCGCGTGATCGCCGTGACCAGCGGCAAGGGCGGTGTCGGCAAGACCAACGTCTCGGTCAACCTTTCCGTGGCGCTTGCCCGCAGCGGGGACCGGGTGGTGTTGATGGATGCCGACCTGGGGCTGGGCAACGTCGATGTCCTGCTGGGTCTGCAGTCGCGGGGCAACCTCTCGCATGTGCTCAGCGGCGGAGCCACGCTTGACGAGATCATGCTCGAGGGGCCCGAGGGCATCGGCATCCTGCCGGCGGCCAGCGGGGTCGCCCGCATGGCGGGCCTGACCGCCGCGGAAAACGCGGGGCTGATTTCGGCATTCTCCGAGATGCGCTGGCCGCTGGACACCCTGATCGTCGATTCGGCCGCCGGCATCGCCGATTCGGTGGTCCGATTCGCCGAGGCGGCCAACGAGGTGGTGGTGGTCGTCTGCGACGAACCGGCCTCCATCACGGATGCCTACGCGGTGATCAAGGTGCTTTCGCGCGAGCACGACGTCACGCGGTTCCACGTCGTGGCCAACATGGTGCGTGACGCCGCGGAGGGACGGCGGCTGTTCGAGAAACTCTCCGTGGCCGCCAAGCGCTTTCTCGACGTGACCCTGACGCACATGGGCTCGGTGCCGTTCGACGATTATCTGCGTCGATCCGTGCAGCGGCAGAAAACCGTCGTGCAGCTCTACGGCGGGGCAAAATCGACCCGGGCGTTTACGGCCATGGCCGACAAGGTCAACCAGTGGCCCCCGCCGCGCGGCCCCCAGGGTCAGTTGCAGTTTTTCGTCGAACGCCTGGTGAACCACAGCGAGCTGGATTCCGAGAATTTGTTATGAACGCCCGTGCCATGTATCAGAACGTGCAGGCCGGACCGACCGAGGCACTGGTCGCCAAGCACGCCAATCTCGTCAAGCGAGTCGCCTTTCACCTGCTCGGCCGTCTGCCCTCCCACATCCAGGCCGAGGATCTGATCCAGGCGGGCATGGTCGGCCTGCTCGACGCCGCGCGTCTGTTCGACGGCGACAAGGGCGCCTCCTTCGAGACCTATGCCGGGCTACGCATTCGCGGTGCGATGCTCGACGAGGTGCGCCGCAACGACTGGGCGCCGCGTTCGGTCTACCGGCGTCAGCGCGAGATCGCCCAAACGGTCGCCGAGATCGAGTCCGAGACCGGCCGAGAGGCCCGGGACGGCGAGGTCTGCGAACGCATGGGTATCACGCTCGACGAGTATCACGCCGCGATGAGTGATGCCTCGACGGTGCACGTCACCTCGCTGGATCATGCCGGCGAAGGCGAGAACGAGACCTACGACGTTGCCGATCACAACCGGCAGCAGCCCGACGAGGCACTCGCCGAGAATCACTTCCAGCGCGATCTGGCGGGCCATATCGACGAGTTGCCCGAGCGGGAAAGGCTCGTTATGTCGCTGTATTATGTCGACGAACTGAACCAGAAAGAGATTGGTGCCGTGCTCGGCGTGAGCGAATCGCGCGTGTGCCAGATCCACAACAAGGCAATCATGCGGCTCAAGACCGCAATGAACGCCTGGAAATAGGCTGCCAGTCGCGGAAAGGCTCAATCTTTTCTGCCTGGCGCCGATAGACCCTCATACCCACGTTCTCACAAGGCAACCTGCCTGGTACTGACAACCATTCCAGGGGCGAAAATGGACCG
>JAFGUH010000246.1 GCA_016938615.1 Halothiobacillaceae bacterium | reverse complement strand
GATGCGGCGCTCGACCTGCAGCGTGTCGATCTCGGACTCGATCAGCATCATCAGGCGCTCGATGCGCTGGTGCAGGTCGATGGTCTCGAGGATCGCCTGCTTTTCTTCCAGTCCGAGGGCCATGTGCGCGGCGATGGTGTCGGCCAGGCGCGAGACGTCGTCGATGCCCGACAGCGAGGTCAGCACCTCTGGCGGGGTCTTCTTGTTGAGCTTGACGTAGCTCTCGAACTGGTTGAGCAACGCGCGGGACTCGAGCTCCACCTCGCGCTCGTCTGTCTCGGAGGTGGACTCGACCGAGTGGACCTCAGCGGTCAGGTGCCCATCACGTTCGTGGACACGGTCAAGCTCGACTCGCTCGATGCCCTCGACCAGCACCTTGATGGTGCCGTCGGGGAGCTTGTGCAACTGCAAAATCGAGGCGAGCGTACCGACACCGTGGAGGTCGGCGGTGCCTGGATCGTCCATCTCGGCGTCCTTCTGTGCGACCAGAAGCAGCTGCTTGCTGCCCTTGACCGCCTCGTCGAGCGCGGCGACCGACTTGGGCCGCCCGACGAACAGCGGGATCACCATGTGCGGGTAGACCACCACGTCGCGCAGCGGCAGCACGTCGACCTGACGCGGCGAACCCGGAATTGCGGAGGACTCTTCGTGATGACTCATGTGTCGATATACCTGTAACGCCTGCGAGGCGGTGTATGCCCGGCGTCGGCTCGCGAGGAGCCATGGCCGGCAAGGGGGTCTCTCTGACGTATGTCCCGAGAATAGCTTTTCAACCACTCCCTGTCAGACGTCCATGGGCCGTCGATCGGCTTTCGTACACAAAAAACCCCGGACTCTACCGGGGTCTCACGAGCGGCCGGGCAAGCCGCGCCAGCCGGAGGGGCGATCAACGGTCCGAGGATGCCTTGTCACGCCGTGGTGCGCTCTCCTCGCCCGCCGTCTCCTCACGAGCGTTTCCGTAGACGATATACGGCTCCGATTCGTCACGCGCCACCGCCCCGTCGACGACGACCTTTTCGACGTTGCTCAGCGATGGCACCTCGTACATCGTGTCCAGCAGGATGTGCTCCATGATGGTCCGCAGACCTCGCGCACCAGTGCGGCGACGAATGGCCTTCTTCGCAATCTCACGCAAGGCGTCCTCGCGAAACTCGATCTCGACGTCTTCCATCTCGAACAGGCGCTCGTACTGCTTGGTGAGCGCGTTTTTCGGTTCCGTGAGAATGCGGATCAAGGCATCCTCGTCGAGTTCGCTCAAGGTGGCGATTACCGGCAGGCGACCTATGAATTCCGGAATCAGGCCGAAGCGAGTCAAGTCCTCGGATTCGATCTGCGCCATCAACTCGTCCGCGGCCTTCTGATCGAGTTCGGATTTCACCTCGGCGGCGAAACCGATACCGCCCTTCTCGACCCGCTGGCGAATGATCTGCTCGAGACCGGCGAACGCCCCGCCACAGACAAAAAGCATGTTGCTGGTATCGATCTGGACGAACTCCTGCTGCGGATGCTTGCGTCCGCCCTGCGGCGGGACCGAGGCGGTGGTGCCCTCGATCATCTTCAGCAGTGCCTGCTGCACGCCCTCGCCGGAGACATCCCGTGTGATCGATGGGTTCTCGGACTTGCGGGTGATCTTGTCGATTTCGTCGATGTAGATGATGCCGTGCTGTGCCTTTTCGACATCGTAGTCGCAGCGCTGCAAAAGCTTTTGCAAGATGTTCTCGACATCCTCGCCGACATAACCGGCCTCGGTAAGCGTGGTCGCATCGGCGATGGTGAACGGCACGTCCAGCACGCGGGCGAGCGTCTGCGCGAGCAGGGTCTTGCCCGAGCCGGTCGGCCCGATCAGGAGGATATTGGATTTCGACAACTCGACCGGGTCGGCATCGTCGCCACGCCGCCGCTCGCCGAAGAGGTTCAGGCGCTTGTAATGGTTGTAGACCGCCACCGCCAGGGCGCGTTTCGCGGGCGTCTGACCGATCACGTACTCGTCGAGTGCCTCGACCAGTTCCTGCGGGGTCGGCAGGCGATCGGGACCGCCATCGGTCTCGCTCTCGACCTCTTCACGCAGGATGTCGTTGCACAGCTCGACGCACTCGTCGCAGATATAGATGTTCGGACCGGCGATCAGTTTCTTGACCTCGTCCTGGCTCTTGCCACAGAACGAGCAGATCAGATCCTGCGTGTCTTTCGTGTTTTCAGCCATGGCTGTGTCTCGTCGAACCTCTTGGTCGGGCCGCGCCGATGTCGCCGGCAGGCCGTTCGGCCGGGTGGGCGCCAGCCGATCGGGGGCAGTCAGTAATGACAGGGCGAACGATCAGTCCGCCTTGCCGGCCACCCGGCGACTGGTGAGCACCTTGTCCACCAGATTGTAGTCACTGGCCTGCTCGGCCGTCATGAAGTTGTCACGATCGGTGTCGCGCTCGAGTTGCTCAAGGCTCTTGCCGGTGTGATGCGACAGGATGCTGTTCAGACGCTCGCGCAGCTTGATGATCTCCTCGGCGTGGATCTTGATGTCCGAGGCCTGACCCTGAAAACCACCCAGCGGCTGGTGGATCATGATGCGCGAGTTCGGCAGGGCGTAGCGCTTGCCCTCGGCCCCGCCGGCGAGCAGGAACGAGCCCATGCTGGCGGCCTGGCCAATGCAGAGCGTCGAGACATCCGGCTTGATGAACTGCATGGTGTCGTAGATCGCCATCCCGGCGGTGACCACGCCACCCGGCGAGTTGATATAGAGGTGGATGTCCTTGTCCGGGTTCTCCGATTCAAGGAACAGCAACTGGGCGACGATCAGGTTCGCCATCTGGTCCTCGATCGGACCGACGATGAAGATCACACGCTCTTTGAGCAGGCGCGAGTAGATGTCGTAGGCGCGCTCGCCCCGGGAGCTTTGCTCGACGACCATCGGCACCAGGGCATTCATTTCCGGTTGGCCGCCATTGTGGCTTTCAAACGCCTCTTTCATTCGTCACCTCGGTAAATACGGTGCGGCCGCCTCGAGGGCGGCCAGGGTCGAATCGCAAATCGCATCGGCTGGTATTCAGCCCTGCGGATTCATCAACTCCTTGAACGGCACGGCCTTCTCGGTGGTCTTGGCTTGACCAAGGATATGCTCGACCGCTTGTTCTTCAAGGACCACGGTCCGGGCGTTGCTCATCATCTGCTGGTCACCCTTGTAATGGGCGACGACCTGCTCGGGCTCGTCGTAGGCCGCGGCAACCTCGTTGATGAAGGCATCGACGCGCTCGTCTTCAGGCTTGAGGTCGGCCTCCTTGACCAGTTCCATGATGACCAGCCCCATGCGCACCCGCTTCTCGGCCTGCTCGTTGAACAGGGACGGGTCGAGCTTGGAGGCATCGGCCTGCGGCATCTGGTTGCGGACGAACTGGTCGCGCATCGATTTGGCCTCGTCCTCGACCAGGGAGGCCGGTACGTCGAACGAGAGCGACTCGGTCAACGCCTCGATGGTGCGATCCTTGTTGCGGCGACGCAATGCCTGCTTGAGCTCCCGCTCCATGTTCTCGCGGACGTCCTCGCGCAGCTTCTCGGCCGAATCAGCGCCGAACTGCTTGGCGAATGCCTCGTCCACCTCCGGCAGCGCCTGCTCCTCAACCTTGGTCGCCTCGATCTCGAACTCGGCGGTCTTGCCGGCCAGGTGCTCGGCCTGATAGTCATCGGGGAACGTCACCTCGACGGTGACCGGTTCGCCCGGCTTGATTCCTTTCAGCCCCTTCTCGAACTCGGGCAGCATCTGCCCCTCGCCGATGATCACTTCGACGTCCTCGGCCGAGCCTCCCTCGAAGGCCTCGCCGTCGATCTTGCCGACGAAATTGACCGTAACCCGCTCGCCGTTGCGCGCCTTGTGGCGCACCGACTTCCAGGATGCGTGCTGTTTGCGCAGCGTGTCGATCATCTCGTCGACGTCTTGATCGGTCACCTCGCTGGTCAGAGTCTCGACCTTGAGCTTCGACAGGTCACCGAGCTCGATCTCCGGGTAAACCTCGACCGCCGCAGTGAACTTCAGCGGCTCACCGGCCTTGTTGTTCTCGATCGACTCGATCCCGGGCTGGCCAGCGACGCGCAGGTCGTTTTCCTCGACCGCCTTCTGAAAGCTCTGCCCCATGATGTCGCCGATGACGTCATCACGCACCCGGCCGGCGTACTGCATCCGGATGACCGACAACGGGGCCTTGCCCGGACGGAACCCGTCGATTCGGACACGACCGCGCATGTCCTTCAGGCGCTTGTCGACCTGCTCGTCGATCTCGTTGGCCGGAACTTCGATCGCCAGGCGGCGGGTCAGGCCGTCGGCCGGTTGCAATTCAACCTGCATGGATGTGATACCTCGAAAAACACATGTCTGAACGTTGCTCGTCTCGCCGGCACGTCGGCGAAACGTCTATCGGGTCTGGTGCGAGAGGAGAGACTCGAACTCTCACGCCCTAAGGCGCTGGCACCTAAAGCCAGTGCGTCTACCAATTCCGCCACTCTCGCCGATTAGAAACCTCGGCCCGAAGGCGAGCTTCCCTGACAGTCAAAGCCGGGCAGTATACCGGAGCCGAGGGCGCGCCCAAAGCGGGCCGCCCAATCGCCCGCCGGTCGGGCCCGCTCGCTTCAGAACGGCATGCCCGGCATGCGCCCCTTCATGGAGCGCATCATCTTCTTCATGCCGCCACCGGATAGCTTCTTCATCATGTCGCGCATGTCGCGGTACTGCTTGAGCAGCCGGTTGACGTCCTGGACCTGCATGCCCGAGCCGTTGGCGATGCGACGCTTGCGCGAGCCCTTGATGATGTCGGGGCGCTGACGCTCGCCGGGCGTCATAGAGTCGATGATCGCGATCATCCGCACGATATCCTTGTCGTCGACGTGCTTCTGCGCATCGGCGCCGAGCTTGCCCATGCCGGGCAGCTTGTCCATCAGGCCACCCATGCCGCCCATCTTGAGCATCTGACTGAACTGGTCGCGCATGTCCTCGAGGGTGAAGCCCTTGCCCGAGCGCACCTTGTCAGCCAGCGCACGGGCCTTGTCGGCATCGACCGTCTCCTGGGCCTGCTCGACCAGCGAGACCACGTCGCCCATCCCGAGGATGCGCGAGGCAATCCGATCCGGGTGGAACGGCTCGAGCGCATCGAGCTTCTCGCCCACGCCCAGGAACTTGATCGGTTTGCCGGTGACCTGGCGCACCGACAGCGCCGCGCCGCCGCGGGCATCGCCATCGGTCTTGGTCAGGATCACGCCGGTCAGCGGCAACTGTTCGTGGAAGGCCTGGGCGGTGTTGGCCGCGTCCTGGCCGGTCATCGAGTCGACAACGAACAGCGTCTCGATCGGGTCGACCGCGCCGTGGATGCGGGCGACCTCGCCCATCATCTCCTCGTCGACGTGCAGGCGGCCGGCCGTATCGACGATCAGCACGTCGTAGAACTTGAGCTCGGCCTCCTTGCGGGCGGCCTTGGCGATCTCGACCGGGTCCTGGTCGCTAGTCGAGGGGAAGAAGTCGACGCCGACCTGCTTGGCCACCGTCTCGAGCTGGTCGATCGCCGCCGGGCGATACACGTCCACCGAGACCACCAGCACCTTTTTCTTCTGGTTGTTCTTGAGCCAGCGACCGAGCTTGCCCGCGGTGGTGGTCTTGCCCGCGCCCTGCAGGCCGGCCATCAGGATCACCGCTGGCGGACGCGCGGCCAGATCAAGCTCGGCGTTCTCCGAGCCCATCAGGCGCGTCAGCTCGTCGTTGACGATCTTGACGAACACCTGACCCGGCTGGAGGCTCTTGGCCACCTCGGCGCCCACGGCCCGCTCGCGCACGTCCTTGATGAACTCGCGCACCACCGGCAGGGCCACGTCGGCCTCCAGCAGCGCCATGCGCACCTCGCGCAGG
>JAFGUH010000245.1 GCA_016938615.1 Halothiobacillaceae bacterium | reverse complement strand
GCGACCCAGCGCATGTTGAAGTCCTTGTCGCGCTCGCCTTCCTTGCCGGCCAGGCACTCGTCGACGTAGCGCTTGATCGGGGCGTCCCAGAAACGCATGTTCGACATGTTGATGGCGAACTCGGCGGTGTCTTCCGGGATGGTCATGTTCGGGTGGGTCAGCTTGAACTCGCCGACCGAGCGGTCGAGCGTGAAGCCGTCGACGCCGTCACCGATGGTCAGGACCAGGATGGTGGACGGGCCGTAGGTGACGTAACCGGCGGCGACCTGCTCGGTGCCTGCCTGCATGAAGTCTTCCTCGGTCGGGTTCTCCTTGCCGGTGGGGGCCTTGAGGACCGAGAAGATGGTGCCGACGGTGACGTTGACGTCGATGTTCGACGAGCCGTCCAGCGGGTCGTAGGTGCAGAGATACGGACCGCGATGCTTGCCGGCCGGCAGGTCGTAGACCTCGTCCATTTCCTCGGAGGCCAGACCGGCAGTGTGGCCACCCTCGGTGAGGATGTCGGTGAACTCGTCGTTCGAGATGATATCGAGCTTCTTCTGGGTCTCGCCCTGGACGTTCTCGGTTTCCGCCGAGCCCAGCAGGCCGATGAGGTTGCCGCGGCCGACCTGGTCGGCGATCAGCTTGCAGCCGGCGGCAACGTCGCTGATCAGGCCGACGAAGTCGGCGTCGACGCGCCCCTGGCGCTGGTGTTCGGCCAGGTACTGCGAAAGTCGCTTGGCATCAGACATGGAAAGGTCCTCTGTGTCGGTCGAATGGATAAAGGGGTAGAACGCAAGATCCGGGGACAGGAAGTCTTTGAATACGCGGCGCATTCAGAGTCGCCCTGTCGACCGGATCCCAGCCAGCGGAAGACTATGGTAACCGATCGCCCGCGGCAACCGAACCGAGGTGGATTGTCCCCGGCGGAGCCTCTCGGCAGCGCGTCGGGCGGCTCGATGCAGCGCGGCCCCTCGCCAAGACGCGGCCGGGGCGGGGTCGGTCGCCGTGGCCCGGGGCGAGGCGTTTGGAGGTGCCCGCCCCGAGAGGCCCTCCCAACGCGAGGCACAAGGGGCTGGATGCGGCCGGGGTCGGCCGTGGTTTCTCTGTCCGCGGCCACGCGCGGGAATGGCTGCAGGCGGTAGCCAACTTGGGTATGCTTGGAAACCTCGGCACGAATCGATGGTGCCTCTGGCTCGCGGTTTTGTTCGCTTTTCTGGCGCCGGACCGAAGGCGGGCCCAAGGCAATAACTCGGGCCCGCCGAGAGACGGCTTTTCGGCGTAAGGGCGAACCCGCGAGCCCCGTCCGGGTGGGCCGCCAAGGGCCCATCTGCGGTGTTGCCGCGTGTGCGAATGGCGACGGTCATTCACGGTACACCGCGCCTTGCACCTGGGCCCTTGGCGGTCCCGCTTAAGACACTATCGATTCGTGCAGAGGTTCACTTGGCGACGCTCTCGCCCAGGCAGCGACGCTCTCGCCCAGGCAGTCATCCTGCACTGTGCGCCGATTCACGCTCCCGGAGCCAATCCGTCTTGGACGATCAGGACATCAAAACACTTCGCGCCCCGCGCACCATAGCGCGGACGCTCGGTCGCCTACATGAGTCGCGCGGCCACGCCTGGCTGATTCCCGGTGACGATCCGGACTTCCAAGGTCAGGTCCAGGTGGTGGGCAACGAGCCGGACGTGGCCCGCCTGATTCTCGACTGCCCGGAACCGGTCACCCTGCGCCACCTGCTCGCTGCCCGGCAGGTGCGCGTCCAAGCGGTCATCGACGGGCTTCTTACCTGGTTCCATACTGCGGATATCCGCATCGACCGGGATGGCGACGACTGCTACCTGGCCATCGGCTGGCCCGAGATCATGCATCGTCTGCAGCGACGGGCGGCGTTCCGCATTGACCTGCCGCCGGACGTGCCGGGGACGCTTGCCTTCTGTCTGCCCGGCAAACGTCAGGTGACCTCGGGGGAGGTCGTGAACCTCTCGGCGACGGGCTGTGCCGTGAGTTTCACCCGCAAGGACGATCCCGGTTTCGCCATCGGCAGCGAGGTCAACGCCGCGCGTCTGAAGGTGAGCGATGCGATCGACACGCGACTCGAATTTAGCGTGCGCAATCGTCGCCCCGGCGTGGGCAGCAGTCTCGTATACGGGCTGGAATTCAACGCCCTGCCACCGCTCGTGAGTCAGGCGATCGACCGGGCCGTGATGCACTTTCAGCGGTTGCGGCTGACGCGCGAGTGACGCCTCGTGGCACCCTTGCGATGCGCCGATCGATGGTCTGCCCGGCTCGCGGGCTCAATCGCCCGGCGTCGCCCCGGGCGATCGCACACTCAGGTGCGTAAAATCCCGTTTTCGCCGCTACCGTACGGGTTGGGCTTGTAGCCGTCGGCTGCCTCGTCGTTGTCCCAGTGCGTTTCGTCCACCAGGTAACGGAACGCGTACTCTCCGCCCTGAGGAAGGCTGAGCGTCACGCGATAACTGCCGTCTCGCTGGCGCTTGAGCGGCACCGAGTCTGCGCCCCAGTCGTTGAAATCGCCCCGAAGCTCGACCCGGTGACGATCGCCGTCGCCCGGGCGGTAGCTGAACGTGACGCGGCATTCCGGGCGTACCTTGAGCGGCTTTTTCTCGATCGACATGGCGCGGTCCCCCAGCGGTTTGTCATCAAAGGATAGATGATCCGACCGGTCGCCGGGTCAGGCGTTCCCGACCACGGGCGGGCGGTTCGGGCCGGCGGTATGCCGACTCCTCGCCGGTATACCGAAACCGCTTTACGTTTCGATGACGGCGGGCGGGGCGGGTCTTCCCAAGGGTCTTTGTCCGGCGCCTGCCGAAAGACTCTCTCGGGGCATCTCAACGCGAGAGGTTCCGCTCCAGCACGCGCATCAGTCGTCCCTCGCTCACCAGGCCGGCGGTGACGAAGGCGAGCATCAGGAGCACCAGCACCCCGACGGCGAGGAACAGCATCGGCGCGGTGACCGCCAGCAGTGCCTGGGTGGCCGAATCGAGGTTGCCGTTCTGCATCAGATTGAGCACGTGCAGCGGATTGACCAGGATGGGCTGGTGGAAGAATGCCCAGGTATAAAAGCCGACAGTCACCGCGGCGAGCAGCAGGGCGATTGCGGGCCAGACGCGGATCAGGCGGCGTCGACGGGAGATGATCTGGCGCATTTCCTTCCCGGGCATGCTGTTGTTGGACATGGCTCAGCCTCCGGTGACCGGCGGGAAGAAGGCGACCTCGTCGCCGTCGGCGAGCGGGTGGTCGAGGTCGACGTATTCGTGGTTGACGGCTGCCAGCGTGTTGCCGGGGCGGTCGATGTCGGTGACCTGTTGCCAGGCTTCGGCCACGGTCGTCGGTGTCGGGTCGAGACGGGTCTCGTCGAAACCAATGCGTTCGCGCAGGCCGGCAAACAGGCGGACGGTGATGCTCATGGTCGTTCGTATCACTCTCGGTGTGTGTCGGCGTCGCGGCGGGAAACCGCGCCGCCCGGCCGGAAAACGCCCGGTCTGGGTCTATATATTGTCTGCTAAAGTCTATTTCAATCCTACTCTGCACGGTTCGGATGTCACCCTGGCCTGTCGAGCAGTCAGTGACAAGAGCGAGAATGCGCGTTGTCGCCGACGTGCCGCTGGCGCACCACAGCCCGGGAAGCATCAAACAACGCGAGGCCGGAGCGGCCCTGCTGGCCCCGTAGGGAGTGCGGAGCGACATCCGATTCATGCAAATTTTCCCTGACTTGGTTTGCGCGTGCCGCTCCGACGCGATCGCCCGATCACCGACCCCGAGGATCTTCGCTACATGAAATGGATCAAGCGACTTGGCCTGCTTTTCGTCGCCCTGGTGATGGTCGCCGTTCTGGCGGCGACTGCCTTCCTGCTTACCTTCGACCCCAACGACTACAAGGAACAGATCGCCGTGCAGGTCGAGGAGCGGACCGGGCGCAGCATTCAGTTCAATGGAGACCTCTCGGTCACCCTTTTTCCCTGGTTGGGTGCGGCCACCGATGACGTGGTCCTCGGCAATGCCGAGGGGTTCGATCCCGAGGCCATGCTCACGGTCGAACATCTCGAGGCCCAGGCTGCCCTGTTGCCGCTGCTGCGGGGCGAATTCCAGATCGGCACGCTGATCCTCGAGGGCGCGCGGCTCAATCTCGTCCGGCACGAGGACGGGCGCACCAACTGGGACGACCTGATCGCCCGCCAGAACGAGCCGGCAAAGCCGACTAGCGACACGGTCGAGCCGGAAGGGGGTGATGGCATGGCGTTACGACTGACCATCGGCGGAGTGGAGGTGCGCGATGCGTCCGTCCACTGGCGCGATGAGCAGGCGGGCCGGGAAGTCACCGTGGAAGGGCTCGACCTGACCACCGGTGAGCTTGCCGATGGCGATCCGACCGACATCGAACTGGTCTCCGATTTCCGTATCGTGCTGCCCGACGCACCGCCTTTGGCCGGCAGCATCGACTTGTCCACCACGGCGCAGGTCGGGTTCGACCCTCAGCAGGTGACCCTCGAGGACCTGGCCGTCAACCTGGTCGCGAGCCGCGACGACAAGACCGAATCGACCCTGCCCGAGCGCATCGAGGCGATGCTCCAGGTCGACAAGGCCGATCTTCAAATTGCCGAATCCCGGGCGAATGCCGAGGGTGTCGTTCTGGACGTCAAGGGCAAGGCCGTCGGCCCGTTGAGCTACCTCGAGAGTCGGATCGAGACCGTGGTCGAGGCCGACTGGGCGGCCGGACGGTATCAACTCCCGACCCTCTCGATCAGTGCCGATTTGCAAGGCCTGCCGGAGGTGGACGGCACATTGAGCGTTTCCAGCAGTGCCGTGGTCTCGGCCGATTTGGCCGCCGGTAGGGCGACGATCAACGATCTTGTGCTGGCCTCCGACCCGATCCGCGGGTCGGGACAGGTCGAGATCAGCGGGCTCGACACCGGCGAGTTCGTCGCCAGCGGGCCGATCGAGATCGCCGCTTTCGATCCGCACAAGCTCGCCGACCAGCTGGGCGTGACTCTGCCGGCAATGCGCGGCGACGATGCGCTGCAAGAGGTTTCGGTGGCGGGCACGCTCGACGTCACCCCGACGCGGGCGATGCTCGAGAAATTGAAGCTTACGCTCGACGGTCGCGAACTTCGCGGTCGCGCCGGCATCGACGATCTCGATAGCGGCCGGCTTTTCGCCCGGATCGAGGGTGGCGAATTCGACTTGAACCCCTACCTCGCACCCGAAACGGCAGCCCAGAAGGGCGATGGCGACAAGGACAATGAAAAGGCCACCGGCGGCGCCGGGGCCGGCGGGTCCTCGGTCGCCGCTTCCAGCGAGATCGAATTGCCCACCGAGACCCTGCGTGGACTGAATCTCGATGCCCGGCTGGCACTCGAAAGCCTGCGTTACGAGGACTACCTGCTGAAAAAGCCGGCGGTTCACGTCACGGCCGCCGGGGGTCGGGTCAAGTTGGCTGAGCTGTCGGCAAACGCCTTCGACGGCGAGATCGACGCCAACGGCTCGCTCGATGTGCGCGGCGACGTGCCAAGTTATGCCGGCAAGGGCCGGGTTCAGGGCGTCTCGTTGCAGCCCTTGCTCACCGCCGTGATGGACGAAGACCGCCTGCTCGGGACGGGCGATGTGTCCTTCGACGTCACCACCCAGGGCAAGCGGGTCGATCAGCTCAAGGCCGGGCTCGGCGGCTCGGCCGACATGGCCCTGCGCGATGGCAAGGTCAAGGGGTTCGACATCGGCTACCTGCTGCGTCGTGCCCAGGCGAAGCTCGACGGCCAGACCGAGCCCGAGCCGGAGGAAAAGTCGACCGACTTCTCCTCGATCACGGCCACGGCCACCATTCGCAATGGCGTGATCCGCAACGACGATCTCGCTGGCGCCTCGCCGCTGCTTCGCGTCACCGGCAAGGGCGACGTGGATCTGCCGCGCGACACCATCGATTACCGCCTCACCGCCACGGTGGTCAACACCGCTACCGGCCAGGGCGGCAAGCAGCTCGATCGACTCAAACAGGTGCCGGTACCGATCCGCATCGAGGGCGCGCTCGCCGACCCGTCGATCTCGCTCGACCTCGAGTCGCTCGCCAAGGATGCAGCCAAGAGCAAGGCCAAGGAGCGTATCGACAAGGAGTTGGACGAACGGCTCGGCGACGATGCCGCGCCGGTCAAGGAGTTGCTCAAGGGGCTTGGGCTGTGACGACCATGGAGACGCTCAAGCGAGCCGCGGCCGGGCCCGTCGCCGCCTCGTGACGGCCCCGTTCGCGAGCCGACTGCTCGCCTGGTTCGATCGCCACGGTCGCCACGATCTGCCGTGGCAACACCCCCGAAGCGCCTACCGGGTATGGCTTTCGGAGATCATGCTGCAGCAGACGCAGGTGGCCACGGTCATCCCGTACTTCCAGCGCTTTGTCGAGCGTTTCCCCGATCTGGCCTCACTGGCCGCCGCCGAGGTCGACGAGGTGCTGGCCCTGTGGTCGGGCCTGGGCTACTACGCTCGCGCCCGCAACCTGCACCGGGCCGCGCGCGAGCTGGTCGCGAACGGCGTGCCGGAGTCTGCCGACGGCTGGGCGGCCCTGCCCGGCGTGGGTCCGTCGACCGCTGCGGCCATCGTCGCCCAGGCCTTCGATGAGCGCGCGGTGATCCTGGATGGCAACGTCAAGCGCGTGCTGGCCCGGCATGCCGCCGTCGACACGCCCCAGGAGGCCGCCGCCACCCAGCGGGAACTGTGGGCCCTGGCCGAGGCGGTCACGCCGGCCGAGCGCGCCGCCGACTACACCCAGGCGATCATGGACCTGGGCGCGACGGTCTGCCGGCGCGGCCGTCCGCGCTGCGATGCCTGCCCCGTGTCCGAGGACTGTCGCGCACGCATCGAGGGCCGGGCCGCCGAACTGCCGGTACGCCGCCAGCGCAAGGTCCGTCCGGTGCGTGAGCGCGTATTGCTCTGGCTGGAGGACGGCGAGGGGAACCTGTTCCTGGAGAAACGCCCGCCACGCGGCATCTGGGGCGGATTGGCGAGCCTGCCGGTCTGCGAATGCGACCAGCGTGACGACTCGCGGCTGACGGAGCTTGGCTTGCAGCGTCTCGGCGAATGGCACTCTCTCGGTGGCCTGCGGCATGCCTTCAGCCATTTTGAACTGGCCGCCGAGGTGCAGGCCGCCTTGGTCCGCACCGCGGTCGTGGCAGACCGGCCGGGGGAGTGGTACGCGATCGACCGGCTGGTCGAGGGGCCACCGGTCGGCCTGCCCGCTCCCGTGCAGCGACTGATTCGCGAGCGCGGGGCCTCCGCCTTCGACTGAACGCGCTGTTATCATTTCAGGCATATTTTCCGGGCACCCTTGCCGGGTACATTTCCCCGGATCTTTCCCCGGCACATTTCGAATCGACGCGCCAACGAGGTTTCCATGACTGATCGCACCGTCTTCTGCCAGCGCCTGCAGTGCGAAGCCGAGGCACTGCCCAAGCCGCCGTATCCGGGCGAGCTGGGCGAGCGCATCTACAACAACATCTCCAAGGCCGCCTGGCAGCAGTGGCTCTCGCACCAGACCATGCTGATCAACGAGTATCGCCTGACGCCGGTCGACCCCAAGGCACGCGAGTTCCTGGTGCGCGAGATGGAACGGTTCCTGTTCGAGGGCCAGGAGGAAAAGCCCGAGGACTACGTCCCGCCGAGCGAGAGCGAGTAAGAAGGGCGAGCGACGCCCCCGGTAGGAGCGGCTTTAGCCGCGAATGCCGGGTGTCTGCCGCGGCCCTTCGCGGCTAAAGCCGCTCCTACGGAGCCTTGGGGCGCGGCTTTCGCCGTCGTTATCGTCCGGCCAGGACCGCCGTGGCGGCCAGGAAGTCATCCAGCGGCTCGAACGGCGCGGTGTCCATCGCCTCGCCACGGCTGTTGGGCCGCGTGATCGCCCGCAGGTGGCGGATGCCAAAATCCCCGGCGGCGGCCAGCGCCACCAGGTTGTCGTCGACCAGCAGGGTGCGGTCGGGGTCGAAGTGCAATTGCTCGGCCAGCCGGTCCCAGAACTGGGGGGACTCCTTGGCCGCGCCGATCTCGTGGGCGTTGAAGATCCGGTCGAGGCGCGTGGGAAGATCGACGTGCTCGAACTTGAGATCGACGCTCGCCGGGTGGGCATTGGTCACCAGCACACGCTGCTTGCCGGTCGTGCCCAGGCGCTCGAGAAACTCGGGCACGCCGTGGCGATAGCGGATGTGGTGGGCCAGTTCGCGCTTGAGCGCGACCAGGTCCAGTTCGTCGCGGCAGTCGGGCGCTAGCGCCCGGTGCCAGTCGTCCAGGCAGTACCAGGCCAGCTGGCCCTTGAGCCCCTCGAAGCGCGCCTCGAGTCGGCGTCGCGCCTCCGCCGCCGAGAGCCCGCTGAGCTCGACGTAACGCTTGGGAAAGTGCTCCTTCCAGAAACGGGCGTCGAAGTGCAGGTCGAGCAGGGTGCCGTCCATGTCGAGCAGGACGGTATCGATATCGCCCCAGGGCAGGGCGAGCGACGCACCGGGATCGGCCCGGGTGGAATCGCTCCGAGGTGAATCGCTCCTGGGTGAATCGTTCATGGGCCTCGGCTTGCCATAATGGGTGGACGGTCGCTTGCGACCTGCCCGGCATTCTACCAGCAGACACAATCCACTCGACCGGCCGGGTCGGTGGCATCAGGAGATACACGATGGCTGAATCGACGCTCCGCATCGAGCTCAACGGTGAGCCGCGCGACGTGCCCGAGGGCACCACGCTCGAGGCGTTGGTCGCGCTTGGCGGCACCAGCGGCAAGCGCTACGCGATCGAGGTCAACGGCGAGATCCGCCCGCGCGCCGAACACGCCAGTGCCGTGGTCGTCGACGGTGACCGCGTCGAGATCGTCCAGGCCATCGGCGGGGGCTGAGCATGAACGCCTTGCGCCGGCTCGCGATCGTTCTCGTTCTCCTGCCGTGGGGGCTCGTGCAGGCGAACCCCACGGCACCGGGGCAGGCCGCGATCGCCACCGCCCACCCGATGGCCACGGCGGCCGGGCGCGAGGTGCTCGAGGCCGGCGGCAATGCCTTCGATGCCGCGGTGGCGATCACCGCCGCGCTGGCCGTGGTCGAGCCGTACAGCTCCGGCCTGGGTGGCGGCGGCTTCTACCTGCTCCACGCGGCACAAAGCGGACGGGACGTGATGCTCGACGCCCGCGAACGCGCGCCGGGGCGGGCCAGTCGCGACATGTACCTCGATGCCGACGGCAACCCGCAGCCCAAGCTCTCGGTCGACGGGGCGTTGGCCGCCGGCATCCCCGGCATTCCCGCCGCTCTCGATCACTTGGCCGCCAAGTACGGTGCGCTGCCCCTCTCGCGGACGCTAGACCCGGCGATCCGGGCAGCGCGCGAGGGCTTCGCGGTCACCGCGATGTACCGCCGACTGGCCGGGTTTCGCGAATCGCTGCTGGCAGCGGACCCGGCCAGCCGGGCGATCTTTCTCGACGATGGCGAGTTGCCGGCGATCGGTCACGTCATCCGCCAACCGGAACTGGCCGAGACCCTGGAGCACATCGCGCTTGAGGGGCGCGACGGTTTCTACCAGGGCGATCAGGCCGGGCGTCTGGTCGATGGCGTGCGCAAGGCCGGCGGCATCTGGTGCCGTTCGGACCTGGCCGGCTACCGCGTGGTCGAGCGCGCCCCGGTGGTCAGCCATTTCCGGGGCTTCACGGTCGTTTCCGCCGCGCCGCCGTCCTCGGGTGGCGTGGCGCTGGCCGAAATCCTCAACACCTACGCCCGCCTCGAGCGTCGCACGGGCGGCCTGGACGATGCCTCGGCGCTGGGCCTGCACTACCGCATCGAGGCGATGCGCCGCGCCTATCGTGATCGCGCCGACTACCTCGGCGATCCGGACTACGTCGACATGCCGCTCGACCGGCTGACCAGCACGGATTACGCCGCCGGGCTGGCGGTGGGCATCTCCGCCACCGAGGCGACCCGCTCCTCGACGCTCGCGGCGGTGGTCACCGAGCCCGAAGGCCCCCACACCACGCACTTCTCGGTGATGGACGCGCAAGGCAACTACGTCGCCGCGACGCTTTCGATCAACTATCCCTTCGGCGCCGGCGTTACGGTCCCGGGCACCGGTGTGCTCTTGAACGACGAGATGGACGACTTCTCGCAAAAGCCGGGCGTGGCCAACGTCTACGGGCTGATCGGCGCGGAGGCCAACGCGGTTGCCCCGGGCAAGCGGCCGCTCTCCAGCATGTCGCCGACCTTCGTGCGCAACGACGATCTCGTTGGCGTGCTGGGCACGCCCGGCGGCTCGCGCATCATCACCATGGTGCTCGGCGGGGTGCTGGCCGCAACCCGTGGCGAGCCGGTGGCCGACTGGGTCGCCGAGCCGCGCATCCATCACCAGTACCTGCCCGACCGGGTGGAGGTCGAGGCCGACCGGCTCACCGAGGCGCAGCGCGCCGAGCTCGAGTCGATGGGGCATCGCATCGAGACCCAGAGCAGCTTCGGCAACATGCAGGCAGTCGCCTGGTGGCGCGCCGAGGGCCGGATCGAGGCGGCCAGCGACCCGCGCGGCGAGGGCGAGGCGATCGTGTTCGTCCCCGAGAAGCCGTGACAGCGAACACCGCGAAACGGCGTTTTTCGCTGGGCTGCTTTCGCCCGTACGGCGGGCCGGAAGGGATTGCCGCGTTGTTCGGTCTGCCGGGGGAGATCCGGCGGTTGGCCGGGACGGCGGGCTCATTCACCCGCGCGGTGCGCGAATATACCGGCCACCCGGTCGAAGTCCGACGACTGCATGAAGGTTGGCGTGACCATCAACCCGGCCGCTGGCCCGTCCCCCGGGCCACGCGTGTCTGGGAGCGGCGTGTGCGGCTGGAAAGCGGCGATTTCCGCGTCGATGCGCTGACCGAGGTCGCCGGGATCAACGGCCCGATTCCCCCGCGACTACGCCGCGCGATAACGGGCCTGGCCGACACCCCACTGCTGGAAGTGCTCGAGCGCCAGCCGCATTGCCGCCGAACGCGCTTTCAGGTCCGCCGCGAAGGCCACATCATCACGCGCGAAACCGTCTACCGCATCCATCTGGCCCGGGTGCGCGTCACCGAGTGGTTCGAGATCGACCAGCGCTGAGAGGCACGGCGGGCGAGATAACCCCACTGTGGGAGCGAGCCTCGCTCGCGAATCGCGCCACTGGCGCGAGCGCCGGGCAGACTCGAAATGCATTGCCGCCCCAAGCGGGAGCAGCCGCTCGCGCGGCTTTCGCGAGCAGGGCTCGCTCCCACAGAGTCATTTATTCACGTGAGTGGGGCTTGGCTAACGGAATACGCGCGAGCAGTTGCACCGTTTGGTATTTGGCAGTCTCCTCCCGGTTGTGCCGAGCCAAATCAATCACCCAAGTCGTGGAGGTCGCCATGGACGGCACCTACGCCAGTCATCGCCTGAGGCAGGGGCGCGTCAGCGAGGCCGGCCGCATTTATCACGTTCGGTTCGCCATTCGTCCGGGCAGCCAGCCTTTGTCCACGCTCAGTGTTGCCCGCCCGGTCGTTCGAGGGCTGATGGCGACCGGGCCACAGGTCGAAACCCCTCTGCCTTGTGCTCATGCCGGATCACGTGCACTGGTTGTTACGGCTGAACGAAGGGCAGGATCTATCTGCGGGAGTGCAGAAAGCTAGGTCGCTGGCGAGCCGTAAGATCCGGCAGGTAGCCGGTCACGAGTCCTTCGCCGGGCAACCCGGCTACTTCGATCGGGCGTTGCGAGGGGACGAAGACCTTGCGGCGGTGGCCCGCTATATCGTTGCCAATCCCGTTCGCGCTGGCCTGGTGAAGAGCGTGCGTGATTACCCCCACTGGGATGCCGTCTGGTTGTAGCGATCAACACCCTCACCGTGGGAGCGAGCCCGGCTCGCGAATCGCGCGGGACGCGCGAGTCCCGGTCAGCCCGGGCAACTCACGTTAGGCGTGTTGCCGCCTCGTTACAGCACGGCCGCTGATGCGGCCTTCGCGAGCGAGGCTCGCTCCCACAGTAGGGTTTCCTTCAGGTATGAAAAAGCCGCGCCCGGAATGATCCATGGCGCGGCTTTTCTCGGTCGGTCTGTCGACCCGGCTTAGCCGAATTCCATGCTCTGGGTGTTGCCGCCCATGTCGCCCAGGGTCTTTTTCACCTGGTCGGCGAAGGCGGGCGGGCCGCAGACGTAGAACTCCTCGGAAAGATCGCGGATCTGTTCGCGCAGGAAGGCGTCGTCGACGTGGCCGGAGTGGGTGCACAGCGGTGATTGTTCGCGGGTGCAGACGAAATGGGCGTTCTCGCCGAAGGCGGCCTCGAGCTCGCGCTGCTGGATGATGTCGCCGGCGGTCTTGTTGGAATAGATCAGCTTCTGGCCGTCGAGCTGGCCACGGTCGGCAAGGTCGCGAATGATGGCGAGAAACGGCGTAATCCCGGCGCCGCCGGCGATGAACCAGCCGGGCCCGTCGTAGGTGAAGCTGTCGAACGGTTCGGAGAGGCGCAGTTTCTGCCCCGGCTGCGAGGTGCCCAGCCGCTGCGTCATCCCGTCGTGCTCGCCGTAGCTCTTGATCATCAGCTCCAGTACCCGATCGCCGACCCGGTTGGTGAGCGTGAACGGCCTGGCCTCGTCACGCCATTCCGGCTCGTCGATGACCATCTCGATCGCCTGCCCGGGGGTGAAGGAAAAGCCCTCGGGCTTGGCCAGGATGTAGCGCTGAACGTCGTGGGTGACGAATTCGCGCAGCAGCAATTCGGTCTGGAACATAAGCGTGTGAAATGTCTTTGAGCTGAGAATGAGTCGCGATTCTAGCTGATTTGCCTCAGCTTCGCCGTGCCGCTGTGCCCCCTCGCCGCCGGGTGGCGATGCATTCGCGTTCAGGTTCCTTGAGTTTCCTTAAAAAACCGCGCGGAATCCGGTACATTGACGCTCAGCTTTCGAGCTCGTGCCCAGCCCGCCGACGCCCGCTCCCGGCGGTCGGCCGGGCGCCTCTCGACCGAATTTCCCCTACGCATCCGAGGACCGCGAGATGAGCGACTACATCATTGCCCCGAGTATCCTGTCGGCCAACTTTGCCCGCCTGGGCGAGGAAGTGGACAACGTCCTGAAGTCCGGCGCCGACTGGGTGCACTTCGACGTGATGGACAACCACTACG
>JAFGUH010000244.1 GCA_016938615.1 Halothiobacillaceae bacterium | reverse complement strand
TCGAGTCGCTTTCAGTTTGATGCAGAAACAGACTGACTACGTGCCGAGAATCCCTTGTGGGGAGACATAGAATCTCCTACGGGGTGGAGAATGTTGTAGGAGCGTCTTTAGGCGCGATTGATTTGGTTGCGGGATTGTTGGCGGGGCACGCGCCGTTCGCGCGTTTCGCGAGCGAGGCTCGCTCCCACAGGGGTTCGGGTGGTTGTGGGAGCGGCCCTTGGCCGCGAAAGCCGCGGTGCGGCTGTCCTGCTTTCGGTTTGCCAGCAAGGGCAGTTATCGATGAAGGAGGTTTACGGCTGGCGCGCACGGGGCCCCTGCGCCTTGCCTCGTTGCCGCCGGGTTGCAGGGTCGGAGCGACAGGTACGTCGCTCCGAGGTTCTGCGCGACAGGACGTAGCGTCGAACCGACCCGGCCGCAACCCGGCGGTGACGAGGGAAGCCCGAAGGGCCAAGGCGCCGGGGTGTCCTTGTCTTTGGGGACTTTCTATTGGACAAGCAATAGAAAGTGCCTCGGGCGTTGGCAGCGCGATGCGTTCGAAACCACCACGCGCAACAAACGCCCGAAACCACGTCACCTCCGCACCAAGGCGTCGCTGTGCCCACATCAACACGCAAGCCACGTGAAGCAAAGGGTTCCAACCCCTTGAGGCTACACTAGCAGCCACCTGACCCAGCCGAAGCCCGAAACCATGCCCGTGGATATCGAAGCGCTGTACCCGAAGCTGATCCACCTGATGCTGGATACGGTCTTCGTCGTCGATCGGGACAGCCGCATCGTGTTCGTCAGTGATGCCTGCGAGGGGCTGCTGGGGTATCGCGCCGAGGAACTGGTCGGTCGGTCGATCACCGATTTGATGCATCCGGATTGCCTGGAAAACACGCAAGCCTCGATCGCGCGGGTAATGAGTGGGCATCCGCACACGGATTTTCACAACCGCTATATCCGCAAGGACGGTTCGATCGTGGACATCTTGTGGTCGGCGCGCTGGTCGGAGGAAGACCAGGTTCGCATCGGCGTGGCGCGGGATGTCACGGCGCTGCGGCAGGCGGAGGAGGCCTTGCGGTTCCTCGCCCACCACGACTCGCTCACCGGGCTGACTAACCGATCGCTGTTCAGCGATCGACTGGAGTCGGCCTTGCTGGCGGCTCGCCGCTACCAGAGCGGGCTGGCCCTGCTGTTCCTGGACGTCGACGAGTTCAAGTCGATCAACGACAGCCACGGTCACGCGGTCGGGGATCGCGTGCTCTGCACGATCGCGCGCCGCTTGGAGGGCTGCGTGCGCGAGACCGATACGGTCGCTCGCCTGGGCGGCGACGAGTTCGTCGTGCTGCTGACGGATATCCAATCGGCGGAGGCGGTCGCCGCGAAGCTGGACGAAATCACCGCGGCTGTGTCCGCCCCGCTGGGCCCGGGGTTCGACGGCATGCGCGCGGTCTCCTGCAGCGCCGGGGTGGCCCAGTATCCGACGGATGGGGAAAACGCCGAGCGCCTGATGCGCCATGCCGATGAGGCGATGTATCGGCGCAAGGGGCGACGTTCGTCTTCGGGTTGAGGTACGGTGGTCCATCCCGTCGGCCCCGGGCTATTCATGCGGCGGCTCGGTTTGCGCAGTGCCACCGGGGGGCTCTAGTCTCCAGGGCAGCGGCCTGCGGCACGCCCGGCTGGACGGGCGCGCCAGCGGCCAGCGGCGGTTTCGACGTACGGGTCAACCACCGCGATGGTCACGGGTCTGGGCTCGGCAAGCGCGCCTCTGCGCGCGGCGGCATTGGCGATGGTGCGATCATCCCGCCGCAGGTCACGGGTTTCGCAAGGCGTCGGACGGAGGTGGCATGGCATTGTCTTCGAGCACGAGATTTGCACTGTTTGGCGCCGGGCTGATCGCGATCACCTACGGGTTGGCGCGTTTCGCCTTCGGCCTGTTCGTCCCGCCGATCCGTGCCGAGCTTGGCCTCACGCCCGAGGTGATCGGCCTTATCGGGGCGTTGCCCTTGATCAGCTTCGTGTTCGCCTCGTTCGCCGCGCCGACGCTCGCCCGGCGACTGGGCGCGCGCTACACCGCGATGCTCTCCGGCACGCTGGGTGCGAGCGGGTTGCTGGTGATCAGCCAGTCCACGGACGCGACGTCGCTCGGAATCGGCGTGTTCGCCTGCGGCCTGTCCACGGGGTTGATGATGCCGGCCCTTTCGGGCGCCATGCAGGCGGTGGTCGAGCGTTCGATGCACGGACGGGTGAGTTCGATCATGAACGCCGGCACCAGCGTGGGCGTGGCCGTCGCGGTGCCGGCGGTGTTGTTCCTGGCCGACGCCTGGCGCCTGGCCTACGGCAGCTTCGTGGTCCTGGCCGTCGCGGGCCTGGTCGCGACGTGGTACGTGATCCCGTCCGTGTCGCGGGTATCGCCTTCGGACACGGCCAGACCACCGTCGATCACCCGCCTGCAATGGTGGCGTCTCGGTCGCCTGTCGGTGTTTTCCTTTTTGATGGGTTTCGTGTCCGCCGCCTACTGGATCTTCGCGCCCGACCTGGTCGTCAACCTGGGCAAGCTGCCGCCCGGGGCGACCGGCTTGCTGTGGCTGGCGGTCGGCGTTGCCGGTCTCGGCGGGGCGGTGGTCGCCGACCTCGCCGATCGCAACAACCCGGCCATCACGCAGGCGTTGATGCTGATGATGCTCTCGACCAGCCTCGCACTGCTTGCCGCGGCGCCCGGCAACGTGCTGCTCGCCGGTTTCTCCGCTCTGGTCTTCGGCCTGGCCTACATGAGCCTGACGGGGTTGTATCTGATGACCGGCATCCGCCTGTTGCCGGGACGCCTGTCACTCGGCCCGGTACTGCCGTTCGTGGCCGTCTCGCTCGGGCAGGCGGCGGGCTCGCCGGTGGTGGGCGTGTTGATCGATCGATTCGGTTACGACGAGGCGTTCGCCACCGTTGCCGCGATCGGGGTGGTGGTTGCCGTCCTCTCGCCGTTCTATCCGCGCACCCTTGGTGTTGGTAAAGGGGCCGAGGGCAAAGAAGCCGAGGGCAAAGAAGCCGAGGAGGGCCCGCGCGAGACCGGGTTGCAGGCGGCCTACGACCACCAGTTGCCCGACGAAGACGACGCCGTCGAGAGGGCGGCTTCCCCGTCCGGGCGGCTCGGTTAGGGAATCTCTGCACAGATCGCCAGTCCAGCCAGTGTGCTGCCGGCTGGCCCCGAGGGTCGGTGTCAGCGAAACGCGACCCGGTTGCGTCCCCGCCGCTTGGCGTCATAGAGCGCGTCGTCGGCCCGCTTGACCAGGGTGTCGGGGTTATCGCCCCGCTCGTACCGGCTCGCGCCGATGCTGGTGGTGATGTGGTCGACGTCGCTGAACGGCTCGGCCTCGATCGCCGCGCGCAGTTTCTCGGCGAAGGCGAGCAGTGTTGCCTTGTCGGCGTTCGGGGCGACGATCAGGAACTCCTCGCCGCCCCAGCGCCCGAGGACATCGCTGCGTCGACAGTGGCGCTGCAGCACCTCGACCACCGTTTGCAGGACGAGATCGCCGATGCGGTGGCCGAATCGGTCGTTGACGTGCTTGAAGTGGTCGATGTCGAGGATGATCACGCCGAAGCCGCCGTCGTAACGCTCGGCCTTGCGGGTTTCCTCGGCGAGCGTCTCGTCGAGCCGATGCCGGTTGTACACGCCGGTCAGCTTGTCGGTCACGGCCAGCCTTTCGGCCTGGTGATACGCCGCTTGCAGCTGTTTTCGCAGGCCGGCCTGCTTGAGGTAGAGCACTGCGCCGATCAGCATCACCAGCACGAAGAGCGCGATCACCCAGAGTAACAGGGTGTAATCGGTGCGTTCCTCGTAGCGGACCGCGATCCACTTGTCGTTGATGCCGCGCTTTTGCTCCGCGGTGAGGCTCTCGACCGCCTTCTGCATGATGGCGAACAGCATCGGCTTGTCCTCGCGGACCGCCACGCCCATGTCCCACGACCTGCCGGTGTCGCCGGTCACGCGCAGCTCGCCGGTGTACTTGGTCTGCAGCTTGTAGCCGATGGTGGCGAGTGTGCCGATGTAGCCGAAGACCTTGCCGTCGCGCACCAGATCCAGGCCGGCGTCGATGTCGGTGACTTCGACCAGGTCGAGTTCGGGGTAGTCCTCGCGCAGCAACTCCGCGAAGGCGTACAGCGCCGGGATCGCGATCGTGCGCCCTTTCAGGTCGGCAAGGCCGTTGAGGAAGGCCACGTCGGCCTGGGTGGCGATGACCAGCGGTGTCTCGATGTAGCTGTCGGTGAAATCGAGGTACGTTTCCCGCTCCGGCGTGGGCATGGCGAGACTGAACAGGTCGCAGCGGCCGGTATTGAGCGCCTCGACCGACTCGGTCCAGGTCTCGGTGATCACGGGGCGGAACGCCGTGCCGAGCGTGCGGGCGAACAGGGCGAAGTAGTCGGCGCTGATGCCCTCGAAGTCGCCGGCCTCGTTGAAGCGCTCGAAGGGCATCCAGTTCGGGTCGATGCAGATGTCGATCGGCCCCTGGGTTCGCAGGTAGGCGCGCTCCTCCTCGGTCAGGCCCGGGGCGGGGCCGTTTGTGTCTCCGTCCCCGTCCAGCCATTGCGCGGTCAGGGCTTCCCACTCGGCGACCGTGATCGCGTCCAGTCCCTTCTGGACGATGGCCTGCAGTGTCGGCGTGCCCGGTGTGATGCCGAAGCGAAAATCTTCCTCCACCAGGCCCGGCACGCCAAGTTCACCCGCGATGCGGATGTCGCTGAAGGCCTGGCGCTTAATCAGATGGTCGATATTGGTGAGGTTCTGGACCAGCGCATCGACCTCGCCGAGCACCAGCGCGCGCGTGAGCTCCTGGTAGGTGTCGAAGCGGTGGAGCTCGATATTCGCGATGTCGACCAGGTCGGCCTCGTAGAAGATGTCGCGGATGATGCCGACGCGCGCCCCGTCCAGGTCCTCGACCCCCCGGTACCGGCCGAAGTCGTTGCGGACGAACACGAATACCGGGATGCGGTAGTACGGCTCGGTATAGAGCGTGAACGGCCGGCGGTTCGCTCGGTAGGAGATGCTGGCGATCATGTCGACCTTGCCGCGGCGGAAGCGCCGTAGCGCCTCGCTCCAGACCGCGTAGCTCTTCTCGAAGGTCAGGCCGGTCTTGTCGGAGATCAGTCGCAGCAGATCGTGCTCGAAACCGCGGCCCTCCCCGCCGCGATACACGCTGAACGGCGGGTGATCGACCGGCATCACGACGCGGACATGGCTGTGGCTTTCGACGAAGGCCTGCTCCTCGGCGCTCAGCGCCACGCGTGCGGAAACGGTCGTGTCACCGAGCGCGTCGGCCATCGGCGCTGCCAGTGCCAGCCCCGCCCCGAGCAGGGCAAGCAGGAACCTCGTTCCGGGGAGAGAAAAGGCGAGTCGCGTCATGGTCGGGCGGGGGTCCATCCGTGCCGGGAGGGCGAGGTGTCGTCTTGCCGGGCGGCAAGGCGGAGCCGACGGTTCCTCCGGCCCTGCGCGGATCATCGCGCCCGGACCGTCACGCCCCCGCTCGGGGTCTCTTGATCAGGGTATAGGGAAAACTGTATGTCAGTGTCCGGACGGGGGCAAGAGGCTGGCCCGAGCTGTCATACCTGGCCGTACTGACCGGCGGCGCCCACCCAGCGGGCAATCAGTGGGCCGACGGCGTCGGGGAAGCGTTCGAGCAGCTCGTCGGCGAGTCGGCCGGCGTCGTCCAGGTGGCCCTGGTCTTCCTGCAGGTCGGCGATCTTGAGCTTGGCGATGCCCGCCTGGCGGGTGCCGAGCACCTCGCCGGGGCCGCGTTGTTCGAGGTCGGCTTCGGCCAGTCGAAAGCCGTCCTCGGTTTCGCGCATCAAGCCCAGCCTTGCCCGGGCGCGATCGGAGAGCGGCTCGTCGAACAGCAGCACGCAGTGGCTGGCGGTCGCGCCACGACCGACGCGACCACGCAGCTGGTGCAGCTGGGCCAGCCCCATGCGCTCGGCGTTCTCGATGATCATCAATGAGGCGTTGGGCACGTCCACGCCCACCTCGATCACGGTGGTCGCGACCAGCAGGTGGTAGTCGCCCGCCTTGAAGCGGGCCATCTCGCGCTGCTTCTCGGCGGCGTTCATGCGCCCGTGCACCATGCCGATCGAGAGATGTGGCAGCTCCTCGCCCAGCATGGCGAAGGTGGTCTCGGCCGCCTGCGCCTCGATCTGCCCCTCCTCGATCAGCGGGCAGACCCAGTAGGCCTGACGCCCCTCGGCGCAGACGCGGGCGATGCGCTCGATCACCTCGCCGCGCCGGTCGGCGCGCACCACCACGGTGGTCACCGGCGTGCGGCCGGGCGGCAGTTCGTCGATGACGGAAACATCGAGGTCGGCGAACTGCGTCATGGCGAGCGTGCGCGGGATCGGGGTGGCGGTCATGATCAGCTGGTGAGGTCGGCGGGCGCCACCCTCCGGGCTGGCCCCCTTGTCGGTCAGCGCCAGGCGCTGGTGTACGCCGAAGCGGTGCTGCTCGTCGACGATCACCAGGCCCAGTTGATGAAAGGCCACCGATTCCTGGAACAGGGCGTGCGTGCCGACGACGATCTGCGCGCGTCCGTCGGCCAGTCGGGCCAGGCCCGCGCGCCGCTCGGCGGCTGTTTGCTGGCCGGAGAGCAGCAACACCGCGAGACCCAGTGGCTCGAACCACTGCTCGAAATTGCGCGCGTGTTGCTCGGCGAGTAGCGCGGTCGGCGCCATCAGCGCGACCTGGTAGCCGGCGTCGATCACGTCGAGCGCCGCGGCAGCGGCTACCAGCGTCTTCCCTGAGCCCACGTCACCCTGGACCAGCCGCAGCATGGGCAGGGCCTGGGCGAGATCCGCCTTGATCTCGCCGATCACCCGGCGTTGGGCGCCCGTGGGCGTGAAACCGAGGTGATCGATCAGCTGGTCGAACAGGTGGTCTTGCGGCGGGATGGCCGGTGCGGCGACCTGGCGGGTGACCGCGCGGCGCTGTCTCAAGGCGAGGATGTGAGTGGCGAGCTCCTCGACGATCAGTCGTTGGAAGGCCGGTTCGTGGCGCGCAGGCACGCCGTCGCGTCGCTTGGGCAGGTGAATGCGCTGCAATGCCTTCATCAGTACCGGCCAATCGTGCCGCTCGCGGATGGCTGAGGGCAGGGGGTCGGTCAGCTCGCGCACGGCGATCTCCAGCGCGGCGGCGACCAACTGGCGCAGCTTGGGTTGGGCGACGCCCTCGGTGGCCGGATAGACCGGCCGGATCTGACCGATCTGCGACGGGGTGACCAGCTCCGGCTGGGCCAGTTCGAGCCCATGTGGGCCCTGTTGCAGTTCGCCGAACAGCAGGCATTCGCGCCCGGCCTGCGGGGTGGGGCCGAACCGACCGAAGAACCAGAGGGTGATCGGCATCGGCCCTGTCGGCCCCTCCCCGACGGCCTGGCAGACCAGCCGCGCCTTGCCGCGGAAAAGTGGCCGAACCTCGGTGATTCGAACCTTGAACAGGGCCGATTCGCCTACCGCTTGGGACGAGAGCGGCTGCTCTGTGCCACGGTCCTCGTAGCGCGACGGCAGGTGCCAAAGCAGGTCGCCGACCGTCTCGATCGACAATCGCGCCAGTTTCTCGGCGATTCGCGGGCCGACGCCAGCGAGCTCGGCAACCGGCGCGGCTAGCCCCGGAGGTCGGTGGGAGCCGCGCTGGCCGGCGGAGCTGCCGATGACCTTGCGGGGGTTTTTCGGGGCGGGTGGATTCATGCAGGCCGCTATCCTGTCAAATGCGGTTTTTTGCCGATATACTACGCGCCGTTGCGCTGGCTGAAACGATTAAGATTCTGGAGGACTCTCGTGGCTCAACATACCCCCAAGGTCGATCCGATGTCGAAGCTGGTGGGCTTCGTCTCGGCGCTGGTCCTGCTGGTCGTCGTGTTCTTTTTAGTGAACGCGCTGATGAACACTGTCGATGAGAACTCGCTCGACGGGCAGGTGGTCGAGAAACCGGAAAGCAAGGAAGCCACCGAGACCGCCAAGGCGGAATCGACTGGCGGGTCGTCGGCCTCGGGCGAGGCGTCTTCCGGTGATGATTCCGGCAGCGACGCGGGTGGCGGCAGCGGCGACATCGCCGCCGGCAAGCAGAAGTTCGCCTCCTGCGCGGCCTGCCACGGTGCGGACGGTAAGGGCCAGGGCGGCGCCTTCCCGGCGTTGACCGGCCTGGACGCGCTCAAGGTGCAAAAGGCGCTGGTCGCCTACCGCGATGGCGACAAGGACTACCTCAAGTCGGTCGGCCTGGGTGATCGCTACAGCACCATGGCGCCGAACGCGGCCAACCTCTCCGACGAGGACATCGACGACCTGGCCGCCTACATCGGCGACGCCTTCGGTGGCGGTACGGGTAGCGCCGGTGGCTCCGACGACTCGGGTAGCGACGCCGATAGCGACAAGAAGGCCGACAAGAAGGCCGACAAGAAGGCCGATGCCGACAAGAAAGCCGGCGGTGGCGCGGTCGACGGCGACGTGAGCGCCGGCGAGAAGGTCTACGCGAGCTGCCAGGCGTGCCACGGCGCGGATGGCAACGGCCAGGGCGGCGCCTTCCCGGCGTTGACCGGCCTCGACGCGGCCGACGTACAGAAGGCGCTGGTCGCCTATCGCGATGGCGACAAGGAGTACCTCAAGTCGGTCGGCCTGGGTGATCGCTACAGCACCATGGCGCCGAACGCGGCCAACCTCTCCGACGACGACATCGCCAATGTCGCGGTCTACATTGCCGACAGCTTCGGCGGCAGCAACGGCGGTGGCGCCGACGACAGTGCCGAGGCGGCAAAAGACGATGACAAGGCGGGCGACGCCAAGCAGGCGGAGTCGAAGAAAGCGCCGGCCGAGCCGAAGATGGTGTCTGAGTCGTCGGTCAGCCACGGCGCGGCCGTCTACTCCAGCTGCGCCATCTGTCACGGCGAACAGGGCGAAGGTGGTGCGCTCTTCAACGCACCGAAGCTTGCCGGCATGGGTATGGACCAGGTGGCCAGCCTGCTCAAGATCTATCGCAAGGGCCAGGAAATGGGGCCGAACTCCTACGCGATGATCCCGCAGGCCAAACACCTCACCGACGGGGATATCCAGGGTCTGGCGGCCTATATCGCGACCTTTGAGGCCGGCGAGTAATAACCAGGCTCCAACAAACTGGCAACCAGCCGCCCGGCGGTTGCCTGCTTGAGACGCCGGCCCCGTGCCGGCGTCTTTCTTTTTGGTAATGCCTCGCTCCCGAGTTGGAGCAAGGCGTCTGCAGTCACGGGAGTGAGTTCCATGCTGTTCGAGGTGGACGGTCTGCGCGGGGCGAACGTGCCGCCGGTATCCTTCGCGTTGCCGCCCGGCGAGGTGCTGACGGTGCAGGGCGAGTCGGGCGTCGGCAAGAGTCAGCTGTTGCGCGCACTGGCCGACCTCTCTCCCCACGAGGGCGAAGTGCGGCTCGATGGGGTCGAACAGCAGGCGATGCCCGCGACGCAGTGGCGGCGTCAGGTCGGGCTGGTCCCGGCCGAGTCCGGCTGGTGGGCCGAAACGGTCGGCGCGCACTTCGCCCGGCGACCGTCTGAGACCTGGTGGGAGCGCTTGCGGCTGCGCCCGGCGCTCTGGGAGGCGCCGGTCGAGCGGCTGTCATCGGGTGAGCGCCAGCGGCTGGCCGTGTTGCGTGCCCTCATGCTGCAACCCCGCGTATTGCTGCTTG
This sequence comes from Halothiobacillaceae bacterium, assembly GCA_016938615.1. GTDB lineage: Bacteria > Pseudomonadota > Gammaproteobacteria > Halothiobacillales > Halothiobacillaceae > Guyparkeria. Next base: position 16,156 of record JAFGUH010000244.1, on the reverse strand, counting down.
ACGAGCCCACCGCCAACCTGGACCGCGACAACGCCGCGGCCATGGCCGAGGTGTTGCTTACCTTCGTGCGCGAGCATGACGCGGCGGCGGTCTGGATCAGTCACGATCCCCGGGAGGTTAGCGCCCACGCGCGCCGCTGGCTGGAAATGACGCCCGAGGGAGGGGTGCTGCATGAATCTGTATAGCCTCACTCCGTTCGATCTGGCGCTGGCCGCGGGACTGGTCCTGGCGCTGGGCGTGATCCAGGTGTTGCTGGGCCTTGGCCTGTTCCGCAGCCTCGCGGTCAATAGCGTCCGCATGGTGCTGCAGTTGCTGCTGGTAGGCGTGATCCTCGAGGCGGTGTTCGATGCCGCCACGCTGCCGTGGATCGCCCTGATCGCGGTGGTGATGATGGGGCTGGCAGGCTACGAGGTGGTCGCGCGTCAAAAGCGCGCCATTCGCGGCTGGCACGGCTACGGGATCGGGCTGGCGGCGATGAGTGCGACGGCGCTGATCGTGACCGTGCTCGCCCTGAGCTTCATGATTGACGCCGATCCCTGGTACACCCCGCAGTACGCCATCCCGCTGTTGGGGATGATCCTCGGCAACACGATGACGGGTATTGGCCTGGCGCTGAACAACCTCACTCAGACCGCCTGGCAGAGCCGCCGCGAAATCGAGGCGCGCCTGGTGCTGGGCCATTCGGTGCGCGAGGCCACCGCCGAACTGCGGTCGGACTCGATGCGAGCGGGGCTGATCCCGACCCTCAATATGCTCGCCGCCGCCGGGGTGATTAGCCTGCCCGGGATGATGACCGGCCAGATACTCGCCGGCTCGCCGCCGATCGAGGCGGTGAAATACCAGATCCTGATCATGTTCCTGATCGCGGCAGCTACGGGGTTCGGCTCCCTGATCGCCGTGCAGCTGGGCGCGCGCCGGCTGTTCGACGGCCGCGATCGGCTGAGGCTCGACCGGCTGCGCCGCTGAAGGTTCCCGTGGAAAGTCGGTCCGTGAGGTCGCCCCGGCGATCCCTTCGGGCCTCGCCTGCCGACCATGAAAAAACCCGGACCGAGGCGGTCCGGGTTCTCAGGGCGCTCGGCCGACAGGTCGGACCGAGCAGATCACGGCGACTCAGGCCGATTAGAGGCTGCTGATGTAAGCGCCCAGGTTCTCGATGTCCGCCTCGGACAGGCCGGCTGCGTTCGGCGCCATGATGGCGTAGTTGGAGCCGCCCAGGTTGCCTTCCATTTCCTTGAGCGCGGCCTGGTCGCCGTTCTTGTAGTGAGTCAATGCGGTGGTGATGCGCTCGGCACTCTGGCCGGCGAGTTTCGGGAACATGCCCTGGCCCTGGGCCTTCATGCCGTGGCAGGACGCACAGCTTTGCTCGTACAGGTTCTTGCCGGCGGAGGCATCGGCGGCCATGGCCTGCATGGAGGCGATGGTCAGGCCCGAAGCGAATGCGATCGCGGTCAATTTTTTCATGGGGAACTCCTGAATAACATGACGTTGTTTATCCGAGCCCACTCCTGCTCGGCTACCTGAGGGTAACGCATGATCCGTGCCACCCGAAGGGCGCCTCGCATCCCTGTATAAACAGATGCTTAGGCGCCAACGATTCGACTGATGACAGCCCACCGAGTTGCATCTTGCACGCTGAGTCGGCAGGTCGCAACGCCCTAGCGGCCATCGATATAGTGCCGATCGTCGAAGGATATGACCCACTTCGGGATCACGAGTGCCAGGGCGGTCATTAGCATCCCGTTGACGACCCCTTCCGGGAATGCCAGCAGCGGTAGGACGCGCAGGTAGTTGTTCCAGACGATGTCGCCGTCGTAAAGCCCCATCGCCATCACGAGAAGGGCCGTGCCCGTCCCGTGCGCCAGCACCCCGAGCACCGCCGACAGGAATACGCCGACGAACAGGTAGATGAAAAAGTTCGGCGGCAGCCAGCGCTGCGAGGCGCGGGTGACTGCATAGGTGATCAGCGCTGGCAGCAGGGCGCTGAGGACGAAGTGCCAGCCGGCGATTGCCAGCCCTCCTCCGAAAAGCAGTGGCAAGGCGATGGTGACGACCATCCCCGCGATCAGGGCCAGTTCCAGGCCGATCACCAGCGTGACGGTGGTCGCGCCGAGAAAGTGCAGGGTCAGCCCCGGCATCAGGGTCGCCTCGAGTGACCACATGCCGAGCAGGAACAGGGCGGCGAGTGCCACCAGGTTGAGCCGGTGCGGTTCGGCGCGTAGCGCGGGCCAGGGAGCGGCGCGCACCGCCCAGGCGACGCTGGCCAGCGCGATCAGCCAGCCGATGCTGGCGATCGGCAGGGAAACCAGGTGATTGGGTAGTTGCATGGAGCGCTCCCGTTTCCGGGTTTGGCGTGGCTTGCGCCGGAGGCATGAGCCGAGGACCGTGCCGGCGCACGATCGTGTTGATGATATATCGATGAGTTGAACAACGTAAGGACGGGCGAGGCCGTGGGGGAGAAGCGACGAAAGCCGACGATCGTTTGCGCCGGTTTCCCGTTGGGGTGTTCGTGCTCATCCTGTTCAACGTCGGGTTATCCCTGACGCGGGGCACTTCATCTGGCTGCCGTTGATCCCCTGCCGGTGGACCTGTTTCTTTCCCGTCGCCACCATCATCGGGCGCCCTCCATACGGCCATGCTCCGCAAGGCGGAGGCGAGCGGCTGGGCATCTTGGAACGGGATGGCCGGGCTGTTGGCCGTGGTGACGATGTTGCCGCATCGCCGTGCCGGCGCGATGCCCCCGGCTGGCGGTATTCACTGGCGAGATCTGCCAGCCAGACCAGGCGTATTGGGGGCTTGACGACTTTCCTTTATGCTTGCACTTTCCCCCGACACGCCGTCGTCGCCGACCGGAAACGGCACGGCATCGGCGAGCATCTGGGGCGGCTGTACCTCGACAACGACACGGACGATCCCTCATGGCTCAAGCGTCACTCTGGATTCACCTGCACGCCCTCGCCGCCGTGCTCTCGCTACTCGGCTTCATTGTGCGTGGCGGCTGGATGCTCGCCGGCTCGCCGATGCTCAAGAAAAAATGGGTGAAAATCACCCCGCACGTCGTCGACACCGTGCTCCTGGTCAGTGCGCTGATTGCCGCTTGGCTGCTGTTCTGGGGCAACGGCGTTCACCCGACCTTCCTGACCGTCAAGATCGTCGGCCTGGTGGTCTACATCGGTCTGGGCCTGGTCGCACTGCGCTTTGGCAAGACGCGTGGCGTTCGCGCCAGTGCCTGGATTCTCGCGATCCTGGTGTTCATCTACGTCGCGGCCGTGGGCGTGGCGAACACGCACCCGCAGCTTCAGGACGTCCTGCCGGCGATGGTGACCGGCGTATGACGGACCGCCCGCGGGTCGGCGTGATCATGGGCTCCCAGTCGGATTGGGACACCATGGGTCACGCCTGCGAAACGCTTGAGGCGCTGGGGATTCCCTTCGAGAAGGAAGTGGTTTCGGCGCACCGCACACCCGAAAAGCTGTTCGACTACGCCGGATCGGCCGTGGGGCGGGGTCTGAAGGTCATCATCGCCGGGGCGGGTGGCGCGGCCCACCTGCCGGGAATGGTGGCGGCCAAGACCCGTCTGCCGGTGTTCGGCGTGCCGGTGCAGTCCAAGGCGCTGTCGGGCATGGATTCGCTGCTGTCGATCGTGCAGATGCCGGCCGGCGTGCCGGTCGGCACGCTGGCGATCGGGCGTTCCGGGGCGATCAACGCCGCGTTGCTGGCCGCCGCCACCCTGGCGAACGACGACGAGGCGCTAGCCGAGCGACTGGAGGCCTGGCGCGCGCGCCAGACGCAGGCGGTGCTCGACAATCCCCTGCCGGGCGAGGGCTGAGCCGATGAGCGGGCACGAAGCGCCGGCCCGCGTGCCGCGCGTCGAGGGGCGCACCGGCGAGCCGGCCGGGTTGCACATCGGCGTGGTCGGCGGCGGGCAGCTCGGTCAGATGCTGGGGCTGGCCGGGGTGGCCATGGGCCATCGATTCACGTTTCTCGATCCGGCCAGCGAGCCGCCGGCCGCCTCGGCCGGTCGACACATCCGGGCCGAATTCGACGACGTCGAGGCGCTCGAACGTCTCGCGGTCGAATGCGACCTGGTCACCCTGGAGTTCGAGAACATCCCGCAAGCCTCGGCCGAACGGATCGCGGCCCGCAACTGCCTCATGCCGGGTGTCGCGGCACTGGCGATCGCGCAGGATCGGCTGGAGGAAAAGCAGTTCCTCGAAGGCCTCGGTCTCCGGGTGGCCCCCTGGGTGCAGGTCGATTCGGTACGCGACATCGTGCAGGGCGTGGCCCATCTCGGCGGGCCCTCGATCCTCAAGACACGCCGATTCGGCTACGACGGCAAGGGCCAGGTGCGCCTGGCCGATCCGGCTCATGCCGCCCACGAAGGTGGGCCGGGTAACCCTGGCGAGGCGGCCTCTGCCTGGCAGGCCCTGGGCGGCGTGCCGGCGGTGCTCGAGCAGATGCAGCATTTCGAGCGCGAGGTATCGATCGTCGCGGTACGCAGCCGCAGCGGTGAGCAGTGCGCCTACCCGCTGGTGACTAACATCCATCGCCACGGCATTCTCTGGCAAACCACGGCCCACCGGGGCGACCCCCTCCAGGCCGAGGCCGAACGGGTGGCCACCCGGGTGATGGAGACGCTCGACTACGTCGGTGTGCTGACGATCGAGTTTTTCGTGGTCGACGGCCGGCTGGTGGTCAACGAGATGGCGCCGCGAGTACACAACAGCGGCCACTGGACTCTGGGCGGGGCGCGCACCTCGCAGTTCGAGAACCATGTGCGGGCCCTGCTCGACTGGCCCCTGGGCGATACCGCGCCGCTGGGCGACGTCGGGATGCTCAACCTGGTCGGGAACCTTCCCGACCCGATCGCGGTGTTGTCCGTGCCGGGCACGCGCTGGCACGACTACGGCAAGACGCCGCGCCCGGGCCGCAAGCTCGGCCACGTCACCTTGACCGCGCCGGACGCCACCACCCTCGAGTCCCGGCTCGAGCAGCTCCGTGAGCGGATCGTGCCGCCCGGGGAGTGACGCCGACCCATTCGTCGAGGAGGGAATCATGCCCGACGTCAGAAAAAGGACCGTCCATGCGCCGATCCTCGCGCTGGGCCTAACACTGGGCCAAACACTGGGGCTGATCGCCTTGGCGGGCGCGATGATTTCCCCGGCCCAGGCCACGAAGGTCTACCAGTACACCAACAGCGCCGGCGAGACGGTCTTCACCGACGAGCCGGTGGCCGGTGCAAAGGTACACGAGGTCGAGTCACCTCCGGTGATTCCTCTGGAGCCAGTCGAGGTGCCCGAACCGACCACGACCGACCAGCCGGCGCGATCGGATGAGCCGGCTCCGGCCCCCACACCCGCCGAGGCCGGGGCTACACCCACGGACGGCGCCCCGAGCGAAGCGGGCCCTCGGGACTACCAGGTCCTCGAGATCACGGAGCCGGTCGATGGCGAGGTCGCCAGCCGGCCACACAACAGCATCACGATCGAGCTTGCCATCCAGCCCGCCCTGCAACGTGACGACCGCGTGTTCATCCTGGTCGACGGCCAAGAGCGGGTGAAGGACTCCACCGGACGTCGTCACCTGATCAACGGTCTCGCGCCCGGTCGCCACGAGCTGGTGGCGCAGCTGCGGCGCGAGGGTGAGGTAGTGATCGAAAGCGCCCCGGTGAATTTTCAGCTGGTGTCGAACGCCCAATAACGGGGCATTGAGCTATCCTTATGCACTACGTCGGTGCGAATGCCGTGTCCGGTCGGCTCGCCGGCCGAGCGGCTGCCTATCCCGACCCTGCCGGGGCGCATGATCCGGCGGAGTGAAGCCGGGCACGACGACGGGCACGCTAATTGCACCAAAATAGCCACCCGCCCGGCAGGCTCGCCCTGTCGGCCGCCCGAGCCCGGTGGAGCAGTGCATGAATTCGCGATCCGAGCCTCGCCTTGCCGACACACTCAACACCGCGATCGTGGTGCTCGACGAGCGCAACCGGCCGATCTATCTCAATCCCGCGGCCGAGCAGTTTCTCGGCACCAGCTATACGGCTGCCCTGAAGTCCGGTTTCGATGCGGTCTTCGAGGCCAACCCCCTGCTGGTCGACATCATTCGCGAGTCGCTCGCCAGTAACCAGGTGATGACGCTGCGCGAGATGGAGCTCGTCCTCGCCCACGAATTGGTACGGGTGGCCGATTGCGCGATCACGCCGATGCCGAACTACCCGGAAGCTCGGGTGATGCTCGAGCTCAACGACATCGAGCGCCACCTGAGGATCTCGCGCGACGCGCGCATCAACTCGCTCCAGCTGACTACCCGGGAGATGATGCGCGGGCTCGCCCACGAGCTTAAGAACCCGCTGGGCGGCCTGCGCGGCGCGGCCCAGCTCCTCGAGCGCGAGCTACCCAACGAGGGGCTGACCGAGTACACCCGGATCATCCTCCAGGAAACCGACCGGCTGCGCGGGCTGATCGACCGCATGCTGGGGCCGATCGACCGCCCCGACTTCGAATGGATCAATGTCCACGAGCCGCTCGAACAGGTGCGCCAGCTGCTGCGGATCGAGGCCGGCGACAAGCGGTTGGACTGGAAACTCGACTACGACCCTAGCCTGCCCGACGTCTGGGCCGATCGCGACCAGATGGTGCAGATCGTTCTCAACCTGGCGCGCAACGCGGTCCAGGCGATGCGTGAGGGGGATACCCCCCGCCCACGCCTTACCTTTCGCACCCGGGTGCTGCGTCAGTTCACCATTCACGGCAAGCGCCACCGGCTGGCCGTGCGAGTCGACGTCGAGGACAACGGTCCCGGCGTGCCCGAGTCGCTGGTCGAGACCCTGTTCCTGCCCATGGTCAGCGGTCGACCGGGCGGAAGCGGCCTGGGCCTGTCCCTCGCCCAGACCATCGCCGAGCGCCACCAGGGCATGATCGAATTCGTGCCCATGCGCCGCGTGACCCGATTCTCACTCATCTTGCCCATTCACCCCGACGGCGGTAGTCCGTCGGGGCGGACCGTCTCCGATTCCCGTAAACGAGTGACCACGCCATGCAAGCCGTAGCCGACCAGCCAAACGCGCCCCAGTTGTGGGTGATCGATGACGACCAGGCCATCCGCTGGGTGCTCGAGCGGGCCCTTGCTTCCACCGACTTCGTGGTCGAGTCCTTCGACGCGGTGGCCGGCGCCCAGGCGCGGCTTGACCGCGGCGACGCCCCCGACGTGATCTTCTCGGATATCCGGATGCCGGGCGAAGACGGGCTGAGTTTCCTCACCCGGCTCGCCGAGGAGCATCCGGAGATCCCCGTGGTGATCATGACCGCCCATTCCGACCTCGAAAGCGCGGTCGGCGCCTTCGAAAAAGGGGCCTTCGACTACCTCGCCAAGCCGTTCGACATCGACGAGGCTGTCCGCCTGGCCGAGCGCGCCTTCGATGCCTCGCGCGAACGGGCTCAACAGTCGAGTGTGCCGGACGAGGCCGAATCGAGCTCCGAGCTGATCGGCAACGCCCCGGCGATGCAGGAGATCTTTCGCGCTATTGGCCGGCTGGCGCGTTCCTCGGTCACGGTGCTGATCAACGGCGAGTCGGGCACCGGCAAGGAGCTGGTCGCCCGCGCGCTGCACCGTCACAGTGCGCGCCGCGAGGGGCCGTTCGTCGCCCTCAATACCGCAGCGATCCCCAAGGACCTGCTGGAATCGGAGCTGTTCGGCCACGAGAAGGGCGCGTTCACCGGGGCCGCGGCCCAACGACGCGGGCGCTTTGAGCAGGCCCAGGGTGGCACGCTGTTTCTCGACGAGATCGGCGACATGCCGCTCGAACTGCAGACCCGGCTGCTACGGGTACTCTCCGACGGGCATTTCTATCGCGTCGGTGGCACCTCGCTGATCCAGAGCGACGTGCGCGTGATCGCCGCGACCCATCAGCGGCTCGAGGACCTGGTCAAGGAGGGGCGCTTTCGCGAGGACCTCTACCACCGCCTCAACGTCATCCGGCTCAAACTCCCGTCCCTGCGCGAGCGGGTCGAGGATATCCCGCAGCTGATGCGATTCTTTCTTTGCCGGGCCGCCGAAGAGCTGGGCGTGCCTGTCAAGGCGCTGACCCGCACCGCCGAGGCCCGGCTGAGCCAGTACCCCTGGCCGGGGAACGTCCGCGAGCTGGAGAATATCGCCCGCTGGCTGACCGTCATGGCGCCTGGCAACGAGATCGGCCTCGACGACCTGCCCGAGACGATTTTGACGGACGCGCCCGGCGAGCCCGGTACGGCGGGCGACGATCAGTTGCTCTCGCGTTGGACCAGCGATCTGTCGCGCTGGGCCGAGGCCCGCCTCAAGGCCGGTGACGAGGACCTGCTCGCCACTGCCGGGCCGGCCTTCGAACGCACCCTGTTGCAGGCCGCGCTCGCCTTTACCGGCGGGCACAAGCAGAAGGCCGCCGCCCTGATCGGCTGGGGGCGAAACACCGTCACCCGCAAGCTCAAGGAGCTTGGCGAGCACTGAACCGGGGTTTGCCTGTCATACGTTCGACCGGCCTCGGTGCTATCCTCGCCGGCAACGAAACCTCAGGCAGGAAGATGGACTCGCATGGCCCAGACGGTGGCGCTGTATTCGGTGAAGGGCGGAGTCGGCAAGACCGCCTCGACGGTCAATCTCGCCGCGCTGTCGGCGTCCGCCGGGCGGCGCGTGCTGGTCTGGGATCTCGACCCGCAACGCGCTGCCTCCTGGTACCTGCAGGCGGAGACCGGCGCCCAGCGGCCGGTCAAGAAACTCCTCAAGGCCAAGGGGATTGCCAAGGCCGTTCGGCCCACCATTCACAACCATCTCTGGATCCTGCCGGCCCTCCCCGGCCAGCAGGCGATCGAGCATCACCTGGCCGAGAAGAAGGACGCTGGCTACCGGCTCTCGAAGCTCTTGGACCCCCTGACCGAGCAGTTCGAGGAGATCTGGATCGACGCCCCGCCGGGATTGTCACTGCTGGCCGATAACGTCCTGCGCGCCGCCGACCTGGTGCTGGTGCCGATGGTGCCGACACATCTCTCCGAGCGCACCTGGTACCAGCTCAAGCACCATCTGGCCGAGCGCAAGATCCACCCGGAACGGCTGCGAGCCTATCTCGGATTGGTCGACCGTCGCCGGCGCATGCACCGCGAGTTCGGTGAACGTCACCGTCACGACATCCCCGAACTGCTGGAAACGGAAATCCCCTACGCCTCGGTGATCGAGCGCATGGGCGAGGATCAGCAGCCAAGCGTCTACCGCGAGCCGCGCCACCCGGCCAACCAGGCCTATCGCGCGCTATGGGAAGAGATCGACAGCCTGTTCGCGTGAGCGACTGACCCCTAAGCGACTGACCCTTGAGCGACTGACCCTTGAGCGACTGACCTCGGCCATCACTATGCGAGTGGGTCTTCCCCGCGAAACGCGCCTTCGGTGGCTCGTGTCCACTTCATATCAGTGGGTGGCGAAGAAGGCGTCGGTGTTTGGGCCGACGTTGGGCTGAAGCGCAACCCACAGCGGGCCATGTTTGCCGGCGGCGCCATGTTTGGACCGGAGGGTGTCAATCTCGGCCGCATTCCGCGGTCGTGGGTCGGGCTTCAGCCCGACAATCCGTCCGACAGGGCGGATGGTAGGGAACCTCTGCACGAATGCCATACCGCTAATGCGGCCGTTTGGAACAACGCGCCGGCGGCCGCTTTCCCTGTCAATGTCACCCGGTCGTCCGCGTTGGAGTCGGCGTTTGGGGCACTGCGGTTATGAAGACTGGCTGCCCATTGCTCGGGCGATCTTTTTGTCCGTCTTGTAACTGTTTAGCGCGAACACAGCCCAAAGAGCCGCCGGGATCCAGCCGATCAGCGTGAGTTGAAGCAGCAGGCAGACGATGCCGGAAATGGGACGCCCGATGGTAAAAAACAGAACCCAGGGCAGGAGGATGGCAAGAAGGATTCGCATGTTGGTCTTCCTTGAAAGTCGGTTTAACTCGTGGTGCGTTGTGCAGTGCCTGCTCGGCTGACGGGTGCTGCGAGGCATGCAGTGTCCTGACTGCCACGAGCCGGCGTCCCTGCCAACCGGCAAAACCTACCAAATTTTGGTTTTTCGCGGTAGCGAATTCTCAGGGTTTCTCACGAACGCAACGCTTTCGCCGGTGCCACCCGCGTCATGCGTCGGGCGAGCAGGGGCGTGACCAGGGCAGCCAGCAGCAGCCCGGCGCCAAGCCCCCAGAGCAGCAGCGCCGGGTTGAATGCCAACGGCAGGTCGAAGACCCGCGCGGAGAGCGTGGCGCCGACGGCCATCGCCGCGCCGGCCGCCAGCAGCCCCACCAGCAGGCCCAACGCGAGGAACTCGATCCACAACGCGGCAACCACCTGGCGGCGACTGGCGCCCATCACCCGCAGCACGGCGGCGTCGTGGATGCGCTGGCGCTCGCTCGCGCCGAAGGCGGCCAGCAGTACCACCAGCCCGGCGGCCAGCGTGAAGGCAAAGACGTACTCCACGGCCTGACTGGCCCGGTCCATCAGGGTGCGTACCTCGTCGAGGATCCGCGAGACGTCGAACAGCGTCACTGTCGGGAATTCGCGCAGCAGGGCCACCTGCGTCTCCGGCGCCCCGTCGGGGAAATGAAAGCTGGTGATGTACTGCGCGGCCACGTCCGTCATCAGCGACGGGCTGGCGATGACGAAGAAGTTCGGTCGCATCGAGTCCCAGTCGACCCGGCGGATCGAGGTGATCGCGCCGCTGACCTCTCGGCCGTCGACCGTGAAGGTCAAGCGGTCGCCCAGCGACCAGCCGAGCGTCTCGGCGATCTCTTCCTCCACCGAGAAGCCGTCGTCATCGAGATCGCCCGCGACGATCTGGTTGTGAGCGGCAGCCTCTCGCCCCACGGAAAGGTTGAACTCGCGGGTGGCCAGTCGGTGGGCACGCCCCTCGTAGCGGCCCTTGTCGACCGGCGCGTCGTCCATCCGGGTCCAGCGCGCCCGCACCATCGGGTAGAAGGCCGGTTTCTCGATGCCGGCATCGGCGAGAAAGGCGCGCATGCCGTCCACCTGTTGTGGCTGGATGTTGATCGCGAAGATATTGGGCGCATCCGCCGGGATCTGGCGCTCCCAGGCGTCGATCAGGTCGGAACGCACGACCGAGAGCAGCAACACGGCGGTCACGCCCAGTGCCAGGGCGGCGATCTGCGTCGCCGACGCCCAGCGCGCCCGGGCCATGCGCGCAAGCCCGAAGCGCGCCACCCCCCGAGCCGGCCACCGGCGCAGCAGCGTGACCAGCAGCCAGGCCACGGCGAGAAAGACCAGCAGGCTGGTCCCCAGCCCCACGATCACCCACAGCGTCAGTGCCGCATCGCGCGCCTGGAACCAGACCAGCAGCGTGATCGCCGCCAGCCCGGCGCCGAACAGCAGGCTCGCGGCGGGACTGGGCGCGACCGCCTGCGTGACCAGCACCCGCAGCGGCGGGGTGTGCTTGAGCTGCACCAGGCTGGGCAGGGCGAAACCGAACAGCGCGACCAGTGCGACGGCCAGGCCCAGCGCCACCGGCGTCAGGCCCGGGGTCGGCAGATCGACCTCCAGCACCTGCGTCATCAGATCGGCGAGCAGCAGCTGGGTGAGCGCGCCGATCATGATGCCCGGAATGGCCGCCAGCAGCGCCAGCATCAGCAGGCGCCAGCGGTAGATCGCGCCGATCTGGCCGGAGGAGGCGCCCAGCGCGCGCATCAACGCCGCCGCCCCCTGCTGGACGCGGTTGTAGTGACGCGCGGCGATCACCAGCGCGGCCCCGGCAAGCAGCACCGCGACCTCCGAGGCCAGGCCGAGAAAGCGCGCGGCGCGATCGAAGGCGGTCTCGAAGGCCGGCTGACTGTTTTCCGGGCGTTCCAGCCGCAGGCGGTCGGGCAATCGCTCGGCGAATGCGTCCAGTTGGGTATCGCGTTCGCCCGCGGGGCCCGCCAGCAGCAGGGCGTGGTCGACGCGGCTGGTGTCCGTCACCAGCCCGGTCGCCGCGAGATCGTCGCGGTGGATCATCAGCCGGGGTGCCGCCTGGGCGAAGATGTTGCCCACGTCCGGCTCGCGCTCGAGCACCGCCGTGACGGTCAGTTGCGTCTTGCCCACCGTCAGCGAATCGCCGAGCGAGGCATCCAGTGACAAAAGCGCCCGGCGGGCGATCCACGCCTGTCCCGGCGGCGGACCGTGCTCGACGGGGGTCACCGTTTCGCCGTCGTCGATGCGCAACTCGCCGCGCAGCGGATAGGCACCGTCGACCGCCTTGATGCCCACGAGCTGGCTCTGTTGCCCGGCGAGCACCACGCTGGGAAAGGTGACGTGCCGGCTGGTCGTTAGCCCCAGCTCCTCGGCTGTCGCGGCCCATTCGTCGAGCGGATCGGGCGATTCCACTCGGGCATCGGCGGCGAGAAATTGCGCCGCCTGGGCGCGCATGGCCCCGTCGACCCGGTCGACGAAGAAACCCACCGCCGTCACCGCCGACACCGCCACCAGCAGGGCAAGCAGCATCGGCGTGAGCAGGCCGCTCTGCACCTCGCGGACCAATCCCTGCCACGCCAGACGGGCATTGCGCATCGCGCCAACCCTCATGCATCACCCCGCAGCGCGTCCGGGTCCGGCTGCCAGTCGCTCACCCGGCCGGCGTTCACCTCAAAGCCCCGGTCACAACGGGCGGCCAGCGCCGGGTCGTGGGTGACCAGCACCAGGGTGGTGCGATGTCGCTCGCGCAAGCGAAACAGCAGATCGATGACGTGCTCGCCGGTAGCCGTGTCGAGTGAACCGGTCGGCTCGTCGGCGAACAGCACCTCCGGCTCGATCACGAAGGCACGCGCCAGCGCGACACGTTGCTGCTCGCCGCCGGAGAGCTGGCGGGGCAGGTGCGCGAGTCGTTCGCCCAGCCCGACCTCGACCAACGCCTCGCGGGCGCGCCGCTCCGCGTCCCGCGCGCCGGTCAATTCCAGCGGCAGCGCGACGTTCTCCAGCGCATTGAGCCCGTCGATCAGCTGGAACGACTGGAACACGAAACCCACCCGGCCGGCGCGGATTGCCGCCCGGCCGTCTTCGTCGAGATCGTCGAGCGGCCGACCGGCCAGCGTGATCCGACCGGCGCTGGGCGTGTCCAGCCCCGCCATCAGCGCCAGGAGCGTCGACTTGCCCGCCCCCGACGGACCGACCAGCGCGACTGCCTCACCCGGGAAGATTTGCAGGGAGGCCTCGTGCACAATGGTGAGCGGTTCGGGCGTGCGCACGGTCTGCGTCACGCCCTCGACGGACAGGATCGGCTGGCTGTCGTCTGACGGGGGATTCAATGAAGACATGGGGAATGCTCGGACGTCGTTGGCCGGCAGGCATCGCCGGGCTGTTGCTGCTGTGTTTCGGAGTCGGCGCGAGTATAGGTGACGACAGTCCGTCTGCGCCGATGCAGGGGGCGACGCAAGTGCTGGTCTTCGGTGATTCGCTCTCGGCCGCCTACAAACTGCCTGCCGAGGACGGCTGGGTCGCCCTGCTGCGCGAACGGTTGGCAAAACGCGCCCCGGGCGACTTCGAAGTCACCAACGCCTCGGCCAGCGGCGAGACCACCTCCGGCGGACTCACCCGCCTGCCCGACGTGCTCGAGACCGGCGACTACGACTGGGTGCTGCTCGAACTGGGCGCCAACGACGGCCTGCGCGGCCTGCCCCTGGACGTGACCGAGGCCAACCTGCAAACCCTCATCGATCGCGCCGAAGCCCACGGCGCAGAGGTAGTCCTGCTCGGCATCATGCTCCCCAGCAACTACGGCCCCGCCTACGCCCAACCCTTCGCCGCCATGTACGCCCGACTTGCCAAGGAAAACGACCTGCCGGGCCTGCCTTTCCTGCTCGGAGGCGTGGCCGACGACCGCGACCTCATGCTCGACGACGGGCTGCACCCGAACGCCGAGGGACAGAAACAGGTGCTCGATAATGTCTGGGAGGTGGTGGCGCCGTTGTGGGACTTGGATGATATGGAGACTGCCCCGTAAGTGTTTCATACGCCTTTGAACGAAGCAGTCGCCCTTTTCTACTTTTTTGCATGAGGGGGCGCTGCTGAACGAGCAGAGTAATTGGGGTCAGAGTAAAATTACGCATGCTTCGATCGGTAATTTTGCTCTGACCTCAATTATCCCTCAATTATCCGGTCTTGCTTCCGCAAGTAATTCCGTAGGAGCGCCTTTAGGCGCGATGTGGGCGGGTGCTGTTGTGGGATTTTGCGCCTGAAGGCGCTCCTACAGTAGGCCTTGCTCGGCCGTCGAGATACAGGAGCGCCCCACTACGCGCGTCACGCTACATGGTAAAGTGTGCTGGCACGAGAACGGAGCACTCCAATTAGTGTGGAAAGGAAATGTCATTGAAGCGCAGTATGAGATTTAGCCTTGAGACATTCTCTTACGCGGCGGGTACGCCAAACAAGGCGCTGCATCGGACGACAAATCCGCTGCGTTGCCGGCGGTGATATTGGTTGTTAGGGGTAGGAGGAGAAAACATTGGATCAATATTCCCTTGGAATAATTTACGTGCTTACCAACCCGGGGATGCCCGGCCTCGTCAAAATCGGAAAAACGTCACGCGACTCTGTCCATTTGCGATTGAACGAACTTTATTCAACCGGGGTGCCGGTGCCTTTTGAATGCGCATTTGCAGGCCGAATTGCCGATGAATCGAAAGTGGAGAAAGCCTTCCATATGGCATTCGGCCCCTATCGCGTGAATCCGAAAAGAGAGTTTTTTTCAATTGAGCCTGAGCAGACCATCGCGCTACTTGAGCTCATGGTAATTGAAGACGTAACGCCGCAGTTGCAATGCGAGGCTGATAGCATTGATGTTGAGTCCAAAGCAGCCTCAAAAAAGCTTAAGTCGAGGAGGCCCGTTCAAAACTTCGTGGAAATGGGCTTGCCTATCGGGGCTGAACTCGATTTCGGAAGTGATGGAGTCACATGCTTAGTTGTGAGTGGCCGAAAGGTTGAGTTCGAAGGAGAGGAGTACTCCCTAACTGCTCTAACGCAGAAGCTTCTCGGTACTGACCGTCCACTTCAGCCTTCACCCTATTGGAGCTATGAGGGGAAGGGTTTGAATCAGATTTACGACGAAACTTATGGGCACGTATGATGAAATCACAAGGAGCCGCTGTCTTGAAGATAAAACGAGGCCCCGTTTCAAGAAAGACGCCGGTGTATGAGGTGCAGGCCCACTACATGGCAAAAGCAATCCATAACCTTGTTGACACATGCGCCAAGCTATTCAGACCCGATGCAGAGCCAACCCTTGAAACCTTCTATCAATTTCAAGGATTATCGGAATACAAGCAGTTTGAAGAGGCGGCCTTAGTCTGTGGATTTGTTTGTAATGATTACAGCCATTTCTTCTCATTTGATAATGTACATGATAGGCCTAGTGAGGTAATCCAATCCCTCCCCTTCCCCAAGCTCCGTCATTACATTCATACACTTCAACGCGCTGAGAAATGGAATAGCGAGTACAGCACGAGTCTATGGGTGGCCGTCCAGACTGGTGCTCTGTCAATGGTTGCTCGTCGCTTGGAGGAAGACCAAGCGCTATACGAAACAACAGTCGAATGAATAATTTGGGGTCAGAGTCAAATTACGCATGCTTCAACCGTTAACTTTGCTCTGACCCGAATTATCCAGACCCGAATTATCCGGTCTTGCTCCCGCAAATGATTCCGTAGGAGATTCTATGTCTCCGCACAAGGGATTCTCGGCACGTAGTCAGTCTGTTTCTGCATTAAACTGAAAGCGACTCGAGCCAGTTTTCTCGCAAGGGCGACCAACGCTTGGGTGGGTGCTAATCCTCTTGCGACGTGTCGCTGGTAGAAGTCCTCCCACGCCGGCTGTCGTTTTGCCTGCATGGCGGCAAGATAAAGCAGTCGCCGTGCCTCGGGATCGCCTTGGCGAGTCAACCGGCGTTTGCCGGACTTGATCCCCGACTCCCGAACCCGGACATCGAGCCCAAGGAAGGCGATGAAGGCATCGCTGTTGCGAAAGCTCCCTCGATGGAACAACGTCGTCAGACTCGCTGCGGTAACGGGACCCACGCCTTCGATCGCCTGGCAGCGTTTGGCATCAGCCTCCCAGCCGGCCTCCTTGAGGCATTGGCGGATGTGCTTCTGGATCAACTGATCCGTCTGCTTGAGCTGGGAGACGATCCG
>JAFGUH010000027.1 GCA_016938615.1 Halothiobacillaceae bacterium | reverse complement strand
GCCGGCGTGGGCGAGCGTACCCGTGAGGGCAACGACTTCTACCACGAGATGAAGGACTCCAACGTCCTCGACAAGGTCGCCCTGGTCTACGGCCAGATGAACGAGCCGCCGGGCAACCGTCTGCGCGTCGCGCTGACCGGCCTGACCATGGCCGAGTACTTCCGCGACGAGGGCCGTGACGTCCTGATGTTCATTGACAACATCTACCGTTACACCCTGGCGGGTACCGAGGTCTCCGCACTGCTGGGCCGTATGCCGGCCGCGGTGGGCTACCAGCCGACGCTGGCCGAGGAAATGGGCGTTCTCCAGGAGCGCATCACCTCGACCAAGACGGGCTCGATCACCTCCGTCCAGGCGGTCTACGTACCGGCGGACGACCTGACCGACCCGGCACCGGCCACCACCTTCGCCCACCTCGACGCGACCGTCGTACTGGCACGCGACATCGCCGCCATGGGTATCTACCCGGCGATCGACCCACTGGATTCCACCAGCCGCCAGCTCGACCCGCAGGTCGTCGGTGAAGAGCACTACAACACCGCTCGCGGCGTGCAGACCACCCTGCAGCGCTACAAGGAGCTCAAGGACATCATCGCCATCCTCGGCATGGACGAGCTGTCCGACGACGACAAGGCGATCGTCTCCCGTGCTCGCAAGATCCAGCGCTACCTGTCGCAGCCGTTCTTCGTGGCCGAAGTGTTCACCGGTGCGCCGGGCCGCTACGTGCCTCTGAAGGAGACCATCCGCGCGTTCAAGGGTATCGTGGCCGGTGAGTACGACCACCTGCCGGAGCAGGCGTTCTACATGGTTGGCACCATCGACGAAGCCGTCGAGAAGGCCAACAAGATGGCTGAGAAGGCCTGATAACTGGAGAGCGACATGGCTATGACAACCCGAGTCGACATCGTCAGCATGGAAAAGCCGATCTTCAGCGGGATGGCGACCTTCGTCACCATCCCGACCGAGGCCGGTGAAATGGGCGTTACCGCCCGCCACACGCAGACGTTGTCGGTCCTGCGTCCAGGCGAAGTCCGGGTGCATCAGGACGATGGCTCGATCGTGCGCTATTTCGTCGGTTTCGGGGTGGTCGAAGTCCAACCCCACGTCGTCAGCATCATCGCTGACTGGGCGCTGACGGAAGACGACGCGAAAAACCTGGATCCGAACGAGCTCGAAGCCCGCATGGGCGAAGAGGAGCGCTACGTTGCCGAATACGAGCAGCGTGGTCAGCTCGATTTCACCTCGGCCGAGATGATCATGGTCGAGGGCGAAGAGCGCCTCAAGTGGATCAAGTCCATGCGATCGGCGGGCGGTCGCCACTAAGGCGACGCGTCGACAGACGGTTTGGAAAGGGGCCTGTGGGCTCCTTTTTTGTTTCCGCCGACCCGGTCGGCACGAAACCAGAGGTACCTACGCAATGAAGGATTCCGCCATCGGTCGGTTGCACGTGGTTGTGCTTGCCGCCGGCAAGGGCACACGCATGCGCTCGAACTTGCCGAAGGTGCTGCACGAGATCGCCGGGCGTTCGATGCTGGCCCACTGCCTTGACACCGCCGCTGAGCTCAATCCGGCCACGATCCGGGTGGTGATTGGCCACCAGGGCGAGGCAGTGCGCGAATCCCAGCTCGATCGGGACGTCGAGTGGGTCTGGCAGCACGAACAGAACGGGACCGGTCATGCCGTCCAGCTGGGGATCGAGGGACTGGCGGCCGCGGACGACGACCGGGTGCTGGTGCTGTACGCCGATGTGCCGCTGCTGGGCGCCGAGCTGTTGGGGCAACTCACCGGGTCCCCTGCGGTAGTGGGCCTGCTGACGGTGCCGATGGACGACCCGACCGGTTATGGCCGCATCATCCGCGACGAGCGCGGCCGGGTGCGGCGCATCGTCGAGCAGAAGGATGCCAGCGAGGCCGAGCGGCAGGTCCGCGAGGTCAATACCGGTATTCTCATGGCGCGCCACGGGGATCTGGTTGCCTGGCTTGACGGTCTGGAATCTGGCAACGCCCAGGGCGAGCTCTACCTGACCGACATCGTCGAGATGGCCGCGAGCGACGACAAGACGGTCGAGGCCGTGGTCGCCGAGGATGTCTGGGCGGTGACCGGGGTCAACGATCGGCTCGCGCTGGCCCGCCTGGAACGGGTCTACCAGGCGCGCCAGGCCGAGGCGCTGGCCCTGGCTGGCACGACGATCATGGACCCGGCCCGCCTGGACATCCGCGGCCGGCTCGATTGCGGCAAGGACGTCTCGATCGATGTCGATTGCGTGTTCGAAGGCCAGGTGCGCCTGGGGGACAACGTACGCATCGGCCCGCACTGCGTCCTGCGCGACTGCGAGATCGGTCCCAACTCGACCGTGGAGGCCTTCAGCCATCTCGACGGCGTGGTGACCGCGGGCGACAACGCCATCGGTCCCTACGCCCGTCTGCGCCCCGGCGCGGCGCTGGACTCGGCCGCCAAGGTCGGCAACTTCGTCGAGGTAAAGGCGGCGCGTATCGGTGAGCGCTCGAAGGTCAATCATCTCTCCTATGTGGGTGATGCCCGCGTCGGCGACGACTGCAATCTCGGCGCCGGCACCATCACCTGCAACTACGATGGCGCGAACAAGCACCGTACCGAGATCGATGACGGGGTCTTCGTGGGATCGTCCGTGCAGCTCGTCGCGCCGGTGAGGCTCGGCCGCGGCGCGACCGTCGGGGCCGGCTCGACCATCACCCGCGACGTGGGCGAGGGAGAGCTTGCCATCGCGCGCAGCCGCCAGAAGGCGATCACGGGTTGGCAGCGCCCAAGGAAGAAGCGCGAGTGAACGGTGCCGACTGTCCGGCCTCAATGCTCGGGCTCAGTGCTCGGGCAGAAAGCGCTCCAACACGTCGTTGAGAAAGCGCAGGCCGCGCTCGGTGGGCCGGATGGTCTGGATATCCCAGTCGATCAGGTGGTCGGTTTCGAGCCCGCGCAGGGTCTCCGAGACCACGGCGATGGGCATGCCGGTGCGTTCCTGGAACAGGCTCACCGGGAAGCCCTCGGTCAGGCGCAGGGCGTTGAGCATGAACTCGAACGGGATCTCCTTGCGGCCGATGTCGTGGGCGTCGATGTTCTCCGGTTGGCCGGCCAGTTCCAGGTACTGGTTGGGGTGGCGGCTGCGAACACGTCGCTCGATGCGGTTCTCGGCCGGGACCGTCAGCTTGCCGTGGGCGCCGGCACCGATGCCGAGATAGTCGCCGAACTGCCAGTAGTTCATGTTGTGCTGGCAGGCGTGATCGGGCTTGGCAAAGGCCGAGATCTCGTAGTGACCGTAGCCCGCGCCGATCAGGCGCTCGCGGCCCGCCTCGCCGATCGCTTCGAGGGTCGCATCCGCCGGCAGGGCCGGCGGGCTGAAGGCGAAGGCCGTGTTGGGCTCGATGGTCAGCTGGTACCAGGACAAGTGTGGCGGTTCGAGGGAGATCGCCGTGTCGATGTCCGCGAGGCCATCGTCTTCGCTCTGCCCGGGCAGGCCATGCATCAGGTCGATATTGAAGCTGTCGAGTCCCGCGTCGTGGGCCGCCTCGATGGTGCGCCAGGCCGCGCGCCGGTCGTGGATGCGGCCCAGACGCTCGAGCGAGTCGTCGTTGAAGCTCTGCACGCCGATCGAGACCCGGTTGAAGCCGATGGCGCGGTACTCGGCCAGCCTTGATGCCATGTCGGTGCCCGGGTTGACCTCAAGCGTCACCTCGCGGGTAAAGCGCAGGTCGAGCAGCGCACGCAGGCCGGACATCAGCCGGTCGAGCGCCTCCGGCGAGAACAGGCTCGGCGTGCCCCCGCCGAGGAAGATGGTCTCGATCGGCCGGCCCCAGATCAGCGGCAACTCGGGCTCGAGGTCGCGCAGCAGCGCATCGACGTACTCGGTCTCGGGCAGATCGCGGCCCTTGAGGCCGTGCGAGTTGAAATCGCAGTAGGGGCATTTCTCGACACACCACGGCAGGTGGACGTAGAGCGAGAGTGGCGGATTGTCGGTGAATTGCAGCAGGGCCATCGGTTCAGTCGAGCTCCAGATCGGCGAGTCGATCGATCAGTTGTTCCAGCGCCCGTGCCCGGTGGCTGACGCGGTGCTTCTCGTCCGGGTCCATTTCGCCGACGCTCAGGCCGTGTTCCGGCGAGAAGAACAGCGGGTCGTAGCCAAAGCCGCGCTCGCCGCGCGGGGCGTCGAGCACCTCGCCGTCCCAGTTGCCCTCGACCACGATCGGTTCGGGGTCCTCGGCGTGGCGGACGAAGGCCAGGGCGCAGACGAAGCGGGCCGTGCGGGGCGCTGCCGGCTGCTTGGCCAGTTCCTCGACCAGCTTGGCGTTATTGTCGGCATCGCTCGCCTTTTCGCCGGCGAAGCGCGAGGAGAAGATGCCCGGCCGGCCGTCGAGCGCATCGACCACCAGGCCCGAATCGTCGCCGATGGCCGGGCGGCCGGTTTCAGCGGCGGTGTGGCGGGCCTTGATCAGGGCGTTGTCGCGGAAGGTGTCGGCATCTTCGGCGGGCGAGGCCACTGCCCATTGGCGCTGGGAGACGAACCGCAGTCGGACCAGGCTGGGATGACCGTCCGCGAGTACCCGTCGCATCTGTTCGAATTCGGCCATCTTGCCGTCGTTATTGGTCGCGATCACGATATCGATCATGCACACTCCACGCGCAGCTGTTAGGTCGCCGGTCCGCGAGCATACCCGCAAGTTGCCGCGAATGCAGCCGGGTCGGCAGCGACGGATTGGCCTAACGACTTGCCCCCGCCGGGGAAAGCGGCTATAGTGCCGCGCTTTAAGAAGTACCGAGCGGATTAGCGAAAAGGGGCGTCCATGAAAATTCTGTCTTCTCTCAAGTCGGCCAAGAAGCGACACAAGGACTGCCAGGTCGTTCGTCGTCGCGGCAAGGTGTACGTCATCAACAAGACCAACCCCCGGTTCAAGGCCCGTCAGCGCTAAGCCGACGGCCGGTTCGATCGCGAGCCCGGGTGATTCGAGGCCCCGCCAAGGCGGGGCCTCGTCGTGTCTGGGCCCTTGCAATGAGCCCTTGAAATCTTGCGCGATCGACCTAGATCCTCAGTCAGAGCGACACCTAATCTGACGTCGTGAGGAGGTACTGACATGGCCATCGTTCGTTACAAGCCGCAGAATGAGAACCACACGCAGCCTTGGAGCATGCTCGACCAGTTGTACCGCGAGATGAACTCGTTGTTCGAGCCCGGCCTTGGCGAGCGTGGCGAGGAAGGCAAGCTCGAGGTCGCCGACTGGGCCCCTGCGGTCGACATCAAGGAAAACGAGAGCGCCTACCAGTTGCATGTCGATCTGCCGGGCGTCGACCCCAAACAGGTGGAGGTGACCGCCGAGCATGGTGTGCTCGAGATCAAGGGCGATCGAAACTCGGAGCTCAAGGAATCCCGCGACGGCTACACGCGCGTCGAGCGACAATACGGTCGATTCTATCGACGCTTCACCTTGCCCGACCAAGTGGACGCCGACGGCATCAAGGCGAGCGCCGAGCACGGTGTGCTGACCGTGACGATCCCCAAGGCGGCGACCGCTAAGCCCCGGCGGATCGAGGTCAGTTGAACCGGCCGGGCCGCTGGGAACGGAGCGAACCGAAAAGCCCGGCGATCCGGGCTTTTCGTCTTTCGAGCCAACTCTTGGCGGCGTCCCCAAAGCCCGTCGCGGCGGCGGGTTTTCGAGGCGCCGACCGTAACCACCCGAGATCACTCGGAGGAGTGCAGGCGTGAAATATCACGACTATTACGCAACGCTGGGCGTGGCGCGCAACGCCTCGCAGGACGAGATCAAGCGCGCCTATCG
>JAFGUH010000243.1 GCA_016938615.1 Halothiobacillaceae bacterium | reverse complement strand
TTCCTCTATGGCAAGGAGCGCAGCCTCGAAGGTCTGCGCCGTGAACGGAACGCCGCGCTGCGCGATGTGGTGGCCTCCGGCGACATCGACGCCGCCCTGCGGTTCTGCGTCGAGAACAAGCTCAACATGATCGTCTCGGGCGGCACCTCGACCGGCAAGACGGTGGCGGCGCGCAAGATCCTCTCTCTGATCCCGCCCGAGGAACGGATCATCACCATCGAAGAGGCGGCCGAGCTGCGCCCCGAACAGCCGAATGCCGTGACGCTGATCGCCGACCGGGACACCGATACCCGTAGCGCCGATGTGCTGCTGGCCTCGACCCTGCGGATGCGGCCGGACCGGATCGTGCTGGGTGAGGTTAGGGGCCGCGAGGCCATGACTTTCCTCGAAGCCATCAACACCGGCCATGGCGGCTCGCTGACAACGCTGCATGCCGAGACCCCGCAACTGGCCGTCCGTCGTCTCGCGATTGCCGCGCTCAAGACCGATGTGCCGATGACCTATGCCGATATGGTCGACTACATCGAGGGCTCCATCGACGTGATCATCCAGGCCGGCCGCCATGACGGCGCCCGCGGCATCACCGAGTTCTTCCTGCCGGGGCAGGCGAGACATCCAGACCAGAAAACGGCCGGAACCGGGGGCACAAAGCGCCCAACGGTCGCCGCCCAATGACCCGAAAGGAAAGCCCCATGCGCCATACCATCCTCGCCGCAGCTGTCTCCCTGCTGGCCGCGCCGCTTGCAGCCCAGACCTCGCCTCAGGTCACGAACGATCTCACTGTCACCATGTCGCTCCAGCAGTACCGGATCTGCAACGACCGGCCCGCACGGCCGACCTGGATGGACGAGGTCCACCCGCGCGAGGCTTACAAGGCGCTGACGTTGATGGATCTGTACGAACTGCGCGCATGGGAACAGATCGTCGAGACGGGCAACTGCGGCTGCGAAGTCCGCTTCCCGGCATGGGAAGATGCCTCTGAAGAATTCAACGAACGGTATCTCCTGGCATCAGCCTCGGAACATACGGCAGCGCAGCGGGACATCCGGCAGCTGCGCAACAAGCTGCGCCACGCGGTTCAGGACATCTGCGAAGCTCAGGGCAATTGGTAATGAGCGTCGTCAGCTGGATGGTCGAAACCGCTGACGGTTTCCTTGTCGATGCGGCAGAGTCCCAGTTCGGGGCGGTGGCCAGCAATACCGGCACGATCGTCCTGCTGATGGTCACGCTTTCGCTGATCGGCGTCTGCATCAACATGGCCTTCCAGTTCCGCAGCATGGATGGGGCCAGCTTCTTCTGGTATCTCGTCAAGCTGACACTGATAGGGCTCTTCGCCTTCAACTGGGCCAACTTCAACGCTGTGTCCAACGCCGTGATCGGGGGCCTCGACTATGTCGCTGGTGCGCTCGTATCGTCCGTCGGTGGGGCAGGGGCAGGTGCCAGCCACTTTGCGGGAGAGTTCGACAATCTGATCGAGCGCTTCGCCACGTACCTCAAT
>JAFGUH010000242.1 GCA_016938615.1 Halothiobacillaceae bacterium | reverse complement strand
CGACAGGCGCGCGAAGCAATCCTCCAGCGCCTGTTTGGATGACTACGGTAGTCGGTCGATCGGCGACGTTGGACTGAAGTCCAACCCACAGGGAGAGCCTCGGTGGTGACAGGGTCCTGTGGGTCGGGCTTCAGCCCGACAATCCGCCCGACCGGCGGATGGCGTGCCGTACAGACTGGAATCCTCGCCGCGCTCTGGCATGCTTCGCGTCATGTCACACGAATCCCGATTGCTTCTCCTCACCCGCGCCGGCTTTGAGGGCGACTGCGCCGCCCAGGTGCAGGCCGTCGCCGTCGAGGCTGGCGTTCATGGCTACTGCAAGGCCAAGGCCGATACCGGCTATCTCACCTTCATCGCCCACGACACGCACGCGCTGGCCGAGTGGTTCGAGACGCTTTCACTCGATGAGCTGATCTTTGCCCGGCAGATGTGCCTGGCAGGCGAGCCTCTGGCCGACCTGCCGCCGGACAACCGGCTGGGGCCGATCCTTGCCGCGATCGAGGGGCAGGAATACGGCGGGGTTTATGTCGAGACGCCGGATGCCGAAGCGACCCGGCCGCTGATGCGACTGGCGCGCCAGTTCACCAAGCCGTTGGAGCAGTCGATGCGCAAGCGCGGGCTGCTGGATCCGGGCAATGCAGATCTGCCGCGGTTGCATCTCACCTTTACCGATACCACCACTGCGATCCCCGGCTGGTCGCATCCGGGGCAGGCCGCGCGTAAGCCGATGGGCATCCCGCGCCTCAAGCTCGCCAAGGAGGCGCCCAGCCGTTCGGCGCTCAAGCTCGAGGAGGCGCTGATCACCTTCCTCTCGCCCGCGGAGCGCCAAGAGTTGCTGCGCGCCGGGCTGGAGGCCGTGGACCTCGGTGCCGCACCGGGCGGCTGGACCTGGCAGCTGGTGCGCGACGGGCTGATGGTCGCTGCCGTCGACAACGGCCCGATGGCGGACGTGCTGACCGGACACGTCTCCGTCGAGCATCGCCGCGAGGACGGTTTCACCTTCCGTCCCGACCGGCCGGTCGAGTGGCTGGTCTGCGACATGGTGGAAAAGCCCTCGCGTGTGGCCGACCTGATGGCCGCCTGGGTGGCGCGCGGCGACTGCCGACGGGCGATCTTCAATCTCAAGCTGCCGATGAAGAAGCGCCAGCAGGCGGTGATGGATGCAGTCGAGCGGATCGCGGATCGGCTGGAGGAGGCGGAAGTCGACTTCGATATCGACATTCGGCAGCTGTATCACGATCGGGATGAGGTGACGGCTTACTTGCGACGGGTGTGACCGTCGGCCGCTTTTCGGCGTGGTTTGTTGTTTCGCACGCCGTTTTCGTTCGGTGGTTTTCAGTAAACCGCCTTGCTCGGCGCGCGAGGGTATTTTCTTGCTCGTCCAAGAAAACACCCGAAAAGAAGGACGCCCCGGCGCCTTGGCCCTGCGGGCTCCCCTCGCGACCGGGGGCTTGCCGACGGGCACGGTTCGACGCGACGTCCTGTCGCGGCGAACCTCGGGCCGGCGTCCGTGCCGGCCCGTCCCTGCAATCCCCCGCTCGCGAGGCAAGGCGCCACGGGGATTTCCCCTTCGTTCTCGTTCGGTGCTATTCGCTGTGCCATGCCTTGTTTGGGTCTAGGCGGACCATGCCTGAAGAGGTAGCCGGATCGGCATATCTTGCACTCGGGTCGGCGGAGGCCTTCCCCCTAGGGCTTGCCTCACGGCCGGCGGGTGGCCGGGGTCGGAGCGACATGGACGTCGCTCCGAGGCTCGCCGCGACACGACGTCGCGTCGAGCCGGCCCCGAAGCCAGCCGGCGGTTGTGAGGCTTCGAGGTCGGACGCCGTCCGGCCTCGAAGGCCCGAGGGCCAAGCCGTGGGGTGTCTTTCTTTTCGCCCCTTTTCTTGGACAAGCAAGAAAAGGGGCTCGCGCGCATCGAAGTGCGTTCATCGAGACCCCTTAGGGAAAAACGCGCGTGAAACCCATCCCCACGTTCCTAACACCACCCTCCAGGCACGACCCGACATGCTCTGTTCAAACAGGCATGTCATCCTGTCGGCATCACGGTCGCCGGAGCGGCCTTCGCGGGCAGGGCCCGCTACCACAGGACGCGGCGGAATCACCACTCGCGGTTATATTTCCCTGACGCCAGTCGAAACGGACGCCCCAAGGCATACACCCAAATGATCCCCACGGAAACCATCGAACAACTCGCCGACCGCCTCGCCCGCTTCGAACGCGACGAGATCGGGGCCGATGCGCTCTGCGATGACTTCGATGCCGTCCGTGACCAGGACATCGCCCGGGCGATGGCGGGCGCGTCCGCGGAGGAGATGGCGCGGGCGCTCGACTTGCTGTCGCAGGAGCGGCGCGAACGGGTGTTCGGTTTTCTCGAGCCCGGGGCCCAGTTCGCGTTGGTCGAGTCGCTGGACGAGGAGCGGGCGCACGAGCTGCTCGAAGCGCTGCGCCCGGATAACCTGACGGCGTTGATCGAGGCCCTGGGCGAGAAGGAGAGCGAGTCGGTCGTCCGACGTCTGAGCCCGCACCGGACGCAACAGGCGCTGCGCATTCTGGGCTATCCGCCGGAGAGTGCCGGTCGCCTGATGACGACGGAATTCATCGCCCTGCGTCCGGAGTGGACGTTGGCCGCCGCGCTGGAGCACGTGCAGCGGCACGCCGGGCACAGTGAGACCATCAACACGCTCTTCGTCACGGACGATCGTGGCCGGCTGCTTGGCTGGACCGGCCTGCGCAAGCTGGTGCTGGGCGAGCCCGAGGCCACGGTCGAATCCCTGATGGACAGCGACCCCGAGCACGTGACGGTCGGCGACGATCGCGAAAAGGTCGCCCACCTGATCCAGCACTACGACCACACTGCCTTGCCGGTGATTGACGATCGCCGGGTGTTGCTGGGCATGGTGACCATCGACGACGTCATGGACGTGGTCGAGAAGGAGGCCACCGAGGATATCCACAAGCTCGGTGGCCTGGGGGCGAAGCAGATCAGCTTGCGCGGCGCGTCGATCCTCGAACTGTTCAAGAAGCGGATCGGCTGGCTGTTGATGCTGGTGTTTCTCGCCATCTTCGCCGCCGGCGCGGTCTCGGCCTTCGAGGAGACGCTGAAGGCGGCGGTGGTGCTGAGCTTCTTCTTGCCGCTGATCATCGGCTCGGGCGGCAACGCCGGATCGCAGGGGGCGACCATGATGGTGCGTGCGCTGGCGACCGGCGACGTCTCCTCCGGCGATTGGGCGCGGCTATGGGTACGCGAACTGGGCGTGGCCACCGCGCTTGGCCTGACCATGGGCGCCGCGGCCTGGGGGATCGGGCTGTTCTACGGTGGGACCATGCTTGCGAACGTCATCTTCCTGTCGATGATCGCCGTGGTGGTCTTCGGCAGCATGGTGGGTATGCTGCTGCCGTTTTTGCTCACACGCCTCAAGCTCGACCCGGCGACCGCCTCGACCCCGCTGATCACCTCGATCGCCGACATCGGCGGCATCCTGATCTACTTCGGCATCGCCACCGCCTGGCTCAAGGCGATGCCGGCGGGGTGACTTGCCGAGCCGGCGGCGGGTCAGCAGCCTCCACCGCCGTCACCGCCCCCGCCGCCGGCGCCCCCTCCGCCGCCGCCACTGCCGGAGCCGGGCAGTATCCAGAACGTGAGATGCGTGGCGAGGATCAGTGTTTCCGGCGAGACGGGCTGTAACAGTTCGATGTGGCCTTCGCGCGGCTGGTCCCGCCAGCTTTCCAGACGGGCGATCAAGTGGCCGTCGTGCAGCCATTGCGCATGCAGGTCGTGATGCAGAAACCCGCGTTCCAGGCGGCCGGCGACCTCGATTCGAGAGTCGCCGACTTCCAGCCAGCCGTGCGGGCGGCGCCACGATTCGACGTCCCGGCCCATGTCGATGCGTTTGCCGCCGGCCGAATGCCAGCGCATGCGGTCGCGGCGGCCGCTCAGGTGGCCGAAAAAGTCGCTCAGGAATTCACCCAGCGTCACGTCGCCGGCCCCGCGCAACTCGAAGCGCCGATAGCCCACCCATGCCGTGTTGCGGCCGCGGCGCACGCCCATTCGGCCGATCTCCTCGCCGTCTTGCAACACCACTCGGTCGGCATGGCGAGCCGGATTGAGCGTGTCGAGCAAGCCCGGTTCGAGCACCGTGAACTCGCTGTCGACGGGCAGATCCGTGCTGTTTTTCGTTGCCTGCATTCCAGTCCCTGTGCGGCGCCTTTATTCTTGTTCGCCAGTCTGACGATGTGATATTTGCGCTGCAAGCGATCCGGCGATCCGGCGATCCGGCGATCCGGCGATCCGGCGCTCACGGCGACTGGCGTTTGCTCTTCACGTCCCGCGCGACCGCCTCGGCGGCGATGCGCATCACCTCGATGCGCGCATGGCGCTTGTCGTTCGCCGGGATGATGTGCCACGGCGCGAATTCGGTGGAGGTGCGCACCACCATCTCGTTGATCGCGGCCTCGTAGTCGCTCCACTTCTCGCGATTGCGCCAGTCCTCGGCGGTGATCTTGTGCTGTTTGTGGGGCGTCTCGGCGCGCGCTTCGAAGCGCTGGAGCTGCTCGTCCGGCGTGATGTGGAGCCAGAACTTGAGCAGGGTGACGCCGTGTTCGGCGAGCTGTTCCTCGAAGGTGTTGATCTCGTGGTAGGCGCGCGCCCAGTCGGGTTCTGGGGTGAGGCCTTCGACCCGCTCGACCAGCACGCGGCCGTACCAGGAGCGGTCGAAGAGGGTCCAGTAGCCGTCGCGCGGCAGTTGGCGCCAGAAGCGCCACAGGTAGTGGTGGGCCGCTTCCTCGTCGCTCGGCTGGGCGATGGGTACGACGGTGTACAGGCGGGCATCGAGCGCTTCGGTCAGGCGCCGGATGGTGCCGCCCTTGCCGGCCGCGTCCCAGCCTTCGAAGACAGCCACGACGGGGTGGCGGGCCTCGAATCCCTCCCAGCCGAGCCGGTTGAGCCGTGCGTTCAGCGTTTGCTTGTGTCGCTTGTACTCGGGTTTCGGCAGGGCGAGATCGGTGTCGACCCGGTCGAGGATCGTGGTGCGGGCACTCTCGGCCGCGGGCAGGGCCGGGGCATGCGACACCGTGACGTCGGTCGGCTCGCGGCGCGCGCTCAACCGCGTCTCGATCGCACGTTGCAGGGTCTGGCCTACGGTCAGGTCGCGGAAGGGTCGATCGGTAGCCTCGATCAGGTACCAGGGCGCCTCGCCGGTGTCGGTCTCGCGGACCACTCGGGTGGCGAGATCGATGAACGCGTCGTAGTGGTTCGCCTCGCGGGCGGTTTCCGGGGCCATGCGCCAGTGGCTCTTGGGATCGCGACGGCGCGCCTCGACCCGGCGGGCCTGCTCGCGGCCGGGCAAGTGCAGCCAGAACTTGACCAGCAGTGTGCCGCCGTCGACCAGCATCTGTTCCACCTGGCGGATGCGGGCGAGTTCGCCCTCGATGCCGTCCTCGTCCAGTCGAGCGTGGCGGGCGTCGTCCATCAGTTTCGCGTACCAGCCGCCGAACAGGATCCCGATCTCGCCGGCGGCCGGCATCGCCCGCCAGTAGCGCCACCAGCGCGGGCGCTGCTTCTCCTCGTCGGTTTCGTCCCAGAAGACGTGTGTGCGCAGATTGCGCGAGTCGAGCCACTCATGCAGGCGGTTGACCAGCTCGCCCTTGCCCGCCCCGGCCACGCCGGTGATCAGCAGTAGCACCGGCACGCCAGCGGCGCGGGCCCGGCGCTGGGCATCGAGCAGCCGGGCGCGCAGTTCCGGTTCGGCCTCGCGGTAGTCGGACTTGGACAGGCAGCGACCGAGCTCGGCGGCTTCGAACATGGCGATCCCTTGATGTCGATGACGAATGAAGCCTAGCACTGGTCCGCATTTCGGTATCGTCTGTGCCATTCTCGGGGTCTAGGCGAGGTCACCGATGCTCATGTTCCCCTCCCATTCGTTCACCCACCGTCTGCCGACACTGCTGGCCGGGCTGTGTTGCCTGGTGGCCGCTGGGCTCGCCAACCCGACAGCGGCCGAAAACCGGCTCGCCGACACGGCCTCGGACTACCTGCGTGACCATGCCGACAACCCGGTCGACTGGTATCCCTGGGGACAGAAGGCCCTCGATCGCGCCCGTCGCGAGAACAAGCCCATCTTCGTTTCCGTGGGCTACTCCACCTGCTACTGGTGCCACGTCGCCGAGCGCGAGCTCTACGAGAACCCGGAGATCGCTGCGGTGATGAACGCGGGGTTTGTCAACATCAAGGTCGACCGCGAACAGCGCCCCGACCTCGACCGGGTGCTGATGCAGGCCACCGAGGCCCTGGGCGGGGGCGGCGGCTGGCCCAACAACGTGTTTCTCACCCCCGATCTCGAGCCGTTCTTCGCCGGCAGCTACTTCCCGCCCGAGCCGCTGCCCGGGCGCGAGAGCTTCCCGCAGATCCTCCAACGGCTGTCGGCCCAATGGCAGAACGACCGCGGGCCGTTGCTCGAGCGGGCCGGGCGCATCGCCGACCGGTTGCGCGAGCAAGCGGGCGCCAGCGGCATCGACCCGGCACGCCTCGACCCGGTCGCCTGGCGGGAGCGGGCGGTCGAGTCGCTGCGGCAGACTTTCGACCCGCTGGCGGGCGGCTTCGCCCCGGCGGGCCAGTCGAGCCGCTTTCCGCAGTCGCCGGCACTTTCCCTGTTGCTATCAGCCGTCGAGTCGGGCGACGACTTTGGCGATGTGTCGGCAGCGGAGATGCTCGACCAGACCCTGGCGGCGATGACCATCGGCGCGCTGTTCGATCACGTCGGCGGCGGCTTTCACCGTTACACGGTCGATCCACAGTGGCAGGTGCCGCACTTCGAGAAGATGCTGCTCGACAACGCGCAGCTGATCGGGTTGTACGCCCGGGCCGGCACGCGCTTGGGCAAACCGTGGTACGAGCGCGTCGCCGGTCGCAGCATCGAGTACCTCAATCGGCGGCTGTGGTCAGAGAATGGCGGTTTCTACACCGCCGAGAGCGCGTCGCTCGATGGCATCGAGGGCAAGGGCTACGTCTTCACGGTCGACAAGATCCGTTCGGTGCTGGGCCCGCGCGCGGCCGATTTTCTGGACTGGCACGAGCTGGTGGAACTGCCGGAGAGCCGTATCGATCACGAGCCGCCCGACGGTGAAGTCCTCAACCTGCGCCCGGGCAAGGCGCTGGACGCGCTCGCCGCAGGCCGACTGGCCGACGAGATAGCGCCGCTGTCCCCGGAATATGCCGCGTTGCTCGCGGCGCGTCAGGCCCGCGGGCAGCCCGACCGGGACCGCAAGCGCGTCGCCGAGCTCAACGCGCTGGCCGGGTTGGGCCTGCTGGCCGCCGCGCAACCACTCGATCGGCCCGATGCGGCCGAGCGGGCGGTCGAGGTCGGCGAATGGCTATGGAATGAGCTTTGGGACGAGCCGGCCGGGCGGTTGTCACGGCAGGCGTACGCCGGCGAGGTCGGTGGCGAGGCATTCCTCGCCGACTACGCTGCGACCGGCCGGCTGATGTTGTCGCTCTACGCCAGCCAACACGAGCTGAAATGGCTGTTCCGTGCCCAACGGGTCGCCAACGCCCTCGAGACTCGGTTCGTCGACCAGGCCGGTCATTTGCAAGAGCGGGCATTGGGCGAGGAGGCCGCGGGTCTCTCGATCAGCCCGCCGCTGCTGGGTGACGAGGTGGGTCCATCCGGGCATAGCCAGGCGGTGGTGTTCCTGCTCGACCTGGGGTTGGTTATGGATGCCCCGGCACGCCAGCGGCGCGCGGTGACGGCGCTGGCAGGCTTCGCCGGCGAGGTGGCCGCCGAACCGGCGGCCTGGGGCTGGCTGGTCGGCGAGCTGGCCCGCCCGTCGCGCGCCGAGGCAGTCGAGCGATTTGCCACCGAGCTCGCGGCGCCCGAACCAACCGGGCCGGGTGCCTCGCGCGATCACGTCAAGGTCTCGGCACAGGTGACCCCGGGGGGCGAGGCGGTCGAGGTGCGGCTGGTCATTGATCCCGGCTTTCATGTCAACGCCAACCCAGCCAGCGAGGACTACCTGGTGCCGACGCGCATTACCGCCCCGGACGGCGAGATCGGGCCGATCGACTACCCGCCGGGCCAGCCCTTCCGCGCAGCGTTCGCCACAGAGTCGATCGACGTCTACGAAGGTGAGCTGACCCTGCGCGTGCCGATCGTCGGTGACGTGCCGGAACGCCTGCAGATCGAAATCCAGGCCTGCGATGACGAGGTGTGCCTGGCGCCGGACAAGCTGGAGATCGACGTGGGTCGCGACGGTCAATAGTGGGCCCGGCTGACTCTCGACATGCGGTTGGGCAGGATGCGGTTGGGCAGGGCGTAGGAGCGCCTTCAGGCGCGATGGGATCGGGTGATGCCTCGGCATTTCGCGGCTAAAGCCGCTCCTACGGCGCCTGGAGCTCTTTGTGGGGGCTTGCCTCGCAGGCGAACCACGCCCCGAACCGCACCCCGAGGCGCGGGTCCCGGGTGGCAGATCGGCACAGGACGGCGACTGAGGTCGCCTTCGCGGGCGAGGCCCGCTCCCACAGTGGGTTTGAGGAATGCCTAACAAAACGGGCCGCGACCGACCAGGAGGTCCGTCACGGCCCGTACGATCTCTCGACATGCGGGGTTGAGCGGGATGCGGTTGGGCAGGGCGTAGGAGCGCCTTCAGGCGCGATGGGGTCGGGTGACGCTTCGGCATTTCGCGGCTAAAGCCGCTCCTACGGCGCCTGGAGCTCTTTGTGGGAGCTTGCCTCGCAGGCGAACCGCGCCGCGAGCCGCAATCCGAACCGCGCCGCGAGGCAGATCGGCACAGGACGGCGACTGAGGTCGCCTTCGCGGGCGAGGCCCGCTCCCACAGTGGGTTTGAGGAATGCCTAAAACGGGCCGCGACCGACCGGGTAGGTCCGTCGCGACCCGTGCGAGCCTTCGGTAACGGTGCCGATCAGGCCGACACGGAGGCCGGTTCGCTGTCGGCTGGCTGGTCGAGCTGGCAGCCGTCAGGGATTAGCGGGACGAGGCCGAGCTTTTCGAACATCGCCTCGTCGGCCGCGGCATCGGCGTTTTCGGTGGTCAGGAGCGTTTCGCCGTAGAAGATGCTGTTGGCACCGGCGAAGAAGCACCAGGCCTGGATCGCCTCGCTCAGCCCCTCGCGCCCCGCGGACAGCCGGACGTGCGAGCTTGGCATCAGGATGCGGGCAACGGCGATGGTGCGGATGAACTCGATCGGGTCGAGTGCCGGCACATCGGCGAGCGGCGTGCCCGGAATGCGCACCAGCATGTTCAGCGGCACGGATTCCGGTGCGCGTTCGAGGTTGGCCAGCGTGGTCAGGAACGAGGCGCGATCCTCGCGGGATTCACCCATGCCGAGGATGCCGCCGGAACAGACGTTGATGCCCGCCTGGCGGACGTGGTCGAGTGTTTCGAGGCGGTCCTCGATCGAGCGGGTGGTAATCACCTGGTCGTAGTACTCGGCCGAGGTGTCGATGTTGTGGTTGTAGTAGTCGAGCCCGGCTTCCTTGAGGCGCGTGGCCTGGTGGGGCTTTAACATGCCGAGCGTGACGCAGGCCTCCATGCCGGTCTGCTTGACCACCTGCACCATGTCGATGACCCGCTCGAGCTGGGTGTCGGTGGGATTGCGCCAGGCCGCGCCCATGCAGAAACGCGATGCGCCCTTTTCGCGCGCCCGACGGGCGGCAACACGCACCTCGTCGAGTGGCAGCAGTCGCTCGCGCTCCAGGCCCGTGTCGTAGCGGGCGCTCTGTGAGCAGTACTTGCAGTCTTCCGGGCAGGCGCCGGTCTTGATCGAGAGCAGGGTGCTGACCTGGACCGCGTTGGGATCGAAGTGCTCGCGATGCACCGTCTGCGCCTGGAACAGCAGGTCGTTGAAGGGTTTGGCGAACAGGTCGAGTGCTTGCGGTTTGGTCCAGCGCGGGCGGGTCATTCGATCAGTCGTCCTCGAACGATTCAGGTGGCTCGGTGTAGGAGTCTTCCCAGGTATCTTGCTTGATCCGGTAGAGGTCGTAAAGCGACCAGGGGATGATGATCAGTGCCGCCACGGCCCAGACGACCAGGTAGAACGTCAGGTGGGGCGGGGCGAAAGCGGCGATGGCCACGGCCGATCCGGCGACCCCGTAGAAGCGGTAGGCTGCCCACTGGGTGTAGTAGCCCACCTTGGGATTGGGATGATGCCGGTTGAGCGCGTAGATCAGCATCGACAGGCCGGTCCAGAAGATCGCCAGCGGCAACGGTACGAGCATGGCGACGATGTTGCCCCAGTTGAACCAGGTCGCGGCGCGGCGGGCCGAGCGACCCGAGACCCGGGTCGGGGTGTGCTCGTCGTCGGAATCGATCGGTTGAGCGCGCGCGTCCTCGTTCATTTCCTTCGACCTATAAATATGCAGATGGGATGCAGGTTACCATGAGCAGGCTACCATGAAAGGGATGTCCTCGCGACGCGGGCGCTGGTTCGACGCGCCCTGTCATCTCTGCCGACGCGATACCGTCGAGCCCGACGGGCTCTGCCCCGACTGCCTGCGCGAATGGCACGCCCTGGCGGGTTTGCCGCGCTGCCACTCCTGCGGGCTGTGCCTGCCCGACGCGGCCGAGACCGGACCCTGTGGCGCCTGCGCCGCGCGGCCCTGGCCGTTCGCCCAAGTGGTTGCGGCGATCGATCTGGATCCGGTCGCGCGCGAGCTGGTGCATCGCCTGAAATACCACCGTGACCTGAGCGTCCTGCCGTTGTTGCAGGCGACCTTGACCAGCGCGATCGCGGCGCTGCCCCGCGAGAGTCTGCCCGATGCCCTGGTGCCCATGCCGCTGCACCCGGCACAACGGCGCCGGCGCGGTTTCAACCAGGCCTGGTTGCTGGCCGACGCCCTTGCTCGTTCGCTCGGCACCCCGCTGATGGCCCGTGGCGTGCAACGGGTGCGCGATACCGGTTCGCTTGCCATGCGGTCGGCTCGGGAGCGAAGGCGGGCGCTGGCCGGGGCGTTCGTGGTCGATGCGCCCGTGCCGCGCACCGTGGCGATCGTCGACGACGTGCTGACCACCGGCGCTAGCGTCGGCGCCCTGGCGGCCCAGCTGCGCCAGGGTGGGGCCGAGTCGGTGGCGGTGTGGGCGCTGGCGCGTACCCCGTGATCTCCCGATTCACGAAACGGGGCGGTGCCTTGTGTCGCGATCGCAGTTTGGGTAGAATCTCGCGCCTTGGCCGTCCCGGCCGCGTGCGCCCGTGGTGAATCCTATTTGGATGATTCCCGGGGATGATTCCTGGGGCTGATCCCCGGGGCTGACTTCCGGCGGCTCGGATGGTGGCCCCGAATCGGGGCGATCCCGAAGACGATCAACTTGAGATGCCGCCGCGGGCGGTATCCGACCCAACTTTCGAACCTTTACCAAGGGCAGAATCGAGATGAAAGAAGGCATTCACCCGACCTATCAGCCGGTGGTGTTCCAGGACGTCGCGGCGGATTTCGCCATCCTGACCCGTTCGACCATCAAGTCGCGCGAAACCATCAAGTGGGAAGACGGCAACGAGTACCCGCTGGTCAAGATGGACGTCTCTTCCGCGAGTCACCCGTTCTTCACCGGCAAGCGCTCCGAGGGCAGCATGGCCAAGCAGGTGGACAAGTTCCGCAACCGCTACGGCCAGAAGAAGAGCTAAGGTCATCGTGGGCGCGCTTCTGCCACTCGGGCGGGCGCATCGAAAGGGCATCGTGGGTTTCCCCGGTGCCCTTTTTGCTGTCTGGCTGGTCCTTCTCGTCCTGGTTGCCGATCCGCTGTCGGCCGCCGATTGTCGACCCACTGGGGCCGAGGGACGCATGGCCACGGTCGCATACGTCAACGATGGCGATACCGTCCGGTTGACCAACGGCGACCGGGTGCGTCTGGTGGGTATCGACACCCCGGAGGTCGGCCGTGACGGGACAGAGGACGAACCCTACGCCCGCAAGGCACAGCAGGCGCTGCGCGCGTTGCTGGCCGACGCCCGCAACCGCGTGCGCGTGGTCGATGCCACCGAGGGCGAGGACCGCTACGGTCGCCGGCTGTCCTACCTGTATCTTCCCGACGGCCGCTCGGTACAGGCACGGTTGCTCGAGCAAGGCATGGCCATGGCGGTATTCGTCGCCCCCAATCTCGAGCTGGCCGACTGCCTGCTCGCGCACGAAGCCTTGGCGCGGGATGACGCCCTCGGCCTCTGGTCGCTGCCTGCCTACGATCCGGGGTTGCCCTCGGCACAGGGCATTCCCGAGGCGGTGCAGGGCGCGGCGATTGTCCGCGGCCGGGTGGAATCGGTGGGCGAGAGCCGGCGCAATATCTGGCTCAACCTGGAGGGTCGGGTAGCCGTGCGCGTCGACAAGTCCGACCTCGCGCGTTTCCCCGGTTGGGATTTCGAGGCGCTGGCAGGCGAGACCCTGCGAGCCCGCGGCTGGATCGTGCACCATAGCAACCGCTACCAGGACTGGTTTATCCCGGTCGACTCGGCGCATGCGCTCGAACGGCTGGACTAGCGCAAGCCCGTCTCGAAGTCATCCTGGAATGAAGAAGGGCGAACCCCCGGCGGGTTCGCCCTTTTCTGTGGGAGCGGGCCTTGCCCGCGAAGGCGGCGTCAGCCGCCGTCCCCGTGGGATATGACGGCAAGGGTAGGGCAGGACTCGCGCGTTTCGCGCGATTCGCGGGCGAGGCCCGCTCCCACAGGGATTCGGCAATTGGATTACCGTTCGGCCAGCCAGTCGCGCGGGCGGAGAAACTCGTCGTAGAGACGGGCCTCCTCGCTGCCGGGTTCCGGGTGGTAGTCGTAGCGCCAGGCGGCGCGCGGCGGCATCGACATCAGGATCGATTCGGTGCGCCCGCCTGACTGCAGTCCGAACAGCGTGCCACGGTCGTAGACCAGGTTGAATTCGACGTAACGGCCGCGCCGGTAGGCCTGAAAATCGCGCTCGCGCTCGCCATAGGGCGTGTCCTTGCGCCGTTCCACCAGCGGCAGGTAGGCGGGCAGGTAGTGGTCGGCCACCGAGCGCATGAAGCCGAAGGCGGTGTCGAAGTCGACCTGGCCGTCGGCGCCGTAGTCGTCGAAGAACAGGCCGCCGATCCCGCGCGGCTCGGCCCTATGCTTTAGCCAGAAGTACTCGTCGCACCACTGCTTGAAGCGCGGATAGTGGTCGTCGCCAAACGGCCGGCAGGCCGCCTCGGCCTGTTCGTGCCAGTGCACGGCATCTTCGGTAAAACCGTAGTAGGGCGTCAGGTCGAAACCGCCGCCGAACCACCACACCGGCTCGACCCCCTCTTTCTGCGCCTGGAAGAAACGCACGTTGGCATGTGAAGTGGGCGCATAGGGGTTGCGCGGGTGAATCACCAGCGAGACGCCCATCGCCTCGAACGAGCCGCCGGCAAGATCCGGCCGATGGGCGGTGGCCGAGGGTGGCAGCTTGTTGCCGGTCACATGCGAGAAGTTGATCCCGGCGCGCTCAAAGGTGCTGCCGTCCTCGAGGATCCGCCCGCGGCCTTCGCCGTTGAGGTGATCGCCAGGCGGGCGCTTCCAGTCATCGTGCAGAAAGCGCGTGCCGTCCTCCTGGCTCTCCAGGCCTGCAACGATACGGTCCTGCAGGTCGACGAGGTAGTCACGAATGGCCTGGAGGTCGGCCTGTGTATCGGCCTGGTTGTCCGCCATGTCAGCTCCTGATGGTCCGCCTGGTGGGCCAATGGACGATCTGCGAGGGCCGGGCGCGCCGGTCGACCTGCCCCGGAATGATCCGGACATCCGCCCGGGCGAATTGGCGGCGGGCGGCGAGCGCGTCGCGTGCCGCCGGTCGGCCGCTGACGTTGGCGCTGGTCGAGACGATCGCCCCGCCGAAGGCGCGACTGATCGCGCGTGCCGTCTCGTGGGCCGGTACGCGCAGGGCGATCTCCTTGCGCCCGCCGGTCAGCCAGGCCGGCACGCCGTCGGCCGCCGGCACGATCACGGTGCGCGCCGCCGGCCAGTCGGCTGCGATGCTATCCCATTCCTCGGCGCTCACCGCGGCGAAGGGCAGAAGCATCTCCGGCGTGTCGGCGATCAGGATCAGGCCCTTGCCCACCTCGCGCTGTTTCAGGGCCAGCAGGCGCATGACTGTGTGCCCGTCGAGCGGGTCGCAGCCGAGGCCGAAGACTGCTTCGGTCGGGTAGGCGATCAGGCCTCCGTCGTCGAGGTGTCGGGTGATCTCGCGCAGCTGGAAGGGCGACTGGATGCTCATTCGGCCTTGTCCCCGGAGGCGCTTTTCGGCGCGCTCTTCTTGGCGGTGGCCTTCTTGGCCGGGGCCTTTTTCGCCGTCGCCTGCTTGGTTGTGGTCTTGCTCGCGGTCTTCTTGGCCGTCGCCTTGGTGGTCGACTTGGCCGCCGTCTTGGTGGTCGTCGTCTTCTTGGCAGCGGCCTTGGGAGCGGCCTTGCGACCCCGGCCCTTGCGTTCAGGCGCCTGGGCGATCATCTCGATCGCCTGCTCGTGGGTGATCGCCTTGGGATCGTCGTTCTTGGGAATCTTGGCGTTCTTCTTGCCGTCCGAGACGTAGGGGCCGTAGCGACCGTTGAGCACCTGGATGCCGTCGCCGAAGTCGGTGATGATGCGATTCTTCTCGGCGAGTTTCTTGACCTCGATGATCTCGAGCGCGCGCGGCAGATCGACGGTGTAGGGGTCGTCGTCCTTGCCCAGTGAGGCGAACTTGTTACCGAACTTCACGTAGGGGCCGAAGCGACCGATATTGGCTTGTACGGGCTCCCCCTCGGGCGTCTCGCCCAGTTCGCGCGGCAGCTTGAACAGCTCCATCGCCTCGTCGAGCGTGATGGTCGCGATGCTCTGGTGCGGGCGCAGCGAGGCGAACTTGGGCTTCTCCTCGTCGTCCTTGCTGCCGATCTGCACGAACGGCCCGAAGCGTCCCAGGCGGGCGACCACCGGCTTGCCGCTCTTCGGGTCGGTGCCCAGCTCGCGGCCCTGGGCCGCCTCCTGGCGGGATACGTTCTGCTGGGTGTGCTCGACCCGTTCGGCGAACGGCTCCCAGAACTCGCGCAGCAGCGGCACCCAGTCGGCCTCGCCGCGCGAGACGGCATCGAGTTCGTCCTCGAGCTTCGCGGTGAACTCGTAGTCGACGATGTCGCGGAAGTACTCGGTCAGAAAGCCGTTGACCACTCGGCCCATGTCGGTGGGCTTGAAGCGGCGCTGTTCGAGCTCCACGTACTCGCGCGAGCGCAGCGTCGAGATGATGCTGGCGTAGGTCGATGGCCGCCCGATGCCGTACTGCTCGAGCGTCTTGACCAGGCTCGCCTCGGTAAAGCGTGGCGGCGGCTCGGTGAAGTGCTGGGTGGCCTTGATCTCGGCAAGATCGATCTGCTGGCCTTCCTCAAGCGGCGGCAGGCGACGGTCGTCGTCCTTGTCCGATGCCTGGTCGTCCTCGTCCTCGCGGTAGGCGGCGATAAAGCCGGGGAACTTCAGGGTCGAGCCGGTCGCGCGGAAACTGTGCTCGGTGCCGGCGGCGAGATCCACGGAGACCTGGTCGAAGATCGCCGGATTCATCTGCGAGGCCAGCGTGCGCTTGAAGATCATC
Organism: Halothiobacillaceae bacterium; assembly: GCA_016938615.1. Classification (GTDB taxonomy): domain Bacteria; phylum Pseudomonadota; class Gammaproteobacteria; order Halothiobacillales; family Halothiobacillaceae; genus Guyparkeria. The sequence goes on along the minus strand of JAFGUH010000242.1, from coordinate 20,650 downwards.
TCGTAGAGACGGAACTGGTCGCGGTTGAGGAATGCGCGCACCTTGTCGGGCGCGTTGGCGATCGAGGTCGGGCGGATGGCCTCGTGGGCCTCCTGGGCATTCTTCGACTTGGTGCGGTACTGGTTGGGGGTTTCCGGCACGTAGTCGGCGCCGTAGCTTTCCCCGATGTGCTGGCGGATCTCGCCGATCGCGTCGTTCGACAGGTTGACCGAGTCGGTCCGCATGTAGGTGATCAGGCCCACGGTGCCCTGGCCGATGTCGACGCCCTCGTAGAGTTCCTGGGCGACGCGCATGGCGCGCGAGGCGGACAGGCCGAGCTTGCGCACCGCTTCCTGCTGCATGGTGGAGGTGGTGAACGGCGGGGCGGCGTGGCGCTTGCGTTCGCGGCGATCGACCTTGTCGACGGTCAGCGTGCCGTCGGCGGCCGCTTGCAGGCGTTCGCGCGCCGCGGTCGCGGAGGCCTCGTCCTCGAGCGAAAACTGGGAAACCTTCTTGCCGTCGAGCTGGTAGAGGCGGGCGGCGAACGGCAGCTCGCCGGTGCGGCAGTCGGCGGCGATCGACCAGTACTCGCGCGGGGTGAAGGCCTCGATCTCCTGCTCGCGCTCGACGATCATCCGCAGGGCCGGGCTCTGTACTCGGCCGGCCGACAGGCCCGGGTTGATCTTCTTCCAAAGCAGCGGCGAGAGGTTGAAGCCCACCAGGTAGTCGAGCGCCCGGCGCGCCTGCTGGGCGTCGATCAGTTCCTGGGCCAGTCCGCGCGGATGGGCGATCGCCTCCTGCACGGCGCGCTTGGTGATCTCGTAGAACACCACGCGCTTGGCTTGCTTGTCCTTGAGCAGGCCGCTGTCCTTCAACAGTTCGTGGAGGTGCCAGGAGATGGCCTCGCCTTCGCGGTCGGGGTCGGTGGCGAGCAGCAGGGTGTCGGCCTTTTTCAGTGCCTTCTTGATGGCGTCGACGTGCTTTTTGTTCTTGTCGATGACGGTGTAGTTCATCGCGAAATCGTGCTCGGTATCGACTGCGCCGTTCTTGGGCACCAGATCGCGCACGTGACCGTAGGAGGCCAGCACCTCAAAGCCGGGGCCGAGGTATTTCTTGATCGTCTTCGCCTTGGCGGGCGACTCGACGATGACCAGGTTTTCGCTCATAGAATGTCTTCGTTACTTGGAAATACGGTGTCGCTCGGCGTGTGTCGACCCGGGTCGAGGCGAGAGGTTCGTTGCATGGCGTGCATCCCCTGTTCGGTCGGTTCGTGCCCGGCCTCGGTGAGACAACGTAGCAGATATCGGTCCCGGGTCACGGCTTGGACGGGTCGACTGCCTGTTTGCCTCATTCTCGCCCCGCCGCGCTCTGGGCGCGGTGGGTCTCGTCAATGCAGGATGGCGGCGTCGTCGAAGACCAGGTCCTCCATCCAGGCGAACGCCTGTTCCTCCCCGGGCTTGGCGAACAGCACCAGGAGCACGATCCACTTGAGACGCTCGACGTCGATCTCGTCCTCGTCGAGGGCCATGGCGCGCTCGATCACGGTTTCCCGGCTCGATGGTGAGAGCACCCCGATCTGTTCGAGTTGCATCAGAAAGCCACGGGCATCGACATCGAGCACCATCTGCTCGTCGTCGTTGTAGACCCGGAAGGCCTGGTCGCGTTCGGGGTCGGCAAGCCCGCCTTGTTCCAGCACACCCTCCAGCCACCCGAACGCGTCGTCGATCTCGTCGTGGTCGAAGCCGGCCTCGAGCAGCTTCATCTGCAGTCCGGCACGCTCATTTTGCGGGGGGAAGCGGTCCTCGTCTTCCATGTAATTCTCGAAGAGGAACATCAACAGGTCGAGAACGGTTTCTTTCATCGGCTTACCGGAACGTGATGGCGTGAGCCCGCGCGGTCGGGAAACGGAGCGGGTCGGCGGCAGGTACGAATGGCGGGGCGCGGTTGGCCGTGACCACCGGTGACCACCCGGGCTACCCCGGGCTACCCCGGGGCCAGCGGCGCCCGGATGCCGCCCCGCTGCCTGCCTCGAATTGCGCAGTGAGGCATGGCGTTCGTCCGCCGCACAATGGGAATCCCCGTTCCCAGGTGCGACGCCCCGGGCACGCGCGGCTTGGTAATTTCGGGCATGAGGCCGGCTCGGGTCCCGAGTCAGGCCTGGCTCGTGCGTGCATACAGGCCGCCCGGCAGGGTGGAAACCTCGCCCGCCAGTTCAAGCATGAGGAGGATGGAGGAAACCTCCCCGGCGGTCAATCCGCTCGCCTCGATCAAGGTGTCGGCCGGCTGCGGGTCGTGGCCGAGCAGATCGAGGATACGGGCTTGCTGCGGGTCTCGCCGAGGCGCGGGCGTCTCGTTGGCTTGCGATGGGGGCGCCGGCGTATCCAGGGCCTCGAGCTGTCGACGCAGTGCGGGGGCGAGCTCCTCGAGCAGGTCCTGCCCGGTTTCCACCAGCTTGGCCCCTTCGCGAATCAGGCGATGGCAGCCACGGGCGAGCGGGTTGTGGATCGACCCGGGAATGGCGAAGACCTCGCGGCCCTGTTCGCCGGCCAGCCGTGCGGTGATCAGCGAGCCGCTCTGGACGGAGGCTTCCACCACCAGCACGCCGCTCGCCAGCCCGCTGATCAGGCGGTTTCGGCGCGGGAAATGTCCGCGACGCGGCTCGGTGCCCGGCAGCCACTCCGAGAGGATCAGCCCGCCGCCGGCGACGATCCGCTCGGCCAGATCGCGGTGCTGCGACGGGTAGAGCCGATCGATGCCCGAGCCGAGCACCGCGATCGTGCTGCCGCCGACATCGAGGGCGCCCTGGTGGGCTTCGCCGTCGATGCCCAGTGCGAGTCCGCTGGTAATCACCAGTCCCTGGCGGGCCAGATGTCGCGCGAAGGCGCGGGCGTTCTGTCGGCCGCCGGTGGTCGGGGTCCGGGAGCCGACCATGGCGATCTGCGGCTCACGCAAAGCCTCGACCCGTCCCCGGGCGAACAGGGCGGCCGGGGCATCGGGCAGGTCGTCGAGGGATTCGGGGAAGGCCGAGGCGTTACGCGCCACGAGGTGATGATCGGGGGCGTCGTCGAGCCAGTCGCGAATCCGTCGAGTTCTCGCGGGGTCGGGGCGCTCGCGGGTGAGCGGCTCGGGCAGCCCGGCGTCGCGCCATTCCCGGCGAGGGGCGCCGAGCGCCGCGTCGGGCGAGCCGAAGTGGGCCAGCAGCCGGTCGAGCCGACGTGGCCCCATGCCGTCGATCGAGAGCAGCTCGATCAGCGCGTCGGGCGGGGCCGGCTGGCCGGGTGGTGGGGTCGGTGCCTCGGGCACCCCTTAAAGAGTGTCGCCCTGGACCGGCGTCTGCGCGAGGTCGCCGGCGTGGATCGGCTTGGTGGCCTTGATGACCAGGGCGTAGCTGACGCGATCGTAGACCCGGAAGACCATGGCGCTGCCGATCGGGTAGTCGGGCAGTCGCACCACTGCCTCGTCGGGACCGAAGCGGTCCTCGACCACTCGGCCACGCTTGCTGATCTGCAACAGGTCGCCGGGAGAGACGCCATTGTCGGCGCCGCGGTCGATGATGGCGACCTGCTGGTTGCCGATCTGCGTGATCGCGTCCGGCAGGAGAATGATGCGCGCATCGATGGGGAAAGCCGGGATCTGTGGCGTGACGTCGCTGGTAAAGGCCTCGGGCGTCATCTCGACCAGGCGATTGCCTTCCTCGATTTCGCGGACGGTGTCGGCGAGCGTGAGCGTGGCCGGATCGCCCGCTTCCACCAGGTTCGCCTCGCCCTTGAAGATCGCCCGGTAGCCGAGCAGTTCGTCGGTACGTCCGTCTCGCAGCGCCTTGCCCTGGGACACGACGGCGAACCGCTTGCGCTGATCCTCGATGCCCCGGGCGTATACGGTATCGCCGGTGCTCGCGTGGAGCGCGCCTTCACGGTTGGCGAGGATGTATGGTGCGGCCTCGAAATCCGACTGGTCGAGCACCTGGTCGTAGCTCAAGAACGGACGGACCAGTTCGAGCGGTACGGCAGAGACCGCCGGCGGCAGCGATTCGTAACGGATGTGCGGGCGCAGGCCCACGGCCAGCCGCGGTCGATCGCCCACGAACATGATGGTGATGCGGTCGCCCGGGTAGATGCGATGGGGGTTCTCGATCTCCTGGTTGCCGTACCAGATCTCGGGCCAGTAGTAGGGGTCTTTCAGAAAGTGGTTGGCGATCGACCAGAGGGTGTCGCCCTTCTTGACCACGTAGTCCTCCGCGGCGAGGTCGCGGAACTGATCGCGGGTTTCCTCGGCGGTGAGCGTGCGCTTGACCGGGCCACGTTCGGCGCCTAAGGGCAAGGCCTCGGCCGCGTAGGGCTCGCGCGGGTTGATCGCGTCGTCCTCGTCGATGCCGGCGCAGCCCGAGAGGATGGCGGTAAACGGCACGAGGCCCGCGAGCGCGAGTGCCGGGGCGAGTGCCAGGGGGAGTCCTTTGGTCGATCTCATCGTTACAACGTCCTTGGTATCCGGTCGAGAGCGACCCGGCTCCGGGTCGCCCGCGTGTTTTGTCGACGGGCATCTGGGTTCAGCCGGGTGCTGGCGTACAATGTATCCCCAAATACGGTTTGATGTAAAAGATTTCGCCCCCGCGCTCCAGCTGGCTCGGGGGCGAGGTGTCACTTTCTGGTGAACGGCGTATGAGTCTGCGAGATATCCTCATCTACCCCGACGAGCGGTTGCGAAAGGTCGCCCGCCCGGTCGATTCCTTCGAGCCGGCGCTGGCCGAACTGGTCGAGGACATGTTCCAGACCATGTACGAGCAGCGGGGCATCGGTCTCGCGGCGACCCAGATCGACGAGCACCGTCGGCTGTTCGTCGCCGACGTGAGCGAGGATCGCAGCGGCGCCCAGGCGTTCGTCAACCCCGAGATCCTCGCCTTGGAAGGCGCGATCGAGTCCGAGGAAGGCTGCCTGTCGATCCCGGAGATCAACGAGACCATAACCCGTGCCGAGCGCATTCGCGTGCGTGCCCAGGATGCCGCGGGCAAGACGTTCGAGCGGGAGATCGATGGGTTGCTGGCGATCTGCTTCCAGCACGAACTCGACCACCTGGACGGTCGCCTGTTCATCGATTACCTCTCGCCGCTCAAGCAGCAGCGCATTCGCAAGAAGATGGAAAAGGCCGCGCGCCGGGAGCGCGTATGACGCTGCGCGTGATCTACTGCGGTACGCCGGATTTCGCCGTGCCGGCGCTCGAGGCACTCGCCCGCCAGGGAGCGATCGGTGGCGAGTCGCTCGAACTGGTCGCCGCCTACACCCAGCCCGATCGTCCGTCCGGACGCGGCAAGAAGCTGACTGCCTCACCGGTCAAGCGGGCCGCGCTCGAGCTGGGGCTCCCGGTCGAGCAGCCGGTCTCGCTGCGCGACGAGAACGCCCAGACCCGTCTGGCCGAGTATCAACCCGACCTGCTGGTCGTTGCCGCCTACGGGCTGATCCTGCCGCCGTCCGTGCTTGACCTGCCCCGGTTCGGCGCGATCAACATCCATGCCTCCCTGCTGCCGCGCTGGCGCGGGGCGGCGCCGATCAATCGCGCGATCGAGGCCGGCGACACCGAGACCGGCATCACCATCATGCAGATGGAGGCCGGGCTCGATACCGGGCCGATGTGGCACAAGATGCCCGAGCCGATCCAGCCCGAGGACACCGCCGGCAGCCTGCACGACCGGCTGGCCCCCTTGGGCGCGACCGCGCTGATCGAGGCGTTGGAACGCATCGTCACCGGCGAGGGCGCCCCGGAGCCGCAGGACGACACACAAAGCTGCTACGCGGCCAAGCTCGCCAAGGCCGAGGCCCGCGTGGACTGGCGCGAATCGGCCGGTTTGATCGAGCGCCGCGTGCGTGCCTTCAACCCGTGGCCGGTGGCCCAGACCACGCTCGACGGTCAGACGCTGCGCCTGTGGGGTGCGCGGCTTGCCGACGGACGCAAAGGCGCGGTCCCGGGCGAGGTGCTGGCCGTTTCCGAGGGCGGCATGGTCGTCCAGGCCGGCGACGGCGGGCTCGAGATCAACCGCGTCCAACGTGCGGGCGGACGGCCCATCGACGCGGCGGACTTCGCCCGCGGTCGGAAACTCGAGGGGGTGCGGCTTGGCGACTGACGAGCCAAACAGTGGGTCGAATCGTGGGCCGAATCAGGGGTCGAAAGGCGCCGCGGGCCCTCGGCGTGGAGGGGCGACGAGAGGCGATCGATCGCGCCGTCGCCCCGACGGCGGCACGGGCCGGCCCCGCTCGCCCGAGGCCTTGGTCGCCGAGGGGCTGTTGCAGGTGGTCGAGCATGGACGTTCGCTCGATCAGGTGCTCCCGGAGCTGACCGGTCGCGCCCAGGCCGCGCACCGCAGCGTCGTCCAGGCGATGAGCTACGAGGTGCTGCGCCACTACGAGCAACTCGCCTGGTGGCGGGATCAATTGCTCGACCGTGCCTTGAATCCGCGCGCGGTCGACGTGGGCATGCTGCTGGTGGTCGGGCTCGAGCGTCTGACCGGCTCGAAACGAGAACCCTCGCGGGTCGTCAATGCGGCGGTGCATGCGGCCCGGGAACTCAACCATAACTGGGCGACCGGCCTGGTCAACGCAGTACTGCGACGCGCGGTGCGCCAGGTCGAGGCGGGGGAAACGCCGCTGGGCGCCGCGCCGCCGGCCGTGCGTGCCCGCCTGCCGGACTGGCTGTTCGGCATGCTCGCCGCCGACTGGGGCGAGGAGCGAGCCGTTGAAATCGGCGAACGGCTCGCCACCCATCCGCCCATGACGCTGCGGGTCAACGCCACCGTCGAGCAGCCCGCGTCCTACCGCGAACGGCTGGCCCAGCTCTCCATCGAGTCCCGGCCGACCCGGTACGCGCCCCATGGCCTGACCCTGACCACCCCGCTGGACGTCGAGCGCCTGCCCGGCTTTGGCCAGGGCGAGGTGTCCGTGCAGGACGAGGCGGCCCAGCTGGTGGTCGGGTTGATGGAGCTGGCCGCTGGCCAGCGCGTGCTGGATGCCTGCAGTGCGCCAGGCGGCAAGACGCTGGCGATGCTGGATGCCGAGCCGGACGTGGCCATGACCGCCGTCGATATCGCCGTGACTCGCCTGGCCCGGGTGCAGGACAACCTGGAACGATCCGGGCATTTCGCCGAGCTCGTCTGCGCCGACCTGACCGGCGAGGCGATCGACACGCCGGGCGCCTTTGACCGGATACTCGCCGACGTGCCCTGCTCGGGGACCGGTGTGATCCGGCGCCATCCCGACATCAAGCGGCTGCGTCGCCCCGAGGACATCAAGGCGCTGGTCGAGCGCCAGGCCATCATTCTCGAGCGGCTCTGGACCTTGCTGCGCCCCGGCGGCCGACTGGTCTATGCCACCTGCTCGATCCTCCAGCGCGAGAACGTCCACCAGGTCGAGGCCTTCCTGGATACTCACCCGGATGCCGTCGCCGTACCGATGTCCGTGGACTGGGGTGAGGCGCAGGCCGTGGGTCGACAGCTGTTTCCCGAGGTCGACGGCCCGGATGGCTTCTACTACGCCGTACTCGAGAAACGGGCGGAGGCGAGATGAGGGCAACTCAAGAATACCGCGGCGCTACCCGATCGCTGCGTCGCCGACGGACTCCGGGCGCTCATGCGCCTTGCACGCCCAGGCGGCGCCTGTCCCCGGCATGGCAGCTCGGCCATCCCGTCGCTCGCTCCTTGGCCATCGGCGTGATTCGTCTCATCGCTCGCTGCGCGGCTCCATGCGCTCGGGCGGCTCGCGACGGTCTTTCGAGGTGCCCATGACTCGCCTGGGCGGGGGGCTGAGCGGCTGGCTGCTGGCACTCACCGGGCTCGGCGCCGCGGTCGCCTTGCTCCCCTGGCAACCGGTCCAGGCGGAGACCCGGGTAATCGACGTGCATGCCGAGGTGCGCGAACAGGCCGTGTTTCTCGACGCCGATCTCGCCGTACATCTCGATGCCGAGGTGATCGACGCCCTGCGCAATTCCATCGCCCTGAACCTGGTGGTGGAGGCCGAGCTGGTCGCGCCGCGCGAGTGGCTCTGGGATCGTCGGCTCCTGGGCGGCAAGCGTGCCCTGCGGCTTGAATACCATGCCCTGTCGCGGACCTGGATGGTCACCGACGTGACCGCCCGCGAGACCCACACGTTTTCCAAGCTGGCCGATGCCGTCAGGTCGCTGTCGCGGATCCGCGCCTGGCGACTGGGGTCGTCCACGGCCCTGCCCAAAGAGGGACGGGTGCTGGGCAAGCTGCGCGTGCGCCTGGACATCAACAAGCTGCCATTGCCGCTGCGCGTGCCCGCCCTGTTCCGTGACGACTGGGATCTGGGCAGCGACTGGTTCCTGTGGAGGTTCCCTGGATGAGCCGCACCGGGCGTTGGCTGCAGCGCTGGGTGCGACGCGCGGTCGCCCCTATCAGTGGCATGGTGGTGGTGCTGCTGCTGGTGCTCCTGTACCTGGTGTCCGACTCCCTGCGCGCCGTCGAGCAGCCCGAGGGACTCTTTCTCGCGCTGCTCGCCATCAGTGCGGTCGGGCTGCTGTTTCTCGCCTTGGTGGTGCTCTGGCACATCGTCCGCCTGATCCGTGATTACCGGCGCGGCACGCCCGGTGCACGCCTGACCGCCCGGCTGGTCGTCACCTTCGTGGCCCTTTCGGTAGTGCCGGTGGCGATCGTGTTCTATTTCTCTCTGACCTTCGTGCAGCGGGGCATCGACTCCTGGTTCGACGTTCAGGTCGAACAGGCGATGACCGATGCCTTGTCGCTCTCGCAGATGGCCTTCGACGGGCGCATGCGTCAGGCGCTGGAGGAGACCAAGCGGGCCGCCGACGAACTGCGCGACGGCGGCTCGGACCTGATCGCGCTGGAACTCTCGCGCGTGCGTCGCACCACGGGTGCCCAGGAGATGACCATCCTTGGCCAGCGCAACCTGATCGTCGCCTCGTCTTCGGAGGATGCCACCAGTATCGTGCCGGCGCGCGCCGACGAGACCGCTTTGGCGCACGCGCGCTCCGGCCGAGACTTCATCGGCCTGGACCCGGGTGGCGACGGCAACCTGCAGATCCGGGTGGTGGTGCCGATGGAGGCGGGGCTGACCAGCGACGGCGGCAAGCGCGTGCTACAGGCACTCTACGACGTACCCGATCAGGCGAACGAGTTGTCGAAAAGCGTGCAGACCGCTTACAACGACTACCGCGAGCTGGTGTACCTGCACACCTCGCTCAAGCAGACCTTCACCCTCGCCCTGACGTTGGCGTTGCTGCTCTCGCTGCTCACCGCGGTGTGGCTTGCCTTCCTCGCTGCCCGCCGTCTTCTCAGCCCGATCCGCGAGCTGGCGGCCGGCACCCGGGCAGTCGCCGAGGGCGACTACAGCCTGCGTCTGCCGGTCGATCGTCGCGACGATCTGGGGCAACTGGTCCAGTCGTTCAACACCATGACCGCCCGGGTGCGCCGGGCGCACGACGTCATGCGCGAGCTCCAGGAGCTGGCAGACAAGGAGCGCGACTACCTCGACACTGTGATCCAGCACCTGTCCTCCGGGGTGCTGACGCTCTCCTTCGACGGACGCATCATCAGCGGCAACTCCGCCGCCCAGCAGATAATGGGCGTGCCCGCCGACGAGATGTTCGAGGGGTCGCTGCAGGATATCTGCCGCGAGCACGCAACCCTGGAACCGCTGTGCGAGGCCTTTCTCGAGCGACTCGGGGCGGCCGGGCCGCCGCCGGGCGAAACGGTCGAGGCGCAGGTCAGGATCATGAACGGCAGCGGCCGCAAGGTGCTGCTGGCCCGGCTGGCGGCCCTGCCGCCGGACGGTGACGTCGAAGCCGGCGGCTACGTGATGGTGCTCGAGGACGTTACCGCCCTGATCCAGGCGCAGCGCGATGCGGCTTGGTCGGAGGTGGCGCGGCGCCTGGCCCACGAGATCAAGAACCCGCTCACGCCCATCGGGCTCTCCGCCGAGCGCCTCCGTCGCCGCATTCTGCCGCAACTCGACGAGACGCACGCGCCGATCCTCGATCGCGCCACCGCCACGATCATCGCCCAGGTCGACGCGATGAAGCAGATGGTCAACGAGTTCGCCGAGTATGCCCGCAGTCCTCGCGCGCAGCTGGAACGACTCGATCTGCACGCCCTGGTCACGGAGACGGTCGAACTTTACCGCGGCAATACCAACGTGAAGGTTCGCTTCGTCGACGACGACCCGGCGCCGGTCTGGGTCGAGGGCGACGGGAACCGGCTGCGGCAACTGCTGCACAACCTGATCCGCAACGCCAGCCAGGCCTTGTACGAGCGCGGGGCCACGGGCGGCACGCCGCAGGTGCTGGTCGACTTGCGCGTGATCGGTGAGGCCGGCCAATGCCTCGTCGAGCTGCGAGTTGCCGACAACGGCCCCGGGTTCCCGGCGGAAATGCTCGATCGCCTGTTCGAGCCCTACGCGACCACCCGGCCCAAGGGTTCCGGCCTGGGGCTGGCGATCGTCAAGAAGATCGCCGAGGAGCATGCGGGTGCCGTGCATGCCTGGAATGCCGACGAGCATCCGGCCACGGAGGCGGCGGCCGGCAATCAGTGCGGCATCGCGGCTCGGCTTGCCAATCACGGCGCACGCGTTACGATTCGCCTACCTTTGGAATCGGGTCGCTGCGCAACGGCGAACCCCACGGAGCAACAGGAATTTCCTGACGAATGAGTATCGGACACATCCTGGTCGTCGACGACGAGAACGAAATCTGCAACCTGCTGGTCGATGTTCTGGAGGACGAAGGATTCACCGTCAGCAGCGCGGCCGATGCGGTGGAGGCCCGTGCCTCGATCGCCGTGCGCCGTCCCGATCTGATCCTGCTGGACATCTGGATGCCGGGGACCGACGGCATTGCCCTGCTGCGCGAGTGGCACGAGCGCGACCAGCTGGTCTGGCCGGTGATCATGATGTCCGGGCACGGCACGGTCGAAACCGCGGTCGAGGCGACGAGGCTGGGTGCGTTCGATTTCATCGAGAAGCCCATCTCGCTCGACAAGCTGCTGTTGCTGATCGAACACGCGCTCGACAATCGACGGCTGGCCCAGGAGAACGCGGCGCTCAAGCGCGGCGAGGTCGATCCCCTCGATCTGATCGGCGATTCCGAGTACATGCAGGAACTGCGTTCGCAGGCGAAGAAGATCGCCAGCCACGACGCCTGGGTTTTGATCTCCGGCGAGCCGGGCACCGGCAAGCAGGCGCTGGCGCGGTTCATCCACCGCCATTCGGCCCGGCGTCATTTCCCGTTCGTCGACACCGGTGGCAGCGCGATCTCCGGTCGTCAGAACGCCGCGATCGAGCTGTTCGGCGCCGAGGACGACGGGCGGGTGCGCTATGGCCTGCTCGAACAGGCTAACGGCGGCACCTTGTTCATCGCCGAGGCCGCCGACATGGACGAACAGACCCAGATGCAGTTGATTTCTGCGCTGGAAAGCCAGTCGTTCTTCCGCGTCGGCGGCAACGAGCCGGTGCGTGTCGACGTGCGGGTGATCGCGGCAACCCGCAAGGATCTCGAATCCGAGGTGCGTGCCGGCAATTTCCGCGAAGACCTTTATTACCACCTGTCGGTGGTGCCGGTGCACATCCAGCCGCTGCGTGAGCACCCCGAGGATATCCCGGTGCTGCTGGCCCACTACCTGGAGGCAGCGAACACCGTCGAGGGGCTGCCGAAGCGCGATCTCACCATCGGCGCCCGCAATCTGCTGCGCTACCACCACTGGGCGGGTAACGTCCGTGAGCTCAAGAACCTGGTGCAGCGTCTTTTGATTCTCGGCAGCGGCGAGGTCATCGATGAGCAGGAGGTGCAGCGCGCGCTGGGGCTCGTGCCGCCCGAAGGCGCCGATGCGGACAGTGGGCCGGCCCTGATCTCGCTCAATCTCGATCTACCGTTGCGCGAGGCGCGCGACGAGTTCGAACGCCGTTATCTGCTCGCGCAACTGAAGAACGTCGACGGGTCGATGACCGAGCTGTCTCGCCGGACGGGTATGGAGCGCACCAACCTCTACCGCAAGTTGAAGTCGCTCGGCATTCACGCCAGCGAGCGCCCCTCGGGGACTGGCTCGTGACGGCGTTCCGATCGGGCGTCTTACCGGCGAGTGCTGCATCAATCGAGGCTGCGTCCGAGTCGAGGGGCCGTTCGCCTTCGAGGCGCCGGGCGGACGGCAGGTCAAACGTGATGGCGCGGACCTGCCGCCGGCTGCCAACGATGGGAGCGGACACCCCCGCGGGGCGTGCCGTGACGACCGCCATGCGTGCCGCTTTGCTACAGGTGATTCGATGAAGGTGATTGTCATCGGTGCCGGCCAGGTGGGTGGCTCGGTCGCCACTGCGCTGGCGAACGAGACCAACAATTCGGTGACGGTGGTCGATACCGACGTCGACGCGCTCAGCTGGTTGCAGGAGCGGCTTGATCTGCGCACGGTCACCGGCTTGGGGTCCCGGCCTAGCGTGCTGGCGGAAGCAGGTGCTGCGGATGCCGACATCCTGATCGCGGTCACGCAGTCCGACGAGACCAACATGCTTGCCTGCCAGGTCGCCTGGACACTGTTTCACACGCCCACCAAGATCGCGCGCATTCGGGCGACCGACTACCAGGACCACCCCGCGCTGTTCGACAATGCCGCGATTCCGGTCGATTTCATCATCAGCCCCGAGCGGCTGATCAAAAACTACATCGCCCGACTCATCGAGTACCCCGACGCGCTGCAGGTGCGCGAATTCGGCGAGGGCAAGCTGCTGCTGATCGGCATGGAAGTCGATCGTGGCGGGCCGATGGTAGGTGAACCGATCCATCGCCTGCGCGAGCTGATACCGGGGATCGAGGCGCGCGTGGCGGCCATCTACCGCAACGAGACCTCGGTGCCGCCGGAAGGGAATACCCGCCTGCTGGCCGGCGACGAGGTGTTCTTTCTTGCCCACCAGGGTAACGACATCCGTCGCGTGATGAGCGTGATGCGGCCACTGGACAAGCCGTACCGGCGCATCATGATCGCCGGTGGCGGCAACGTCGGCGGGACGCTGGCTGCGAGCCTGGAGGAGAACTACCAGGTCAAACTGATCAGCCACAACACGCGCCGCGCCCGCGAGTTGTCCGCCGCGCTCGATCGGAGCATCGTGTTGTCGGGAAGCGCCTCGGACACGGAACTGCTCGAGGAGGAAAACATCGAGGACATGGACGTCTTCCTCGCACTGACCAACGACGACGAAGACAACATCCTCGCCTCGATGTTGGCCAAGCGCCTTGGAGCGCGCCGAGCGATGTGCATCGTCAATCGCCCCGAGTACGTCGACCTGATCGAGATGGGCACGATCGATATCGCGCTCTCGCCGCACCAGATAACCATCGGCGAGGTGCTCACCCACCTGCGCCGCGGCGACATGGTCAGTGTGCATTCGCTGCGACGTGGCGCGGCCGAGGCGATCGAGATCATCGCCCGCGGTGACGAGAGCACCTCCCGGGTGGTCGGTCGGCGTATCGAGTCACTCGACCTGCCGCCCGGCACCACGATCGGGGCGATCCTCCGCGAAGAGGAGCTCCTTATCGCCCACCACGACACGGTGATCGAGTCCGACGATCACGTGGTGCTGTTTCTGACCGACAAGAACCGGATCGACGAGATCGAACAGTTGTTCTCGGTCGGTTTCGGCTTCTTCTAAGCCAAGCGAGCCGGGCGCCCGATGCAACTCTTGATCGTCATCCGCATTCTCGGCGTTCTCCTGATGGTGTTCGGGCTGACCTTCGTCCCGCCGTGGCTGGTCGGTTGGCTGATGGGGGACTCCAACCTGACGCCGTTCGCGCTCAGTTTCATAATCAGCGTGACGATTGGCGGGGTTTTCTGGGGGCTGACGCGCCGCTATCGCCGCGAGATGAAGCTGCGCGACGGGCTGTTGATCGTGGTGTCGTTCTGGGTGGTTCTCGGCCTGATCGGGGCGACGCCGATCTACCTCCAGCCCGATCTGGGGTTGAGCTTTTCGCAGGCGGTATTCGAATCGGTCTCGGGGATCACCACGACGGGTGCGACGGTGATCACGGGGCTCGACGAATTGCCGCGCTCGCTCCTGTTCTACCGACAGCAACTGCAATGGCTGGGCGGGCTGGGGATCATCGTGCTGGTGGTCGCCTTCCTGCCGTTGCTGGGCGTGGGCGGGATGCAGCTCTACAAGAGCGAGATGACCGGCCCGATCAAGGACTCCCGTCTCTCCGGGCGCATCTCGGAGACCGCCAAGGCGCTCTGGCTGGTCTATACCGGCATCACGATCCTCTGCGCCCTGATCTACAAGATCGAGGGCATGAGCTGGTTCGACGCCGTGGGCCACGCCTTCACCACGGTCGCGACCGGCGGGTTCTCCACCCACGACGCCAGCTTCGGTTACTTCGACAATCCCACCATGGAAGTCACGGCCATGGTGTTCATGATCCTCGGAGCGACCCCGATGGCGCTGCACTTCATCGCCTTGCGGCGGGGTACCTTGCAGGGCTACGCAAACAGCGCCGAGGTGCGGTTTTTCATCTTCTGGATGGCGGCGGTCGCCGCGCTGTCGGTGGTATTCTTTCTGGTCCACCTCCCCGAGGGAAGCTGGCTCGAGGACCTTCGCCACGTGTTGTTCAACCTGGTCTCCTTCGCTACCACGACGGGCTACACGGCCGCTGACCATACCCAGTGGGGCGCGTTTCTGATGATGTTGCTGGTGTTTGCGGCGATCATCGGCGGCTGTGCCGGCTCGACCACCGGCGGCATGAAATCGGTGCGGGTGATGCTGCTGGGCCGTCAGGGGCTCAACGAAGTGCGGCGACTGGTCCATCCGCATGCCACCTTCGTGGTGCGGCTCGGCGGCAGGCCGATCGACCCCGGGGTGATCGCGGCGGTGTGGGCCTTCCTGGCGGCCTGGATGTTCACTTTCGTGGTGTTCTTCTTCGCGATGCTGTTCACCGGCATGGACCTGACCTCGGCGCTGGGTGCTGTGCTGGCGACGTTGACCAACCTCGGCCCGGGTATCGGCTCGGTGAGCGCCAACTTCGCCGGGGAATCGACCGACGTGCTCTGGATCGCGATGCTGGCCATGATCCTGGGACGCCTGGAAATCTTCACCGTGCTGGCGATCCTTCTGCCCATGTTCTGGCGCCGATGAGCGACGGCTCGACGACCACGGTCTCCCGGCGATTCCGTTGGGGGTTTCTTGCGCCATCGAACTGGCCGACATGGCTGGGGCTGGGCTTGCTGTGGCTGCTCTCGTTTCTCGGTCACCCTTTCCGTTGGCGCCTCGCCCGTGGACTGGCGCGCGTTTACCGCCGCATCAATCCGCGCCGCGTCGGCATCATGGCGACCAACCTCGCCCTGTGCTTCCCCGAGGAGAGCGAGGCCACGCGTGCTCGTTGGCTCGAGCGCCACCTGAGGCTGCATGTGCTGGCGTTGCTCGATCTCGGCCGGATTCATCGTGCTCGCCGTGGCACGCTGACCGACGAGGCACGGATCGTCGACGAGCCGCTTTTGAAGCGGTTGTGGGCCGAGCCGGGCGTGATCCTGACCGTCCACAGCGTCGGCCTGGAATGGGCGGCGGCGATGCTCGCCGAGACCGTGCCCGGCTCGACCATCTACAAGCCGTTTGCCGGCAATCCGCTGCTCGACTGGTGGTTCGCCGGGATGCGTAGTCGCCACGGCACGCTGATCCAGCCGCGCGAGCGCGGCATGAAGCCGCATCTGCGTGCCTTGCGCGAGGGCAAGAGTTTCTTCTATATCGCCGACGAGGATCTCGGTGCGAGCCACGGCGTGTTCGCACCGTTCTTTGGCGTGGAGAAGGCGACCCTGCCGTTGGCCGGCAAGATCGCCAGGGCGACGCGGCGGCCGATCTACCCGCTGATCGGTCAGCTCGACGAACGTACGGGGCGCTATCGGCTGCGTCTGTTCGAACCGGTCACGCTGCCCGCGAACGCGGATCGAGAGGCCGCCAAGGCTGTCAATCGCGTCATCGAGACCATGGTCCGTGACGATCCGGCCCAGTTGATGTGGTCGCTCAAGTACTTCAAGACCGCGCCGCCCGGTGAGGGGAGTCGCTACCCGTCCTAGGGAACCGCCGCACGAATGCCATGCCACTCTGGCTTGGCGAGTCGTTCGTGACCAACGCGCGTTGGGGCGTTATCGGATTCGCGCGGTGTTTCCCTGATTCCCGGCCGCGGGCGACGGTGTTCGAAAACGACGGTAGGTCCACTGGTATTGGGCCGGACGCTCGCGGGCCAGCGCCTCGACTTCCCGGTTGAGTGCGCTGGCAGCGGTGACCGAGTCCTCGGCGTCCAGTGGTTCGGTGGTTGGCCGATAATGCACGCGAAACCCCCGCCCCTCGGGTAGGCGTTCGGCGTAGCCCATGAACGCGGGCGCGCCGGTGCGCCGCATCAGCGCGCGCACCAGCGTCATCGTCAGCGCCGGCTGGCCGAAAAAGGGCGCGAAGACCCCCTCGCCGCTTGCCGGTTCCTGGTCGGGCAGGATCGCGACGAGTTCATTTTTTCGAAGGGCGGCCAGCGCTTGGCGTACCCCGCGCAGATTGGCCGGCGCCATCGCGGCACCAAATCGCGAGCGCGCTTCGACCATCAATGACTCTAGGGCCGGTTCGCGGGGCGGGCGATACATGATGGTGGTTGGCGTCCGCACCGCTGTCATCAGCCCGCCCAGTTCCCAGGCGCCCAGGTGCGGGCCCAGCAGGATGGCTCCGCGGCCCTCGCCCAGGGCCGTCTCGATGGCCTCGAAACCGGGAGTGTCAAGCACCAGTGCCTCGACTCGGTCGCGTGGCCAGCGCCACAGCGGCCCGGTTTCGATCAGTGTCTTGCCGGCCTCAATCATTGCCTTGCGCCCTAGTGCCTCGCGTGTCGGCGCGTCCATATCGGGCAGGCAGCGCGCTAGGTTATCCTCGACCAACCGCCGAGTCTTCCCGTTCGCACTCCAGACCAATCGCCCCAGTCCGCTGCCGACCCGTTGAACGTTAGCGAGGGACAGCCGACTGAAAAGCCACAACAGCCCCCGTACCAGGGCCAGACGCATCGGTCCCCTCGCGCGGCGCCAGAGCGATTGCCGGGCCGATTGCCGGGCCGATTGCCGGCTCACCTGAAGGTCGCCGGTGGCCGGGACGCGGCGTTCGCTCGGGCATGCGCTATCGCGCGCTCCGAGCCATCCGCCACCAACGGGGCCATGGCGGACTTGAGCGAGTGGAATAGCTGGCCGTTGCCCGATTCTTCGGCTGCCAGCAGCGCCTTGGCGTGCTCGCGCTGGGTGGGTTTGGCGAAGCAGGCCGGGCAGTTGTCGGCGATGACCGGCAGGTCGTGGCGACCGGCAAAGTCCGCCAGGGCGGATTCGCGCACGTCGACCAGGGGGCGGATGATGCGCACGTCGCTGGCGTCGTTGAGGTAGTGGGCCTTCATGGTGTTGAGCTTGCCGCCGTGGAAGGCGCTCATCAAGAAGCTTTCGGCCAGGTCGTCAAGGTGTTGGCCGAGCGCCAGGACGTTGAAGCCTTTGTCGCGCGCCAGCGAGTAGATCAGGCCGCGCTTGAGTCGCGAGCAGAACGAGCAGTAGGAATCGCCACGCATGTGGTCCGCGGCCAACCCGACGATATCCTCGCGCACCCGGTAGTGGCGTACGCCCAGCGAGGCGAGATAATCGCTCATCGGGCCGGGGTCGAAGCCGGGTACCATCGGATCGACGGTGACGGCTGCCAGGTCAAAGTCGATCGGCGCCCGCCGCTGGACGTGTCGCAGGATGTGCAGCAGCGAGAGCGAGTCCTTGCCGCCCGAGAGCCCCAGCAATACGCGATCGCCGTGGTGCAGCATCTGATGGCGCATCATTGCTCTAGCCGTCGTTTTCTGCAGACGGCGACCCGGGGTGATCCAGCCGGCATTTCGGGCGTCGGCTGCCGCGACGGGGTGATTCTCGACGATAGCGTGCATGGGGCGAGCGCGTTCGGTGCAAGGGGCCCCTCATCTTACCAGCGCGATCGAGTCGGTCGACGCCACGCGGCGTGGTGTCACGGGTCGTCGTAAATGGGACGTCCGCGGTAGTAACCGCGAATGCGGCGGGTCTCGCCCGTCTCGGTAACGGGGTCGGCTATCTGGGGCGATCCCACGCGCCGAGCCAGAGCCGCTACCTCAGGGCTGCCGCTGGCCTGGGCAAGCCGCAGCAGGCGTTGTTGGAATCCGAATCGATCCATGTCGATACGTATCCCCATGTCGCGCTCCAATGCGCGTTTGAGCTCGATCAGCGCTTGCATTTCTTCTCGTTCCGACATCGACGCACCTCCCGTGACCTTTGGACCCCTTCAAGCAATAAGCGCACCATGGCAGGGGTATGCGCGACCGCGGCGTCCATGGGCGCGCCGGCGAGGGGACGGGGCGAGACGAACGCACCAGGGCGGAGCGTCGCGCCGACTGCCATGCCGCGCGAGGGGGCAGCCAGGGTTGTCGCGGGACCCGATCGGATGCCGTCGGCCAAGGCACATCCAACGGTGAGGGAAGCGCGGCACGAATCGGCCGCAACGGTTGCTTGGGGTGCTCGGCGTCGAGGTCGCGGGCCGATAACGACTAGGGGCAGTCATCAAGGCGGAACGCGCCAGCGCCAGCCGTCACAGGGGCAAGCCGAGACCTTGCCCGGTGGGCGCAGGACGGAGTCATCCACGGCGTCGACCCGCTTGTGTCTGGACCCTGGTCGGTCCGGCAGAGACACTATCGGTTCGTGCAGAGTTTTCCGAACGAGGTCTGGCCATCATGCGCACGCTCTATCCGCCCATCGAGCCCCTGGTAAACCACAGCCTGCCGGTCGACGGTGGGCATGTGCTCCACGTCGAGGAGTGTGGCTCGCTCGATGGCATTCCCGCCTTGTTCCTGCACGGGGGGCCGGGCGCCGGGTGCACACCCATGCATCGGCGTTTCTTCGACCCGGATCGTTTCCGGGTGGTCCTGCCTGACCAGCGTGGCGCGGGCCGTTCGGTTCCGCATGCGGAGATCGAGGCGAATACCACCGGCCACCTGGTCGAGGATATTGAGCGGATTCGCGAGGCTCTCGGGATCGAGCGCTGGCTGGTGTTCGGCGGTTCGTGGGGATCGACGCTGGCGTTGGCCTACGCGCAGGCCCACCCCCAACGCGTCGCGGGACTGATCTTGCGGGGCGTGTTTCTCTGCCGCGAACAAGATATCCATTGGTTCTACCAGGACGGGGCGAGCCACGTGTTTCCGGACTACTGGGCGGACTATCTGGAGCCGATCCCCGAGTCAGAGCACGACGACCTGGTCCAGGCATACCGGCGACGCCTCCACGGCGAGGACGAGATCGCTCGCCTGCAGGCCGCCCGCGCCTGGTCGGTGTGGGAAGGGCGCTGCGCCACGCTGCGGCCGGAACCCGAGGTGGTCGACTACTTCGCCAACGCGCACCATGCGCTGTCGATTGCCAGGATCGAGAATCACTACTTCAGCCACGCCGCCTTTCTCGAACGCCCGTTGCTCGACGGTCTGGACAGACTGACGGGGATCCCGACTCACATCGTGCACGGCCGCTACGACATGGTCTGCCCGATCGACCAGGCATTCGCGCTCAAGGCGGGTTTGCCGCAGGCCGAGCTGGAGATCGTCGACGACGCGGGGCACGCGGCGAGCGAACCGGGCATCATCGATGCCCTGGTACGCGCCACCGATCGATTTGTCGACCGGTGGGCCCGTGGCGGGGGTAGGGGCGCGTGATCGCCTTGATCCAGCGCGTCCGACGTGGCGGGGTGCGGGTTGGCGAGGCATGCGCGGGCGAGATCGGACCGGGGCTCGTCTGCCTGGTCGGCATTAACCGGGGTGACGGCGAAAGGCAGGCCAAGCGGTTGGCCGAGCGGGTGCTCAACTACCGGGTTTTCGCGGACGAGCGTGGGCGTATGAACCGCTCGGTCCGGGACGAGTGTGGCGGCGTGCTCTCGGTGCCGCAATTCACGCTCGCCGCGGACACCAGGCGCGGCAATCGGCCGAGCTTCACGCCCGCGGCCGATCCCAAGGAGGCCGAGAGGTTGTTCGAGTGGTTCGTGACCGAGTTGCGTGCGATGCATCCCGGTACCGTGGCCACCGGACGGTTTGGCGCCGACATGCAGGTCGAGCTGGTCAACGACGGTCCGGTCACCTTTTGGCTGGAAGTGGGGCCGGGGTAGGGGTGCCGGATGACGATCCTGCGCTTTGGTCGCCCGGTAGGGAATCTCTGCACGAATGCCATGCAATTGAAGGCTGGGCGAGTCGGGGGTGAACGATCGCGGTGTTTTGACGCCACGAAAAAAGCCCGCCGAATGGCGGGCTTCTCAACTCGGGACTCAGGCTGCTTTAGGCGGCTTGAGTCGCCTTGTCGGACTCACCGGTGTTGGAGGTCCAGGAGATGGTGACTTCGTCACCCTTCTTGCCCGGTACCTTGATGTTCAGGTACGGGTTCTTGGAAACCGCTTCGGACAGGTTGCCATCCATGACGGTCTCGTCGTTGACCATGACCATCAGCTTCTGGATGTAGTTTGCCGGGATCTTCTCGCCGGTGGACTTGTCTTCGCGGAGACCAGACTCCATCGGGTGACGGATCAGGGCCTTCACGTCCAGGACGTCGCCGGCCGGAGAGATGCGCATGCGGATAGTAGACATAATCTATACCTCTTGGGTTATCTGTCTTTAATCAATGACTTCGGGT
>JAFGUH010000241.1 GCA_016938615.1 Halothiobacillaceae bacterium | reverse complement strand
CGTGGAAGTGTCGGCCAAGACCGGCAAGGGGCTCGACAATCTGCTCGAGGCCATCGCGCTTCAGGCGGAACTGCTCGAGATCAGGGCGAACCCCGATCGTGCGGCGCAAGGTGCCGTGATCGAGGCCAAGCTCGACGTCGGCCGCGGCCCGGTCGCGACCGTTCTCGTGCAGAACGGCACGCTGCGCAAAGGCGACATCTTCGTCGTCGGCGAGCAGTGGGGTAAGGTTCGTGCGCTGATCAACGACAAGGGTGACCGCGTCGAAGAGGCGGGGCCGTCGGTTCCGGTCGAAGTTCTGGGCATCAATGGCACGCCCGAGGCAGGCGACGTTCTCAACGTGGTCGAGACCGAGGCACAGGCCCGCGAAATCGCCGAATATCGCGAGCAGGCCGCGAAGGACAAACGCGCCGCTGCCGGTGCTGCGACCACGCTTGAACAGCTCATGGCGAAGGCCAAGGCCGACGAAAGCGTCACCGAACTGCCCGTGCTGGTGAAAGCGGATGTGCAGGGCTCGGCCGAAGCGATCGTTCAGGCGCTCGAAAAGGTCGGCAACGAAGAGGTGCGCGTGCGCGTGCTCCATTCGGGCGTCGGCGCGATCACCGAATCCGACATCACCCTGGCCGAGGCCTCGGGGGCGCCGGTCATCGGCTTCAACGTCCGTGCCAATGCGCCCGCGCGCAACGCCGCGAACCAGAAGGGCGTCGAGATCCGCTACTACTCGATCATCTACGATCTGGTGGACGACATCAAAGCCGCCGCGTCTGGCCTGCTGTCGGCCGAAATCCGCGAGCACTTCATCGGCTATGCCTCGATCAAGGAAGTGTTCAAGGTCACCGGCGTCGGCAAGGTCGCGGGCTGTATCGTCACCGAAGGCGTGGCCCGTCGTTCGGCCGGTGTGCGCCTGCTGCGCGACAACGTGGTGATCCACGAGGGTACGCTGAAGACGCTCAAGCGCTTCAAGGACGAGGTCAAGGAAGTGCAGTCCGGTCAGGAATGCGGCATGGCCTTCGAGAATTACGACGACATCCGCCCG
>JAFGUH010000240.1 GCA_016938615.1 Halothiobacillaceae bacterium | reverse complement strand
TCGTTACATAATTGTAACCGGTGGGCCTCGGTGGTGTTCCACGGTGAATCAGGTTGTGCCGTGGGATGATTGGCGTATGGCATCACGTGGAAGACCGACGGCGGAGCTGGTGGTGACCGACGAGGAGCGCGAGACGCTGACGCGGTGGGCGCGGCGGCGCAAGTCCTCGCAGGCGCTGGCGCTGCGGTCGCGCATCGTGCTGGGCTGCGCGGAGGGCCTGACCAACAAGGAGGTCGCCGCGCGTGAGCGAGTATCGCAGCCCACGGTGGGCAAGTGGCGGCGGCGGTTCGCCGAGGCGCGGCTGGACGGGCTGGTCGACGAACCACGGCCCGGCCGGCCCGCGTCGGTGACCGCCGAGCAGGTCGAGAACGTGGTGGTCACCACCCTGGAATCGGTTCCCAAAAATGCCACGCACTGGTCGCGGGCGTCGATGGCCGAACGCTGTGGGCTGTCCAAGTCCACCATCGGGCGGATCTGGAAAGCTTTTGAGCTACAACCACATCGCAGCGAGAACTACAAGCTGTCCAACGACCCGCTGTTCGTGGAGAAGGTCTATGACATCGTCGGGCTGTACTTGAACCCGCCCGAGGCCGCGGTGGTGCTGTGCGTGGACGAGAAGTCCCAGATCCAGGCGCTGGCCCGCAGCCAGCCGGCGTTCCCGATGATGCCCGGCATGCCCGAGAAACGCACCCACGACTACGTCCGGCACGGCACCACCAGCCTGTTCGCCGCCTTCGACATCAGCGACGGCACCGTCATCACTACCCTGCACCGGCGCCACCGCGCCATCGAGTTCCGCAAGTTCCTGGCCACCATCGACGCCGAGGTCCCCGCCCACCTCGACGTGCACCTGATCGCCGACAACTACGGCACCCACAAGGCGCCCACCGTGCAGACCTGGCTGGCCAACCACCCCCGCTTCCACATGCATTACACGCCAACCTATTCCAGCTGGATCAATCAAGTCGAACGGTGGTTCGCCGAACTGACCCGACAACTGCTCGAACGCGGCGACCACCGCAGCGTGCACGCCCTCGAACGCGACATCCGCGCCTGGATCACCGCCTGGAACGAGGACCCGAAACCGTTCGTATGGACCAAGACCGCCGAGCAGATCCTCGAGTCAATCCAACGATTAATGAAACGAATTACTGACGCGGGACACTAGGAGGGGTTGGCAGAAACCCTGATCGTCGAGGCCGAGCACCCTCGAGCCACCTATGACACGCTCTGTTATGCGCTGCACGGCGAGCCCGTTTTTCGGCTTGACCGGCCATTGTCGCGTCGCCGGGGACCGTGCGTCGCCTCAACGGGCTCGGCCTCGCAGCCGACGAAGTGTCACCGCAGCCGGTCATGCGATGACCCGAGCCAATTCAAATCCGTGTCGCCGTTG
>JAFGUH010000239.1 GCA_016938615.1 Halothiobacillaceae bacterium | reverse complement strand
GCCTTTTCCCGAGCGACGCGCTCGCGAATGGTTTGTTCGATCTGGTCGACCAGGGCGTCCTCGGAGAGTTTGCGCGAGGGCTTGCCGTCGACGTACAGGAGGTTGGGCTTGCCGCCAGTAAGACCGACGGCTGCCTCGCGGGCCTCGCCGGGCCCGTTGACCACGCAGCCGATCACGGCCACGTCCATCGAGGTGTCGATGTCCTCGATGCGCTCTTCCAATGCGTTGACGGTCTTGATCACGTCGAACTCCTGGCGCGCACACGACGGGCAGGCAATCAGGTTCACCCCGCGGCTGCGCAGTTTCAGCGACTTGAGGATGTCCCACCCGACCTTGACCTCCTCGACCGGGTCGGCAGCAAGCGAAACGCGCAGCGTGTCGCCGATGCCCTCGGCCAGCAGCATGCCGAGACCCACGGCCGACTTCACCGCGCCGGCGCGCGGGCCGCCGGCCTCGGTGATCCCGAGATGCAACGGCTGCTCGATCTGGTCGGCCAGCTTGCGGTAGGCACCCAGAGTCATCCAGACGTCGGAGGCCTTCAGCGAGACCTTGAACTCGGGATAGTCGAGCCGGTCGAGGATGTCGATATGGCGCAGGGCGGACTCGACCAGCGCATCCGGCGTCGGCTCGCCGTACTTCTGCTGCAGGTCCTTTTCCAGCGAGCCGGCATTGACGCCGATGCGCAGCGGGATACCGTGGTCGCGTGCCGAATCGATCACCTGGCGGACGCGGTCCTCGCGACCGATGTTGCCCGGGTTGATGCGCAGGCAATCGGCACCCAGATCGGCGACCCGCAGGGCAATGCGGTAGTCGAAGTGGATGTCCGTGACCAGCGGGATGGAGACCCGCTGCTTGATCTTGCCGAAGGCCTCGGCGGCGTCCATGTTGGGCACGGACACACGCACGATGTCGGCACCGGCGGCGGCGAGGCGCTCGATCTGGGCGACGGTCGCCTCGACGTCGCAGGTATCGGTGTTGGTCATCGACTGGACGGCAATCGGCGCGTCACCGCCCACGCCCACGGATCCGACCTGGATGCGCCGCGAGAGACGGCGCGTCACGGGAACCGGCTGAAAACTCATGAATTCCCCACTGTGGTTCGCAGCACACCGGTCGCGGTATCGGCCTCCCCCAGATCGACCGGCTCGCCGCGGTATTCGACCTCGAACCCCCGCGGATTGCCGAGCACCAGCGAGACCGGGCCGGTGACGTCGGTGAAGGCGCGCTCCTCGCCCGCGGCGAGGACGTCGTACATCAGTCGTTCGTCGTTGCCGTCGCGCACCTCGACCCAGCTGTCGCCCTCGGTGGCGCGCAACACCAGGGTCGGGGCCGCCGGTGACGCCGTGGCCGTCGACTCCGACGAGCCCTCGGGTTCGCCGGCAGCCGCTTCCTTCTGCTCCTCGGCAACCGGGGCTCCGATCGCCGTCAGGCGTTGATCCGGCAGGTCACCGAGCGACGCCCCGCTGGCCGGCGCTCCTTCGACCGTCGGGGCGCGCGGCGGCTTGGGGGGTTGTTCCAGCCCCCCCTCGATCGCCGGGCGATCGTCCGTTGACGGATTGGTCGACTCCGGCGGGACCTCCCCGGCCGTCGGGTTGCCCCAATCACCGATCAAGGCCCGCAGCGAATCGGTGTCCAGCCTGGAGAGCCCGACCACTGCCAGGGCGACCAGCAAGAGGACGATCAACCAGGCGAACAGTCGTCGCGCGGCGCCGCCACGACGGGGTTCCATCACGTCCAATGTCGGGTGGATACCGCCCTGGACACTCTCGTCCGCAGGCGCCCGCTGAGCATTGTATTGCGCCACAAGCGCATCGCCGTCGAGATCCATCTGTCTCGCCCAGGCGCGCAGGTAGGCAAGGATGTAAGGTCGCCCCGGCACCGCGTCGAGCTCGTCGCGCTCGATCCGTTCGATGACCTTGAGATCGAGGTTGAGCGGCTGGGCCAGGTCGGCCGCACTCAGGCCGGCGGCTTCGCGACCCTGACGGATGCGCTCACCGACGCTCGGGCCCGTCACTTCATGACCCAGTGATACGTCTTCGTCACGTTCGCGCTTCGGCCCCGTGACGATGGGATCCTGCCGGTCCTGTTCGCTCATCGACTGCCTCCCTGTTCGATCGCCTTGGCTTCCGGCGAGTCGGGGAATCGACCACGCAGGATCAGACGGTGATTCTTCAGTGCCTGCCGGTCACCGGTCGCCTTGTCGATGGCGATGGCGGTGGCCAGTGATTCGGCCGTGTGCCGGTGACGTGATTCGTAACGACGCATGGCCTCGGCGGCCTCCTGGACCTTGCCGGTCGCGAAGAGAGACTCGGCCAGTCCCAGCAGGGCCTCCCGCTGGCGCGCGTCCTTGTCGAGCGCCCGACGGAACTGCTCGAGTGCCCGGGCCGAGTCGCCGGCCGACTGGTAGCAGCGGCCCGAGTTGAGCAGCGCGAACGCCGGTG
This sequence comes from Halothiobacillaceae bacterium, assembly GCA_016938615.1. Classification (GTDB taxonomy): domain Bacteria; phylum Pseudomonadota; class Gammaproteobacteria; order Halothiobacillales; family Halothiobacillaceae; genus Guyparkeria. The sequence goes on along the minus strand of JAFGUH010000239.1, from coordinate 1,439 downwards.
TCTCGTAGAGCGGATCCTCGTAGGCACGCTTGAACATCGCCTGCGCCCGCTTGAAGTCGCCCTGCGAGCAGAGAAAGCCCCCGTAGTTGTTGGCCAGATCGGCGTTGTCGGGCTCCAGCCGCACCGCGCGCTCGAACGCCTCGCGTGCCTTCTTCTCTTCGCCCAACCGGTTCATCAGCAAAGCGTGGACGTGGTGTGCCGGGCCGTAGCCCTCGTCGTAGTCGATCGCCCGACGGATCTTTTCGACCGCGATTTTTATCTGGCCTTCGCGCATGTAGCCGGCGGCCAACTCGGTGTTGACCTCGGCCGCTTCGCGGTTCTGGCCGACGTATCGCTCGATGCCGTCACCGCCCCCGGTGGCCGCGCAACCGGTCAGCACCAGCGCGCCGACGAGCGCCAGCACCAGGCCGCGGCCGATCATCGGGTCACCTCGACCACGCCGCGATCCAACCCCATCTTCGCCAGGCGATCCTGGCGGCGGGAACGATCGGTGACCTGGCCGGCCAACTGCCCGCAGGCCGCGTCGATGTCGTCGCCGCGGGTCTTGCGCGCGACGGTGTTGATGCCGTTGTCGCGCAGCCGCTTGGCGAATCGCATGATGCGGTTGCGCGAGGACCGTTCGTAGCCCGAGCCCTCGAAGGGGTTGAAGGGGATCAGATTGACCTTGACCGCCTCGCGGCGCGGCCCCAACAGCTCGACCATCTCGTCGGCATGCGCCAGGGAGTCGTTCTTGCCCTCGATCATCACGTACTCGTAAAGGATCGTGCCGTGCGGCACCACCTCGGCGTAACGATCGCAGGCGGCCATCAGCACGTCGAGCGGGTACTTTTCGTTGATCGGCACGAGCTCGTCACGCAGTGCGTCGTTGGGCGCGTGCAGCGAGATGGCGAGCGAGATCGGCAAGCGCTCGCCCAGCCGATCGATGGCCGGCACGATGCCGGAGGTCGAGATGGTGACGCGACGCTTGGACAGGCCGTAGCCGTAGTCGTCAAGGAACAGCTCGGCGGCATCGACCACTGCCTGCTCGTTCAAGAGCGGCTCGCCCATGCCCATGAATACGACGTTGCTGATCGCCTTGCCGGTCGGCAGTCGCTGCTCGATCAACCGTTCGGCCACCCACAGCTGGCCGACGATCTCGGCGGTCGACAGGTTGCGGTTGAAGCCCTGCCGGCCGGTCGAGCAGAAGGTGCAGGTGAGCGAGCAGCCCACCTGCGAGGAAATGCAGAGGGTCGCGCGGTCATCCTCGGGGATGTAGACCATCTCCACCGAGTTGCCGCTACCCGTGTCGAGGAGGAACTTGCGCGTCCCGTCCGCGGACTGCTGATCGAGCACGACCTCGGGTGGACGGATGAAGGCGACCTCCTTGAGCTTTTCGCGCAAGCTCTTGGCGAGATCGGTCATCGCGTCGAAGTCATCGACCCGACGGTGATGCACCCACT
>JAFGUH010000026.1 GCA_016938615.1 Halothiobacillaceae bacterium | reverse complement strand
CACCCGATCGAGCAGGTCGGCGAGCGTCTGCGCGGCATGATGCCGTGGATCAGCGCGAACAAGATCGTCGACAAGTCCCGCAACTGATCGCGGGCCCGTCGCACGAGGCAATCCCGGGAGGGGCAGAGCATGGATCACGACCCGCAGACCGAGCAGCAACCGGATGACCCTCATACGGCGCGTCGGCGGCGCAAGGCGATCTATCTCCTGCCCAACCTGTTCACGACCGGCGCCCTGTTCGCCGGTTTTTTCGCGATAGTGACGGCCGTTCAGGGCGAATTCGTTCCGGCGGCCCTGGCGGTGTTCGTCGCCATGGTGCTCGACGGCATGGATGGTCGCGTGGCGCGGATGACCGGCACCGAGTCGGAATTCGGCGTCCAGTTCGACTCGCTCTCCGACGTGGTGTCGTTTGGCATCGCCCCGGCCCTGATCGTCTATCTCTGGAGCCTGCAGGGGATGGGCGATCGCTGGGGCATGCTGGGCGCGTTCGTCTTCGCTGCGGCCGCTGCCATCCGGCTGGCGCGCTTCAATGTGCAGGTCGAGCGTGTCGACAAGGGCTATTTCGTCGGGCTGGCCTCGCCGGCGGCCGCGGCGGTGCTGATGGGCATGGTGTGGTTCTTCGAGTCGCACGATATTCCGTTCGAGGCCCAGCAGGGCTGGGTATGGGTGATCACCATAACCACCGGCCTGCTGATGGTCTCGAGCTTCCCGTATTTCAGTGGCAAACGGCTCTCGCCTCGTCTGCGGTTGTCATTTCTCAGCTTGCCGATCGCGATCCTCGTCTTCGTGCTCGCGGTCAAGGACGTCGCCCTGACCTTGTGGGTGCTCGCGAGCGGCTATGCCCTGTCGGCGCCGCTCTGGGCGTTGAGTCGGGGGCTGCGGCGGCGTCTGGCCTCTCGCCGCGCTTGAATCTCGGTTCCGCCGTCGTTACCGTTGCCTCATGAGCCGACGTCCCCGCGCAGCCCGTGTTTCCCTCCCGACTACCGTCCCGGTGGTCGGGCTGCGTTGCGTCTGCCTGTCGCTGCTGCTGCGACTGCCCCGCTGGGGCATCTGAGACGAGGCCTGGCGAGGCGACCCACGCGACTACCGACTAGACAATGACATGCCGACGGGACGACCCGGCGGTGATACCTGAGGTTTTTGCCATGAGCAGCAGTGACTCCTTGATCATCTTCGACACCACGCTTCGCGACGGCGAGCAGAGCCCGGGCGCGTCCATGACGCGTGACGAGAAGCTGCGCATCGCCCGTCAGCTCGAGCGGCTGGGCGTGGACGTGATCGAGGCCGGCTTCGCCGCGGCAAGCGAGGGCGACTTCAACGCCATTCGCACCATCGCCGAGCACGTCGAACATTCCACCATCTGTTCGTTGGCGCGCGCCGGCGAAAAGGACGTGCGCCGCGCCGGCGAGGCGGTGGCCCCGGCGCCGAACCGCCGCATCCACACCTTCATCGCCACCAGCCCGATCCACATGGAGAAGAAGCTCCGCATGACCCCCGACGAGGTGGTCGGGCATGCGGTGAACGCCATCAAGATCGCACGCGAGTACACCGACGACGTCGAGTTCTCTGCCGAGGACGCGGTGCGCTCGGAGATGGACTTCTTGGTCCGCGTCTTCGAGGCGGCGATCGAGGCTGGCGCGACCACGCTCAACGTGCCCGACACGGTGGGTTACGCCACGCCGGACCAGTGGGCCGAGCAGATGGCGACCCTGATCGAGCGGGTCAACGGCTCGGAGAACGTGATCTGGTCGACGCACTGTCACAACGACCTGGGGCTTGCCGTGGCCAACTCGCTGGCCGCAGTACGCTCCGGTTTCCGTCAGGTCGAGTGCACCATCAACGGTTTGGGCGAGCGGGCCGGCAACGCCGCGCTCGAGGAGGTCGTCATGGCCACCCGCACGCGCCAGGACGTCTACGGCGTCTCGACCCGTATCGATGCCACCCAGATCGTGCCGACCTCGAAGCTGGTCTCCACCATCACCGGCTACCCGGTGCAGCCGAACAAGGCGATCGTGGGGGCCAATGCCTTCGCGCACGAGTCGGGCATCCACCAGGACGGGGTGCTCAAGCACCGCGAGACCTACGAGATCATGCGCGCCGAGGACGTCGGCTGGTCGACCAATCGGCTGTCGTTGGGCAAGCTTTCCGGGCGCAACGCATTCAAGAGCCGGCTCAAGGACCTCGGCGTCGAACTCGAAAGCGAAGAGGCGCTCAACGACGCCTTCCGTCGCTTCAAGGAACTGGCCGACAAGAAGCGCGAGATCTTCGACGAGGACATCCAGGCGCTGGTCTCCGAGGTCTATGACGAGCAGGAGGAGGCCTTCCGCTTGGTCTCGCTGCATGTCTGCTCGGAGACCGGCGAGACCCCGGAGGCGACCGTTACCGCCTCGATCCGCGGCGAGGAGATGACCGCTACGGCCACTGGCGCCGGCCCGGTGGATGCCGCGCTGGCCGCGATCGAGAAGATCGTCGCCTCGGGCGCGAACCTGCAGCTCTATTCGGTCAACAACATCACCAGCGGTACCGACGCGCAGGGCGAGGTCAACGTGCGCCTCGAGCGCGCCGGGCGCATCGTCACCGGTCAGGGCGCGGACACCGATATCGTGACGGCGTCTGCCAAGGCCTACCTCAACGCCATCGAGCGCCTCGAGCATCCGCCCAAGCGCGCCCACCCGCAGATGGGT
>JAFGUH010000238.1 GCA_016938615.1 Halothiobacillaceae bacterium | reverse complement strand
CGCCGAGCCCGAGGCCGCCGAGGCGACCGTCGCCGGGCACCAGGACGCGAGGTCCCCCGGCCGGACGCGGCTGCAAGAGATCGTTCTCGGCAGGACCGGCCGGTTCGTGATCGCGGTGACCCCGGTGTTCGCCGCCTTCCTGGCGGCCGAGTGGATGGTGCTGACAGACTCGGGGTCGTTCGCCGGGTTGATCAACTTCGTCGGCACCATCGTCGTCACGCTGCTCACTGGGATCTTCCCCGTCCTCCTCCTCCGCTCCAGCCGCCGCAAGGGCGAGTACGTTCCCGCCGCCATCTACCGCATCCTCGGCAACCGGGTGCTCCTCGCCGTCATCTACCTGCTCTTCCTCGCCAGCGTCCTGCTCCACGGCCTCGTCATCTGGGACGACCCGCTCGAGCGGGCGGGCGCGCTGCTCGCCGGCGGGGTGACGGTGGCGATGACGGTGGTCATGGCTCGCCACGGCGCCTTCGCTCCACGGGCGAACCTGGAGCTGCGCGAGGAGGAGGGCGGGCAACGGGCCACCTTCGGGTTCACGGCCGCCGGTCGACCGGTGGCGGCCAACGTACGGCTCGAGTACCCCGAAGGCGAGCAGCGCCTCTGCACCGCGGGCGCCGAGCTTCCCGCGTTCCCGACGCTCCGGCGTCTGAGATTCGATGCGTGGTCGGGGCACGGGGAACCCGGCGTCGCCAGGGACCTGAAGATCTGGGCGCACAGGATCACCGCAGAGGACGACTCCGAGCCCCTCCCAGCCCACCTCCAGGTGCATCTCGAGGAGGTCCGCGACTTCGACCTCGAGCTCTCCGATGGCCAGGTCGTTCTTCCGTTGACCCGCCCCTCCTGGCGGGTGGACATCACGCTCGCCAAGCGGCGCTGAGCAGCGGTCACGTCCCAGATTGACCGCGCAGTCCAAGAGCTACCCCGAACACCCGGCCGCTCATCTCCCGCTTGCTGCTGGACTGCGAGCTTCCGATCGCGATCGGATGGTCAAACGTGTCGGGTCAAGGCAAGTTCACTGGGGCAACGCAGGACAGTGGCAACCTCTCTGGCAACCCAGGCGCTAATACCAGACACCGCAGGACGGCACTGGATGGAATCGCCCGCGCACCTGAGCAGCCAGGATGGTCCGGGGCGGGTCCAGGCGGAAGGGTAGGGACCGACTCG
>JAFGUH010000237.1 GCA_016938615.1 Halothiobacillaceae bacterium | reverse complement strand
TCCGGGGTGGCCTCGCGGCCCATCTCCTGGAGCATCTGCCGGCTGATGCGGTTGAGCTTGTTGATCGTCTCGATCATGTGCACCGGGATACGGATGGTGCGTGCCTGGTCGGCGATCGAGCGGGTGATCGCCTGGCGGATCCACCAGGTGGCGTAGGTCGAGAACTTGTAGCCGCGGCGGTATTCGAACTTGTCGACCGCTTTCATCAGGCCGATGTTGCCTTCCTGGATCAGGTCGAGGAACTGCAGGCCGCGGTTGGTGTACTTCTTGGCGATCGAGATGACGAGACGCAGGTTGGCCTCGATCATCTCCTTCTTCGCCCGGCGGGCCTTGGCCTCGCCGAGGGTCACCTGGCGGTTGACCTCGCGGATCCCGGAAACGGGCAGCTGGCTGTCGCGCTCGACCGTGGCCAAGCGCTTGGCCAGGCGTTCGATTTCCGGCTGGACCGCGGCGAACTTGGCCGTCGGCTTGCCCTTGGTGACCTCGGCGATCCAGTCGTTGCTGGTCTCGTGGCCGCGGAAGGCGTGGATAAAGGTCTCGCGCTTGATGCCGCCCTTCTCGACGGCCTGCTGCATGATCTGCTTTTCGAGCAAGCGCACGCGGGCGATCGCGTCACGCACCTGCTTGACCAGTCGCTCGTTGAAGTTCGGATTGAGCTTCAGGGTGATCAGCTGGTCGGCGATCTGGTCGGTGAACGCCTTGATCTTGTCGCCGTCGGTCTTCGCCTTGCGGCTCTTGGTGGCGATCGCGTGGCGCTTCTCGTGCAGGTCCTTGAGTTCCATGACGACCGCGCGCACGGCCTCGACGTCGATCCCGGTATCCTTTTCCTCTTCGTCGTCCGAGTCGTCGTTCTTGTTGCCGCCGGGTGTCGGGATTTCGTCGGTCAGTACATGGAAGCCGACCACCACGTCGGCGAGCTTGACCTCCTCGGCCTCGACGCGGGCGTACTGGGCGAGCAGGGTGTCGAGCGTCGGCGGGAAGGCGGCCATGGCGATGGTGACCTCGCGCAGGCCTTCCTCGATGCGCTTGGCGATCTCGATTTCGCCCTCGCGATTGAGCAGGTCGACCGTGCCCATCTCGCGCATGTACATGCGTACCGGGTCGGTGGTGCGGCCGAATTCGGCATCCACCTGCGAGGCGAGCACGGCAACGGCTTCCTCGGTGGCGGCATCGTCGTCGGAGACCCGCTGCTCGTCGGACAGGCCGAGGTCATCCTTGTCCGGCGGCGTCTCGGCCACGTGGATGCCCATGTCCTGGATCATGCCGATGATCACCTCGATCTGCTCGGCGTCTACCAGCGACTCGGGCAGATGGTCATTGATCTCGGCGTACGTCAGGTAGCCCTGATCGTTGCCCAGGGCGATCAACTGCTTGATGCTGGTCTGTTGGTCTTGCTGCATCGGCGTGGAACCTGCTCCGGCAATTCGATGGAAAACGTCTGCGCTCGCGACGCGCGCAGGTGGGCGCCGAATCGTCGCGCGTCCGTCGGATTCGGGGCGGCGCAGGCAGACGTCCGGGTCTTGCATGGGTGTCCCAAAGAGCCGGTCTGTTGGACGGGCTGGCGATTCGGGTGTTCCCGTTGGGTAACACGAAATTATAACGTTTCGAGACGTGGCCGTCCATGCGACATGCCCGGCGAGGGCGAGGCAGGGTGTCGTTTCAGCCCGTCGGTGGCTTGCCGGTCAGGCCGGATCGTAGCACGCGCTTCCTGGCCTCGATCGCCTCGCGACGCCGTCGTTTCTCAAGGATGTCGGCCAGCATCGCTGCGGCGATTTCCTCGTTTTCGATGCCGATCAGTTCCTGGGCCTCGGCCGCTTGCCGGTCCTCGGCGCGCAGCTCGTCGTCCAGCAGACGGGCGATGACGGCGGGTGGTCGGCCACCATGCCAGACCGACTCGTCACGCACTTTTGGGACAAGGCGCGGGTGGGCCAGTAGCAGTCGGAGCAGGGTGTGTTCTTCGGAGTGCGCCGGCGGCGGGCGCTTGGCCGCGGTCGGTCCGGTGGACTCGGTCGACTCGCGCATCGCCTTGCCGAACAGGCCGTGGTGCCGGTCGACCTGGCGTTCGGTCAGGCGCCGCAGGCTGCCCGGCGGCATCTGCGCGATCAGCTGGTGCGCCTGCTTGTTCTTGCGCGCGCGGGCGGCGGTGTCGTCGCCGGGGATGCTCTCGTCGAGGTGCAGGGTGAGGAAACGATCGAATCCCAGGGCTTCCTGTTCGACGAATCGCTCGAAGCCTGCCTTGCCGTGGGCGCGGACATAGCTGTCCGGATCCTCGCCGTCGGGCAGGAAGGCGAAGCGCAGGTCACGGCCGTCATGCATCGACGGCAGGGCAACCGAGAGGGCCTTGACCGCCGCGCGCCGCCCGGCGTCATCGCCGTCGAAGCAGAACACCAGCCGGTCGGTCTGTCGAAACAGCAGGGTGAGCTGCTCGCCGGTGGTGGCGGTGCCCAGCGTCGCCACGGCATGGGCCACGCCGTTCTGGGCGAGCAGGATCACGTCCATGTAGCCTTCGACCACGATCAACTGCCCGGGGCGCTGGTCGACCTGGCGAGACTCGTACAACCCGTAGACCCCAAAGCCCTTGTGAAAGAGTTCGGTCTCGGGCGAGTTGAGGTACTTGGGCTCGCCTGCGCCGATCACCCGCCCGCCGAACCCGATAATGTGACCACGCGGATCGCGGATGGGGAAGATCACCCGGTCGCGAAAGCGGTCATAGCGATCGCCGTCGTCCCGCTGGATCAGCAACCCGGTGGCGACCAGTTCCTCGTGGCTCGCCCGCCCGCCCAGGGCGCTCTCGAGTCGGTTGCCGGCGGGCGCGAAACCGAGCGCGAAGCGGGCGGCGGTCTCGCCGGTCAGACCGCGGCGCTTGAGAAAGTCGATCGCCTCGGGTGACTGCTTGAGTCGATCCCGGAACCAGTCGCAGGCCAGCCGCGTGACCTGGCGCAGCCGCGTGATGCGGTCAAGCTGCTCCTGGTCGCCTTGCTCGCGCGGGATCGCCAGGCCCAACCGCCCGGCGAGATGCTCGATGGCCGTGGGAAAGTCGAGGTGGTCGTATTCCATCAGAAATCCCACCACGTTGCCGTGCACCCCGCAGCCGAAGCAGTGGTAGAACTGCTTTTCGGGGGTGACGTAGAACGAAGGGGTCTTTTCCTGGTGGAACGGGCAGCAGGCCGCGAATTCCTTGCCCTTCTTCTTCAGCGGCACGCGCGCGCCAATCACCTCGACGATGTCCGAGCGCGAGACGACTTCCTCGACGAAGGCTTCCGGGATACGGCTCATGGGCTCCTCAGTACTAGAACGAGAAAAACCGGCCCCCGCGGGGGAGCCGGTTTGCTTGGATCACGGTGCGAGCATGGCCCGACCCGAGCAAGGCGTTATGCCGCCTTGTCGAGCAGATCGAGCAGGTCGCCGATCTCCATCGCCTTGGGCTTGACCAGCCAGAAGCGTTGCAGGAAGGCGTCGAAGTCTTCCAGGATTTCCCGGGCCCGCTTGCTGCCAGTGCGCCGCGCATGCTCCTCGATGATCGAACGCAGGTGCTGGCGATGCGGCTCGAGCTCGGCGGCCTGCAGCCGGTGGATGTCGACCAGCTCGTGGTTGTAGCGGTCGACGAAATCCTTCGCCTCGTCGAGGACGTAGGCAAACCCGCCGGTCATGCCGGCCCCGAAGTTGATGCCGGTCGATCCGAGGATGGTCACGACACCGCCGGTCATGTATTCGCAGCCGTGGTCGCCGCAGCCCTCGATCACCGCCTGGGCACCGGAGTTGCGCACCGCGAAGCGCTCGCCGGCCTGTCCGGCCGCGTACAGCTTGCCGTTGGTCGCGCCATACAGGCAGGTGTTGCCGATGATCGGCGTCTCGTTGCTGGCGAACGTGCTCCCCTTGGGCGGGTAGATCACGATCTCGCCGCCGGCCATGCCCTTGCCGACGTAGTCGTTGGCATCGCCCTCGAGCTCCAGATGCAGCCCGCCGGCGTTGAACACGCCGAAGCTCTGCCCGGCAATCCCGGTGAACGTAAGCTTGATCGGATGGTCGTTCATGCCCTGGTTGCCGTGGCGGCGGGCGATCTCGCCCGAGACTCGCGCACCGATCGAGCGATCGGTGTTGCGGATCGGGTAGCGGTACTCGCCACCGGTCTTGCCTTCGATGGCCGGCATGACCTCTTCCACGATCTTTTCGGCCAGCAGGCCCTTGTCGTGCGGGTCGTTCTGCGGCGCGACGCAGCAGTTGGGCGCATCCGAGGTCATGCCCGCATCCGAGAGCAGCTTGGACAGGTCGAGGTGGCGCTGCTTGTCGGTGGCAGGCTCGCGCATCTCGAACAGGTCGGTGCGGCCGATCAGCTCCTCGATCGAGCGTACGCCGACGCTTGCCATCAGGTGACGCGCCTCTTCGGCGATGAAGCGGAAGTAGTTGACCAGCTTGTCGACTTCGCCCTTGAAGTGCTCCAGGCGGAGCACCTTGTTCTGCGTGGCCACGCCGGTGGCGCAGTTGTTCAGGTGACAAATGCGCAGGAACTTGCAGCCGATCGCGATCATCGGGCCGGTGCCGAAGCCGAAGCTCTCGGCGCCCAGGATGGCCGCCTTGACCACGTCGAGCCCGGTCTTGAGACCGCCGTCGGTCTGCAGGCGGACCTTGTCGCGCAGGTCGTTGGCGCGCAGGGTCTGGTGGGCCTCGGTCAGGCCGAGCTCCCAGGGGCTGCCGGCGTACTTGACCGAGGTCAGCGGGCTCGCGCCGGTGCCGCCGTCGTAGCCGGAGATGGTGATCAGGTCCGCGTAGGCCTTGGCCACGCCGGCGGCAACGGTGCCCACGCCCGGCTCGGAGACCAGCTTGACCGATACCAGCGCCTGCGGGTTCGTCTGCTTGAGGTCGAAGATCAGCTGGGCCAAGTCCTCGATCGAGTAGATGTCGTGGTGCGGCGGCGGCGAGATCAGCGCCACGCCCGGGCGGGCGAAACGCAGCTTGCCGATGAACTCGTCGACCTTGTGGCCCGGCAGCTGACCGCCTTCCCCGGGCTTGGCGCCCTGGGCGATCTTGATCTGCAGCACTTCGGCGTTGACCAGGTAGTGCGGCGTGACGCCGAAGCGGCCCGAGGCGATCTGCTTGATCTTGCTCATCTTCGGCGTGTTGAAGCGCGCCGGGTCCTCGCCCCCCTCACCGGAGTTCGAGCGGGCGCCCAGTCGGTTCATCGCCTCGGCGATGGTTTCGTGCGCCTCCGGGGAGAGCGCGCCGAGGCTCATGCCGGCCGAGTCGAAGCGCGAGACGATCGACTCGATCGACTCGACCTCGTCGAGCGGGATCGGCTTGACGTTCTCCTTGAGGTGGAACAGGTCGCGGAAGGTCGCCACCGGGCGCTCGTTGACGTGGGCGGCGTATTCCTTCCAGGCCTGGAAGTTCTCTTCCTTGACCGCCTTTTGCAGCGTCTGGACCACGTCCGGGTTGTAGGCGTGGTACTCGCCGCCGTCGATGTATTTGAGCAAACCACCCTGGCGCGGCAGCTTGCGCTTGGTGAAGGCTTCCTTGATCAGGATCTTCTGGTCGGCCTCGAGATCCTCGAAGCTCGCGCCGGCCACCCGGCTGGTGGTGTCCTTGAAGCAGAGATCGACCACGTCGTCGGCCAGCCCGATGATTTCGAACAGTTGGGCGCCGCGGTAGCTCGCGACCGAGGAGATGCCCATCTTCGACAGGATCTTCTTCAGGCCCTTGTTGATGCCCTTGACGTAGTTGCTGGTCAGTTTGTCGGCCTGCTTGACGTCGATCTGGTTGCGACGACGCATGTCGTTGATCGACTCGAATGCCAGATACGGGAATACCGCGGTCGCGCCGTAGCCGATCAGCACGGCGCTGTGGTGCGAGTCGCGCGCCGTGCCGGTCTCGACGACGATGTTCGCGTCGGTGCGCAGGCCCTCACGGATCAGGCGGTGGTGCACTGCGCCGGTGGCCAGCAGGGCAGGGACCGGCAGGCGGTCGGCGGCGATATGGCGGTCGCTGAGCACCAGCACGGTGTGCTCGCCCTTGATCGCGGCGACGGCCTCGTCCGTGATGCGGTGGATGGCCGCTTCCAGGCCCTCGCCCGGCTCGTAATTGAGATCGATGTGTTGCGAGGAGAATTCGTCGTCGGCAAGTCGGGTCAGTGCCTCGAAGCGTGCCGGGGTGAGGATCGGGCTTTCCAGCTGCACGCGATGCGCGTGCTCCGGGGTCTCCTCGAAGACGTTGCGCTCGCGGCCGATCAGGGTCTCCAGCGACATGACCACGGCCTCGCGCAGCGGGTCGATCGGCGGGTTGGTGACCTGGGCGAACTGCTGGCGGAAGTAGTCGAACAGCGAGCGCTGGGTCTGCGAGAGCACCGCCATCGGCGTGTCGTCGCCCATCGAGCCGATCGCCTCCTGGCCGTTCTCGGCCAGCACGCGGATCACCTGGTCGCGTTCCTCGAAGGAAAGCAGGAAGGCCTTCTCGTAGGTGCGCACGGTGTCGGCGTCCATCGGCGCGAGCGAGAGCACTTCCTCGTCACCGATCGAGTGTTTCAGGCGCACGGATTGGTCGCGCAGCCATTGGCGATAGGGCTTGCGGGTCTTGAGCTGGCCGTCGATATCCTGCGGCAGCAGCAGCTTGCCCTCGAGGGTGTCGACCGCGACCATCTGGCCCGGGCGCACGCGACCTTTCTGCACCACGTCGTCGGTGGCGTAGTCCCAGACGCCAATCTCGGAGGCAAGCGTGATGTGGCGATCCTTGGTGATCACCCAGCGCGCGGGTCGCAGGCCGTTGCGGTCCATGGCGCAGGCGACGAGGCGCCCGTCGGTCATGACGATGCCGGCCGGCCCGTCCCAGGGCTCCATGTGCAGGGAGTTGAATTCGTAGAAGGCGCGCAGGTCGGCGTCCATGTGCTCGATGTTCTGCCACGCCGGCGGCACGATCAGGCGCATGGCGTGGGTCATGTCGAGCCCGCCGGTGATCAGTACCTCGAGCATGTTGTCCATCGACGAGGAATCCGAGCCGGTGGTGTTGACCAGCGGCTGGATGCGGTTCATGTCGGGGATCAGCGGCGAGGAGAACTTGGCCGCGCGCGCCAGCGCCCAGTTGCGGTTGCCGCGGATGGTGTTGATCTCGCCGTTGTGGGCGAGATAGCGGAACGGCTGGGCCAGCTTCCATTCGGGGAAGGTGTTGGTCGAGAAGCGCTGGTGGAAGACCGCCTGCGAAGACTCGAGCGCCGGGTCGTTGAGATCCCTGTAAAAGCGCGGCAGGTCCTCGGGCATCATCAGGCCCTTGTAGGAAATCACCTGGCTCGCCAATGAGGGGATGTAGAAGTCCGGGTCGTCCTGGATCAGGTTCTCGGCATCCCGTCGCGCGACGAACAGTGCGGCGTTGAACTGAGCCTCGGTCATGCCCTCGGCCGGGGTGACGAACAGGTGCTCGATTTCCGGGCGCTTCTCGGCCGACATCTCGCCCAGTACCGACGGGTCGGTCGGCACGGTGCGCCAGCCGGCTAGATTGAGGTTTTGCTCGGCGATCGCGCCGACCAGTGCCTCGCGGGCCCGCTCGCGCTTGGCCTCGTCAAGCGAGAAGAACACCACGCCCACCGCGTAG
>JAFGUH010000236.1 GCA_016938615.1 Halothiobacillaceae bacterium | reverse complement strand
CGTCGATACCGGCGAGGCGGGCGCGAACGGGCAGGGGCTCGAAGGGCTCGTGCGGATCACCGATACCGATCCGCTCAAGGCGGTGGGTGGCAAGCCGCTCATCACCGAATTCCGCCGTCTCGGTCAGACGCTGCAGGTGTATGACAACTCCTCGACCTACGACTCGGTCACGAAGACCTATGGCACCGGGGCCAATGCCGTGTCGGTCACGCGTATCGTGCCAACTACGCTGAAGACTTCCAGCACGGTCGATAGCGGGCGCAGCGCGAGCTACCAGCCGGTGCTGAACCGCGACATGGTCCTGCTGCAATCCGAAGTCATCACGCTGGTCACGAATTACACCCAGAAGACTTTCTACTTCTGGGTGCCGCTCGCGAAGGACATCCAGAGCAAGTCCGACCCCGCGAAGGTGACCAGGCTCGACCCGACCGTGACCTTCGGCGCGAGCGGGGCCTATGTGACCTCCGAGGACAGCTCGATCAACGGTGGCGATTACAGCTACGGCTTCACCGGCGATCGCACCAGCTACAGCAACGTCAAGGGCACCGTTACGACCGATGACAAGAGGTTCTTGGGGATCGGCGATGTCTACAAGTCCTGGTCCACGACCTCGACGGCGAACGTGCTCTACAAGCATCGCCTGCGGGCCGATTACCCGATCGACATCATCTTCAGCGGCTCCGACACTGGGGCGCTGAACATCACCTCGGGCGGGGACGTGATCTTCAAGAAGACCGTCTCGAACCTCGTGGGCGACACCAACATCACCTCGAACAACGGGTCCATCGTGACCGCGAGCCCGCAGATCACCGCGACGCTCGGCAATCTCGATATCAATGCCGAGAACGGCCGGATCGGCGGCGTCTCGGGCGCGTTCCGCGTCGATCAGTCGGAAGGCTCGCGCCTGACGGCGGTGGGCGGCAGCGCGGTCAATATCCGCGAAATGTCGGGCTCGATGACCATCGCCAATATCGAGGCGAAGGATCGTCCGGCTACTACGGATTCGCCGATCACCGGCACGGTGACGTTGTTCGCCGATGGCGATATCAAGATGGCCGATCCCAATGCAGGCGCGGTCACCGCAACCTCGATCGACCTGACGTCGCTGAACGGTAGTATCGGCAGCT
>JAFGUH010000235.1 GCA_016938615.1 Halothiobacillaceae bacterium | reverse complement strand
TGCCGGGCAATCTGCCGGGCGATCGGACGGCGCCGACACCTGCCGAGAAACAAGGCACTACGTTCCGTAAAACGAAAACGCCGCAGATCACGAGATCGGCGGCGTCGTGACCCCGGTCAGGGTCGGATCGATAGGTCATGTCACGCCTGGGCCACGCCTCACACCTGGGCCACGCCTCACGCCTGGCAGAAAAACCGGCCCCGGGACGGAGACAAAGGCATGCACGCGCAGGTCAAGGTCGTGCCCGCCCCTGGTCAGGTGTAGAAGGATTCGTCGGCAAGCGCTTTCATGACCTCGGTCAGGTTGGCCTCGCCGTTCTGAATCACGGCGACCATGCTGGACATGCCGCATACGGTCCGCTGGTCCCCGTGCACGATCCAGCCATTGGCCGGTGTCCAGCCGGGTTGTCCGACGAACAGGGCGAGCTGGTCGGCGTATCCCTGGGTCATGCGTTTGAAATCCAGCGCAAGTCGCGACAAGCGGCGCCCGTCCGTTTCGGAAAGCTCGCCGTGAACCTGCCAGGGATCGCCGGTTTCCTCGCGAAAGTGAGCGACGGCCAGAACCCCTTTTATGTCGAGCAGTTCGTTGAGCATGCGTTCCTCCTCAACCCGCCAGGGCCTCGTAGACGGCATCCACGTCAGCGTGGTTGTTCGACAGCACCGCGGCTCGCCGACCGCGCGACACCGTCGACCAGTCCAGCCCGACGAACGTGAAGCCCTGCACGGGATAGAACCCCTTGACGTCGCTCATGCCTTCCCAGCCGCGGGCCTGCATGGCACCGATCGCCATGTTTGCCACGCACAGGTGACCGAGCAGGTCGAGCGTCTCGCGATCGATCGCTCCTCCATCCGTGATCACTTCGTTCTCGAGCCGGCCATGATCATCGAATTCGAAGGCCGCCACGACACCAGGCATCGTGCTGAGTGTCTTGAGATCGGACATTAGTCATTCCTCCTTGTGAATCGAATCGCCCGCAGGCGTCACATCAACGTGTCGGCCTCTTTCGACAAGTTTTCGCGCAGGAGCCGAAGCACCTTGGTCAACGAGGCCTGCTGATTGTCCAACACGCAATACACGTTGGAGATGACGCAGATGCTGCGCGTCTTACCGTGCATTACCCAACCCTTGGTCGGCTCGAAACCGCAGCCTCCCGCGCCCGGCTGACAGACACGGGAGAACATGGACAGCATGTCGCCTTCCATTCGCACGGAGGCACTGTTCGCGCGACACAATGTGGTGATCAGTCGGGTTTCGGCGTCGGACAGATTTCCCTTGTGCTGATAGTACTGGTCCCCCCGGAACGCGAAATCCCCTGCGGCGAGGACGCCGGGTTGACCCATCAGGTCGTTTACCAGACTCATGCTTGTTGCCTCCCTTCTCGACTCCGGTGGCCTTTTTATACACCCCAGACGGGTCAAACTGGGGGTTTTCCACATCGAATCTTTTAATTTCGAGGAGTCATGAATTTATTCATGAAATGCTTATATCGATAACGCGATGGCATACCGGACGGGCGATGAAGTTCGTCACCATTGCCGGGCCCTTGAAATCCCCGTGACCAACCCGATTCATCCCATCTCAATTCGGCCGGAGACCGTTGCGCCGCGCTCGCATCGGTCTGGCGAGGGATGTGATGTAGGGAAACTCGGCACGATTCGATGGCACTCCTTCCCCCGCGGGGTTGTTCGCCTTCCCGAGCGGCCGCCCGTCACGGGATGGGGTATCTGGTAAGGGGCCATCGATGTCAGGCGTATCGAGGAGGAAAGAAGCATGCGTCACATTCATCAACGTCGAGTACCGCGTGAATCGGACCTGCGCCGTTACTGGAAGGTGATGACCCTGTCCGAGCGATTCGAGCAACTTGTCGCAGCCCTGTTGGGCGCGATTATCGCTGTGATCATCCTGCTCGCTTTATGGGAACTGGTTCGCTTGGTCGTCGAAACGCTGCTGCTCCAGCATCAGAGCGTGCTGGCACACAGCGTGTTCCAGAGGCTGTTCGGGGCGATTCTTACCTTGCTGATCGCGATGGAGTTTCAGCACTCAATCATCAAGGTGATCGAGCGACGCGAACACATCATCCAGACCAAGATCGTCATCCTGATCGCCTTGCTAGCGCTGGCGCGGAAATTCATCGTTCTCGACACCGGCGCCACTGAACCGACGATGGTATTCGCCCTTGCCTTTGGCGTGCTGGTGCTGGGGGGTGTCTACTGGCTGATCGAGCAACGCGACGCCGCTCGCCGGGGCGAGGAGGCCGAGACCCGCGTGACGTCTGCCGAACACCCCGAGACCGATGACGCATCGAGTCGAAAACCCTCCTAGGCCCGGTCTCAGCCGGCGATGGCTTCCCCGGCCCCCTCGGCGACAACACGATCGCGACCGCCCGCCTTTGACGCGTACAGGCGAGCGTCGGCCAGTCGAATCAGGTCTTCGGCCGAAAGCAGGCGATCGGGCGAGGAGCAGGCGACACCGAGGCTAGCGGTGACCTTCAGCGTGTGGCCGGCCACGTCGACCGAACTCTGCCCGATGGCGAAGCGAATGCGCTCGGCCACTTCCCGCCCGTCGCCGATATCCGACCCCGGCAGGATCGCGATGAATTCCTCGCCACCGTAGCGCATGACCACGTCGCCCTTGCGAAGCATGTCGCGAATCACGCTAGCTCCTCGGATCAGTACCTTGTCGCCGGCGAGGTGGCCATAGGTGTCGTTGAGCCGCTTGAAGTGATCGAGGTCGACAATGATCAGAGACAAGGGTGACTGACTGCGCTGAATGCGGGCCAGTTCCTCGTCGAGTCGCTTCATGCCAAAGCGCCGGTTGTACAGCCCGGTCAGTGGATCGAGGGCGGCGACGCGTTGCAGGTCGTCGTGGAGCAGCGCGTTGTTCAGCGCGAGCCCCAATCCCTGGATCATCAACGGCAACAACCGCAGTGTGCGCTCGCCGAACGTCTGAGCTGCGGCCAGGACGACCCAACCCAGCAGCAACCCGTGATGGGTGATGGGCATCAGGAGCACGTCACTGGGCGTGAAGTGAGACAGTACCGCGTCGACCTTCACTTCGCCGGGCAGTTCGAAGCGCCGCAGCGACGCGCGTTGATGCGCGGCCTGTAGCGCCGGGCTTTTCAGGATTGCCTCGGGGTCGATCAGCCCCTTGGCGGCAGGCAGGGTCCACTCTCCCTGCTTTTCGAGAATGATCGCACCACCGTCGGCTTCGGCATGTTCTATCAGGAGCGTCAGGGCCTGGTCGGACAGGTCGCCGAGATCGAGCTGGCTGGACAGGGTGTTGTTGAAGGTCTGGATGCGCTCCTCGACCCGGTGTGCCGAGTGCAGTGCCTGGAGCAGCGCGTTATAGCTGTTTGCCACATCGCCGAGCTCGTCTTCGGCCTGTTCCTCGAGTCGGCAGACCGCCGGATCGCATTCCGACCAGTCGCCCGTATAGGTGGCCTGCTCCATCGCCGAGCGCACCTTGCGCATGCGTCCACTGAGCCGTCGCAATCGTGGCCGCACGATCCGGCTGGCCAGCGCGAAATTGAGACCGCCCACAATCAACCCGGCAGCCAACGTGGTCCCGACAAACGTCGGAGAGAGAGCCAGATCGGCGGCGACACCCAGTTGCCATGCCGCCACGGGAAAGATGGCGCCCATCAGAATGCCCATGGCGACCATCCCCCAGGCCAGCGCTCGAAAAACGTGTCTCGAACCGTAAAGATTCATCCTTGAGTCCCCTTGCTGTTCCCTTGTGAGTCCTTGAGCGGTCCCGTTGCCGTTGCGTCCCCGTGTGGTGCATGTGGTGGCATGGGCTGAAATGGCCGGGCCGGAAAGATAGCATGACCCGGCTCGTTCGTGCCTGTTCGACGACAGCGCAGCGCTACGCCCTCACGCCCTCGTCGACAAACCGTCTACAGTCTCCTACCGGGACCCATCGCAAGCCCGTCGCCGTAATCAATCGAATCAATACGAGCGAGCGAGAAAAGGTCGGGATGCCGTGCCAAAGGCAAGCCCTGCCCAGATCGCTCACGAAGCGCTGCACATCGTGCGGCAATCGTCTGACGCCACGGGTTTGTCGAGGTGAACTATCCTCCCCCGATTTCAACGCTTTCGTCACCACAATTGCCGGAGCCCGCAATGAGCAAGATCCTCGTTCTCTACTATTCCATGTACGGTCACATCGAGACCCTGGCCCAGAGCGTGGCCGAGGGTGCGAAGGAGGTCGACGGCACGGAGGTCACGATCAAGCGCGTACCCGAGTTAATGGACGAGGCGACGGCAGCGCGAGCCGGTGCCAAGGTCGATCAGGCTGCGCCCATCGCCGATCCCAAGGAGCTGGCGCACTACGACGCGCTGATCATCGGCACCCCGACGCGCTTTGGCAACATGGCCGCCCAGATGCGTAATTTTCTCGACCAGACCGGCAGTCTCTGGGCCGAGGGCAAGCTGATCGGCAAGGTCGGCAGCGTGTTCACATCCACCGGCACCGGCGCGGGTAACGAGACCACCATCACCTCGACGTGGAACACGCTGGCCCACCTCGGGATGGTGATCGTCGGCACGCCCTACGGCATTCCGGAAATGTTCGACATTTCCGAGGCACGCGGTGGCGGGCCCTACGGCGCCGGCACGCTGGCCGCTGGCGATGGAAGCCGCCAGCCGAGCCCGATCGAGCACACCATCGCCCGTTATCAGGGCCGGCATGTCGCGGGCATCACCGCGAAGCTCTGCCGCTGAGCCCGCCGATCGGCGTCGGCATTGCCGACGATCCGACCGAGACCAGCCGTCCCCGGCCGGATGACGAATCGCACGACTAACCGACGCCCCAGTCCCGGATTGCGGGACTGCGGTCATGGCGGTTGCACCCACTCATCCCCCAACGCCAGCTGCCGCCCGAAACCGAGGGGCGGTCGCTTTTTGTTCTGTTCCGGTAAAACCGGGGGCTCGGACGTAGCTGCCAACCCCCGCGAGAGCGATCGGGTCCCGCGAGAGCGATCGGGCGTTCACCGGAATTGCGCGGAGGTTAAGGCCGGCAGGTATCAGAATCCGTGACCGAACAGCCCAAGGACGCCCAGGGTGATCAGGTAGATCGCAACGATGTAGTTGAGTAGCTTGGGAAAGATGAGGATCGCGATGCCGGCGCCCAGCGAGATCAGGGGGGCGAGTTCGAGGTGAAGGGTCATGTCGTGCTCCTTGGCGTCGTTTTCGGATGGCCTGGCGGTCGACAAGGCGCCGACCGTCCGATGATGCTGCGTCAGCCAGCGGCACATGTCCACCGCTTCCCTCGGTGACGGACCATCCGCCACGCGTTGCACGGAACGATTCCCGACGATTGCCGGGGCACATTCCTGGGCAAGCGGCTGGGCAAGTGCTTGCGCGAGTGCCTGGACGAGTGCCTGGGGCACCGTATTCGTCTGTCTTGGGACACTCCGTCACCCGGTGCGAGGATGATATCGTCAGGGACAAGCGAATCGCATGGCGGGTCGACGGCCAGGCCGGATGACGAGGTCACATGTACACCGCTGCCAGCGGGTACGGAGTCGTCTCGACGAGACCCTCGGCCCGTGCCCGGGCCCCGCCATGCCCGCACCACCACGGGCGCGGGGAGCGAATGACGACAATCGCGCACCCGCGGATCATATGGCACCCATAAGGGATCGCAATTCCTCGCCGGTCTGCCTGATGGTAG
>JAFGUH010000234.1 GCA_016938615.1 Halothiobacillaceae bacterium | reverse complement strand
TAGGGCAGTAGCTCAACTGGCAGAGCAACGGTCTCCAAAACCGTAGGTTGGGGGTTCGAGTCCCTCCTGCCCTGCCACTTCCGTGCAGGGGGTGCCCGCCGGGTCCGGTTCGCCGGCCGGCGGGTGCTGTCTTTGAAGCGTGAGTTCCTAACATGTCGGAAAAGTCCGTGCAGTCCACTTCCTCCGGCCTGGATTCGGCCAAGATCGCGGTCGCGATCGTCCTGGTCCTCGCCGGCATCGTGGGGTACTACCTGCTCGAGGACCAGCCGCTTTTCCTGCGTATTCTGGCCGTCGTGGCGGGGGCGGGGCTCGCGGTTGCCTTGGCCTATACCACGGCAGTCGGGCGATCGATCTGGCAGTTCACCTTCGACTCGCGTCTCGAGGTCAAGAAAATGGTCTGGCCGACGCGCCAGGAGGCCACGCAGACGACCTTGGTGGTCATTCTGCTCGTCATCCTGATCGGCCTGTTCCTCTGGGGCGTCGACTCGTTGCTGGGTTGGATCGTTCGCAGTATTACCGGGTAGGAGGCTTAAGCATGGCGATGCGCTGGTACGTCGTCCAGGCGTTCTCACAGTACGAAAACAGCGTCAAGAAGGCGCTGGCCGAGCGCATCGAGCGCGCCGGTCTGGAAGACCTGTTCGGCGAGATTCTCGTCCCCTCTGAAGAGGTGGTCGAGATGCGCGATGGCGTCAAACGTCGGTCCGAGCGCAAGTTCTTCCCGGGGTACGTGCTGGTTCAGGTCGACATGACCGACGAGGCATGGCACCTGATCAAGTCCGTGCCGCGCGTGCTGGGCTTCATTGGCACCTCGGGTGGCAAGCCGTCGCCGATCAGCGAGCGCGAGGCCGATCAGATCCTGAACCGGATGAAGGACTCGACCGAGAAGCCCAAGCCGAAGACGTTGTTCGATGTCGGCGAGATGGTGCGGGTCTGCGACGGTCCGTTCAACGATTTCACCGGCACGGTCGAGGAAGTCAACTACGAGAAGAGCCGCCTGCGGGTGGCGGTCAGTATTTTCGGGCGTTCCACCCCGGTGGAACTGAATTTCGACCAGGTCGAGAAGACCTGATCAGTCGACGAACGGGGAGCCTGGCCCTGCGCCGGGCGCTACTACCCACTTGAGAGGTCATCATGGCTAAGAAAGTCTCCGCTTATATCAAGCTTCAGGTGCCGGCCGGCCAGGCCAACCCGTCACCGCCCATCGGTCCTGCCCTGGGTCAGCACGGCGTCAATATCATGGGCTTCTGCAAGGAGTTCAACGCGGCGTCGGGGAACATCGAGCCGGGTCTGCCGATCCCGGTGGTGATCACTGTCTACCAGGACAAGTCGTTCACCTTCATCATGAAGACCCCGCCGGCGGCCATCCTTTTGAAAAAGGCCGCGGGCATCAAGAGCGGTTCGGCCGAGCCGAACAAGACCAAGGTGGGTACCGTGACCCGGGCGCAGCTCGAAGAGATCGCGGCCACCAAGGAACCGGACCTGACCGCAAAGGATCTCGACGCCCGTGTGCGCACCATCGCTGGTAGCGCCCGCAGCATGGGCCTGAACGTGGAGGGTGTGTGAGATGGCCAAGCTGAGCAAGCGTCAGAAGCTGATCGCCGAGAAGAT
>JAFGUH010000233.1 GCA_016938615.1 Halothiobacillaceae bacterium | reverse complement strand
GTGACGTACTCGCCGTACTCGGCGTTGTTGGAGATCGAGTAGTTCATGTTGGCGATGCCGCCCTCGTACATCAGGTCGACGATCAGCTTGAGCTCGTGCAGGCACTCGAAATAGGCCATCTCGGCCGGGTAGCCCGCCTCGGTCAGGGTTTCGAAACCGGCACGGACCAGCTCGACAGTGCCGCCACAGAGCACGGCCTGCTCGCCGAACAGGTCGGTCTCGGTCTCGTCCTGGAAGGTGGTCTCGATGATGCCGGTACGACCGCCGCCGATGCCGGAGGCGTAGGACAGCGCGATGTCCTTGGCCTTGCCGGACGCGTCCTGGTGGATCGCGATCAGGTCGGGGATGCCGCCGCCACGAGCGAATTCGGAGCGCACGGTGTGACCCGGGGCCTTCGGCGCGATCATGATCACGTCGAGGTCCTTGCGCGGGGTGACCTGGTTGTACAGGACGGAGAAACCGTGCGCGAACGCGAGCGTCGCACCGTCACGCAGGTTCGGCTCGACCTGGTTGGCGTAGATCTCGGCGTGGTTCTCGTCCGGAGCCAGCATCATGACCACGTCGGCCCAGGCGGAGGCCTCCTCGATGGTCTTGACGGTAAGACCCTCGCCATCGGCTTTCTTCTGCGAGCCCGAACCGGCACGCAGGCCGATCGCGACCTCGACGCCCGATTCCTTGAGGTTCAGCGCATGGGCGTGACCCTGCGAGCCGTAGCCGATGATCGCGACCTTCTTTCCCTGGATCAGGGAAAGATCGCAGTCCTTGTCGTAGTAAACCTGCATGAGATGTGTCTCCAGTCGAGTTACTTGAAAGTAAGGGAATTTGGCCGAGGCTCAGACCTCGGGGATCAGCATGCCGCGCGGGCCGCGCGAAATGCCCAGCGCGCCCGAGCGCACGATCTCGACCACCGGGATCGAACCGAGCGCCTCGATGAAGGCATCCAGCTTGTTGCCGGGGCCCACCAGCTGCACGGTGTAGCTGGACTCGGTCACGTCGATGATCTGACCGCGGAAGATGTCGGCGAGCCGGTAGACCTCCTCGCGCACGGCATCGAAGGCCTGCAGCTTGACCAGCATCAGCTCGCGCTCGATATGCGCGGTGTCGGCCATGTCCTGGACCTTGACCACGTCGATCAGCTTGTTGAGCTGCTTGACGATCTGTTCGATCACCTGCTCGTCG
>JAFGUH010000232.1 GCA_016938615.1 Halothiobacillaceae bacterium | reverse complement strand
TCGTCCTTGCGGACCTGGTCACGCAACTCATAAGCCATGATGGCGCCGCCAAGGCCAGCACCGAGCACCACGATATGTGCCATTTAAATCCTCCCGTTCCCGGTCATCATTTTATATTGACCCACTTGTTAGATGCAAATGTTTGAATGTGTCAAGCGAACCGGCCTCGCAAATCTTGCGATGGATTCGCCATTTGGACAAGTCTGACGGTAACGTGATGGCTACACCATTAATTGAAACATGAAAAAAGGGCCGGTGCGTGACCGGCCCTTCGGGATCGTGATCTGCGCGAGGCGCTTATTTCGGCGCTTCGGCGGTGATGCCCTCGACATAGAAGGTCATCGAGTGCAGCTGGTCGTCGGTCGCCATCTCGCCATCGGCGAGGAAGGGCGAGCCGTCCTGCTTGTTGAGCGGGCCGGTGAAGGGGTGAACCTTGCCCGAGCCGATATCGTCCTTGAGCTGCAGGGCCTCTGCCTTCACCTCGGCCGGAACCGCGTCCGAGATCTCGCCGATCTCGACCATGCCGCTGTCGATGCCGCCCCAGGTCGCTTCCGACGCCCAGCTGCCGTCCATCATCTGGCCCGCGCGCTTGACGTAATAGGGCGCCCAGTTGTCGATCGTCGAGGAGACGCGCGGCATCGGCGCGAAGGACGACATGTCGGAGGCCTGACCGAAGGTGATGACATTGCCCGCTTCCTGCGCCTTCGCCTGCGGCGCGGTGGAGTCGGTGTGCTGCAGCAGAACGTCCACGCCATCGGCGATGAGGGCTGCGGCCGCGTCGGCCTCTTTCGCCGGGTCGAACCAAGTATAGGCCCAGACCACTTTCATCTCGACATCCGGGTTGACCTTCTTCGCCGCGAGGAAGGCCGCGTTGATGCCCTGATAGACCTCGGGGATCGGGAAGGAGCCGATATAGCCGATCTTGTTGGTCTTGGTCATGCGGCCGCCGATCGTGCCCTGGATGGCGCGGCCCTGGAAGAACTTCGCGTCATAGGTCGCGACGTTGTCGGCGCGCTTGTAGCCGGTGGCGTGCTCGAATTTCACGTCGGGGAATTTCTTCGCTACGTTCATCACCGCGTCCATGTAGCCGAACGAGGTCGCGAAGATCAGCTTGTTGCCTTCCAGCGCGAGCTGGGTCAGGGCGCGCTCGGCGTCGGGGCCTTCCGGGACGCTCTCGATGAAGGAGGTCTTCACCTTGTCGCCATAGGCGGCGTCGATCGCCTGACGGCCCTGATCGTGCTGGTAGGACCAGCCCATGTCGCCGACGGGGCCGACATAGATGAAGCCGACCTTGAGCGGCTCGTCCGCTGCGAAGGCGGGCACGCCGACACCGGCGACGACGGCCGTGGCGGCGGTGGTTTTCAGAAAGGATCTGCGGTTCATCGGGTAACTCCCAGTTGGTTGACGGGCCTCTTGCCGGGGCCCTTTGAGAAATGCCTCAGCTTGAGGCGTGGAAAGACTTGCCAAGGCTCGCAGGGGCTGCCTGCACGCCGTGACGGTGAACGGCCGAGAGGATCACCAGCACGACGATGGTAATCACATAAGGCGCCATGGACAGGATATGAACGGGGATCGCGTAGCCCGCCGCCTGAAGCTGGAGCTGCAGCGCAGTGAT
>JAFGUH010000231.1 GCA_016938615.1 Halothiobacillaceae bacterium | reverse complement strand
TCGGCCTCGTGCCGATCCGGTTCAGCGCTTGGCAATGGCGACGGCCATTGCGCGGCGCACTGCGCCTTGCATCTGGACGCCTGGCGATCCGCAGAGGCGTTGGATATTTGTGCAGAGGTTCCTTAAGATTTGCCGCCTCAACGACGCAAGGAACCCCGCGTGGCCCTCAAGATCATCGAAATCATCGCGCCGGCCGGCGAGAAGGCGGCGATCGGTCGCATCGCCGAGTCGCACGAAGTGGTCGACTGGTGGCGCACCTCCTCGTTCGAGGACGAGCGATTCTCCACCGAACTGGTGGTCCGCCCCGATGGCCAGCAGGAGGTGCTCGACGACCTGCAAGGCATCCTCGATCGCTGCGAGGATGCCCGGATCATCATCCGCGGCGTACAGGCGACGCTGCCGGCGGCGCAGGACGAGGACGGCGAGGACGAGTCGGGGCGGCGCACGGCTTCCCGCTCGCGCGAGGAGTTGTACGCCGAGGTTGCCGGTGGCGGCACGATCACCTCGACCTATCTGCTGCTCTGCGGCCTGTCCGCGGTGGTGGCCGCCATGGGGATGTTCGAGGACAGTGCGGCCGTGGTGATCGGCGCGATGGTGATTGCCCCGTTGCTCGGGCCCAATCTGGCCTTGGCGCTCGGGACCACGCTCGGGGATACCGACCTGTCGCGCCGGGCGGTGGGCGCGAACGCGGCTGGTCTGAGCCTCTCGATTGGCCTGGCCGTGCTGATGGGGCTGCTGCTCGATCCAGTGACCAACGACCAGTTACTGGATCGCACTGACGTCAGCTACCCGGCGATGATACTGGCACTGGCCTCGGGTGCGGCGGCCGTGCTGTCACTCACCTCAGGTGCCGCCGCGGGGCTGGTCGGCGTGATGGTCGCCGTGGCCCTGATGCCGCCGGCCACGGCGCTGGGACTGTTCGTCGGCTGGGCGCAATGGGACAATGCCATTGCCGCCGGGCTGATGCTGGCCATCAACATTGCGGCGATCAATCTCTCGGCCAAGCTCGTGTTCGTGCTCAAGGGCATATCTCCCCGGCATTGGCCGGAGAAGACCCGGGCGCGTCGCTCGACGCGTTGGTCTTTCGCCTTCTGGGGGGTGTCGCTCTTGGTGCTGGCCGGGTTGATCTGGTTGGCCCAGCATTAACGCCACGCCCTCAACCACATTTTTGCATTGCGAGGAAAATCGACCCGTGCAGGATTTTCGTCAGGCCTTCGTCCAGTTCGCCGTGGAGCACCAGGCGCTCCGTTTTGGCGAGTTCACGCTCAAGTCCGGGCGTGTCAGCCCCTATTTCTTCAACGCCGGCTCGTTTGCCGATGGCCAGGCGCTGGCCGCGCTGGGGGGGTTCTACGCCGACGCGATCCTGGATGCGGGGATCGAGTTCGACGTGCTGTTCGGCCCGGCCTACAAGGGCATCCCGCTGGCGGCGGCCACGGCGATCGCGCTGGCCGAGCGCACGGGCGAGCCGGTGCCGTGGTGCTTCAACCGCAAGGAGGCCAAAGACCATGGCGAAGGCGGCAACCTGGTGGGTGCGTCGCTCGCCGGCCGGGTGTTGATCATCGACGACGTGATCACGGCCGGGACGGCAATCCGGGAATCGCTGGACCTGATCCGTGCCAGCGGGGCAACCGCCGTGGGCGTGGCGGTGATGATGGATCGCCAAGAGCGAGGCCAGGAGCGAGACCAGGAGCGAAGCCAGGGCGAACTCTCGGCGATCGGCGCGCTCAAGCGCGATCATGATCTGGACGTGATCGCGATCGCGAACCTCGATGGGTTGATCGAATTCTGCGCCAAGGATGGCAACCTGGCCACCTCGGCCGAGGCGATGGCGAGCTACCGCAAGGAGTACGGCGTGGCCGACTGAGGCGGCCCCACCCGCTTTTTATTCTGCGCCTCGGGGTTTTCGCGGCCATGAAAAAGACCCCGTTGATAGCGGGGTCTTCTGCGGCACCAGGTTGTTCGGGCGCCGGCTAGCCGGCGCGCGCGATTCAGATCGACTTGATACGGTTGACCAGGGTCGACTTGCGACGCGCAGCGGTGTTGCGCTTGAGAATGCCCTTGGTCACCATCCGGTCGAGGACCGGCTGGGCCTCGCGGTACGCGTGCTGTGCCTTGTCCGCATCACCGTCCTTGACGGCCTTGATGACGGCCTTGTAGGCGGTGCGTACCTGCGAGCGCATCGCCATGTTGTGCTGGCGGGCTTTCTCAGCCTGGCGAACGCGCTTTTTGGCTTGAGCGGTATTGGCCACGGGTAACTCCTCGAATTCGACGATAAATCTGGTGAACTGGGAAACATCAGCTCAGGGCGCGGGATTATGCCATACCGGCAAGGGTAGTCAAGGACATTTCCGCCTCCGCCGACGAGGGCACGCCCCGCGCGGGCACGCTGCGGTATCCTGCCGGGCATGAGTCTTGATGCGACCGCCACTCCCGTCCCTGCGGGGCCCTCGACCTGCACGGTGGTGGTGCCGGGGCCGATTTTTGGTGCGTTCACCTATCACCTCGGGTCGGGACAGCCGCTCCCTCTGGTGGGTGCTCGCGTGCGGGTGCCTTTCGGACAGTCCGAGCGAGTGGCATTGGTCGTCGAGACCAACGGTTCGTCCGTCGAGGACGGGCCAACGACCCGCCCGATCACGGCCGTGATCGACCAGCAACCATTATTGGACGACGCCACTCTCGCGTGCCTGCGTTGGGCGGCGGCGTATTACCACCATCCCCTGGGCGAGGTGATGTTCGCGGCGCTGCCCAAGGCGTTGCGAGGCGAACGATCCCTGCAGGTCGAGGGCTTGCGGCTGACGGTGGCGGGGCGCGAGGCGCTCGAGACCGGCGTCGTCCGGGGGCAGCGCCAACGAGAGGCGCTGCTTGCCTTGCATGAAGCGGGTGACGGGGTGCCGGCCACGGCGCTGGCCCCCGCCGCGGTACGTCGGCGACTGCTCGAACGAGGCTGGGCCGAGGCCGTCTCGATGGTGACCCCGGCGGACTGGCCGGCCGCGGCCGACGGGAAGAGTACCGTTGCCCCGAGCTTGACGGCTGAACAGGCCTCAGCCGTGGCCGCCGTGGCCGCCGGCCTGGGTGGCTTCGGGGCCTGGTTGCTGCAGGGGGTGACCGGCAGCGGCAAGACGGAGGTCTACCTCGCCTTGATCGAGCGGGTGCTGGAAAGGGGCGAGCAGGTGTTGGTGGTGGTGCCGGAAATCTCGCTGACGCCGCAGCTGATCGAGCGCTTCGCCCGGCGTCTCGATGTCGTACCGGCCGTGCTGCATTCCGGGCTTGCCGACGGCGAGCGGCTGTCGGCCTGGCGGGCCACGGCGGCCGGTACCGCCCAACTGGTGATCGGCACGCGCTCAGCGGCCTTCGTGCCGTTGGCACGTGCCGGACTGATCTTGGTCGATGAGGAGCACGACGGCGCACTCAAGCAACAGGAAGGATTCCTCTACCACGCGCGCGACGTGCTGGTCTGGCGGGCGCGGCAACTGGCCGTCCCCATCGTTCTCGGGTCGGCTACCCCGTCGCTGGAAACGCTGCGGCACGCCTGGGAGGGGCGGTACCGGCATCTTACCCTGAGCGAACGGGCCACTGGGGCGAGCATGCCGGCGATCCGCTGTCTCGACATCCGCGGGCAGCCGATGGAAGGGGGGCTGTCGCCGGCCCTGATGCGAGCCATCGAGCGCCACCTGCTTGCCGGGTCCCAGGTGATGCTTTACCTCAATCGACGTGGTTACGCCTCGAGCCTTCTCTGCCATGCCTGCGGTTGGGTGGCGGGCTGTCCGCATTGTGACGCGTTTCTGACCTGGCACCGGCAGATCGCGCGCCTGCGGTGTCACCATTGTGGTTTCGAGCAGGGGGTGCCGCTCGACTGCCCCTCCTGCCAGGCCCCGATCTCGGTGCGCGGCCTGGGAACCGAGCAACTCGAAGACGTGCTCGCCGCGCGGTTCCCCGGTTTTGGCATCGTGCGCCTCGACCGTGATGCGACGGCCGGCAAGGGCGTGATGGCCGAGAGCCTGTCGCGCATCGCGGCGGGGGAAGCCCGCCTGGTGGTGGGCACGCAGATGCTGGTCAAGGGTCACGATTTCCCAGGGGTCACGCTGGTGGGTGTGGTCAATGCTGATCAGGCACTGTTCGCCGCCGATTTTCGCGGGCCGGAGCGTTTCGCTCAGTCGCTGTTGCAGGTTGCAGGGCGGGCCGGCCGCGCCGAGCGACCCGGGGAAGTGCTGGTGCAGAGCCACGATCCCGACCACCCGGTATTGCGCCGATTGCTGCGCCAGGACTATTCGGCGGTGATGGCCGCCGAGCTGGCCGAGCGCGAGCAGGCCGAGTTGCCGCCGACGCGTTTCGCCGCCCTCCTGCGTGCCGATGCGCCCAGCGCGGATGTGGCCCGGGCCTTTCTCGAGCGCCTGGCCGCCGAACTGCGGGAAACGACCGGCGAGCCGCTGGCCGTCTGGGGGCCGGTGCCGGCACCGCTGGCCCGACGCGCAGGCCGTTACCGCTTTCAGTTGCTATTGCTCGCCCGGGTACGTAGCGCCTTGCATCGGGTGTTATGGCGGGTCGACGAATCGGTTGGCAGTCGCCGGCCGGGCAAGGGCTTGCGCTGGTCGATCGACGTCGATCCGATCGACCTGGCCTGACGGGCTTTCCAGGCCATGGACCGTCTCGTGGGTCGCCGTGTGCCTGGTGACTCGGTGACGGGTAGGATGACTGGCGCTGACCGGGCAGGCAGCGGTTGGCCGGTGCATTACACTGTGCACAGCCCGCCCGATTCGGGCCCACCTGTTGATTACGGAGAGTAGCGACGTGAAGAAGATCGAAGCGATTATCAAGCCGTTTCGGCTGGACGACATCCGCACCGCCCTGATGGATCTCGGCATCAACGGCCTGACCGCCACCGAGGTCAAGGGTTTCGGCCGGCAAAAGGGCCACACCGAGCTGTACCGCGGCGCCGAGTACGTGGTCGACTTCCTGCCGAAGGTGAAGCTTGAAGTGGTGATCAGCGACGACCAGGAAGATGCAGTCGTCGATGCGATCGTCAAGGCGGCGTATTCCGGGAAGATCGGCGACGGCAAGATCTTCGTCTCGCCGGTCGAGCGTGCCGTGCGCATCCGCACCAGCGAAGAGAACGAGGACGCGCTCTGAGAAAGCCCTGCTGCCCAGGGAACCGCTGCACGAATGCCATACCGCTGAAGCGCGCCTTGAGTCGGGTGGATGCAAGGCGTTCGTCCGCCGCGGAATAGTTATTCTTTTTCCAAGGACGACAACGCAGCAGATGCGGGCTCAAGGCGCGCCCTGCGGGGCTTGGCGAGTCGCTCGTGCTCTGCGTTGCGATGTCTTGACTCGCCCCGGGTCGCCCCGGGTTGATGTTTTTCGCCGGTGTCGCCTCTGCGGCTGATCGAGGTGCCGGGTGGCGTGCTTCCCCCGTGGGCCACGCGCTAGTGGGCCACGCGCTAGACGCGCCGTCTTGTCTCAGGAGGCGAGGAGTCGCTCGACGCGGTAGGGAGCCGGATCGAGTGCCGTCGGTTGGCCGGTCATCAGCGCTGCCAACAGGTCCGCGGTGGCTGGCGCCATCGCCAGGCCGTTGCGGAACCCCCCGGTGTTGACCCACAAGCCATCGATCTCCGGATGCTCGCCCAGCACCGGGTGTTCATCGACCGATCCGGGGCGCAGGCCGGCCCAGCGGTGAGTTACTGCCGCCTCTGCAAGGGCGGGCCAGAGGCGACACGCGGCGTCGTGCAGGCCGACCTGAGCATCGTCGTCGACCGTCTTGTCGAAACCGGCGTGCTCGACGGTCGAGCCGACCACCACCGAGCCATCCACGCGCGGGATCAGGTAGACGTTGTCTTTCATCCGGATGTGATCGAGGCCGTTCGCCGCCCGAGGCTCGACCCGCAGCATCTGGCCGCGGACCGGGAACAGGCTACCCGCGCGCAGCCCCGGGATGAACGCCTCGCTCCAGGCGCCGGCCGCGACCACGACACGCTCGGCGCGCAGCGTCCCCGTCGCGGTACGAACTGCGTCGACGCGTCCCGAGTGAATCTCCACGCCCTGTGCAGCGCGTTGCGGGAACAACGCCACGCCTTGGGCGCGGGCCGTTTCCAGCAGGGCGTCGAGCAATCGCGGATTGCGCACGTTGGCCACCTCGGGCAACCACAGAGACTCGCCTGCCGTGCCCGGTTGCCATTCGTGGCGAATGCCGACACCCGACAACGTCGCGGTGATGGAGTCACGCGTCTCGTCGGCGCCGATCGGGTCGAGGATGCGCATGCCGGTTACCATCCGCTCCGGGTCGATGCCGGAGTCGAGCGAGGCGAGGAGCGCCGGGTAGCGGCGCATGCCCGCGACGGCGACGGCGAGCACAGCCGGCGGGTAGCGCCAGGCGTACAGTGGACAAAGGATGCCGCCACCGGCCCAGGACGCCTCGGCGCCCGGTTCGCCGCGGTCGAGTACGGCCACCGAGCAGCCGGTTTCCCGCAGGGCCAGCGCTGAGGTCAACCCGGCAATGCCGGCGCCGATGACGATGATGTCGAAACGGGTCGAGGTCACGGGGAGGAGTGGCCACCTGACGGCTGATCCGGACGGCCCTGAGTTGCTCGAGTCGCTCCGCAGTCGACGACCGGTCGCGTGAGCGGCCTAAAGAGCAGCCCCATAAGCGTCTCGGGGGCGCGACGGGCCGGGTGCCGACCTGGTGGTGACTCCGAGACGGCATCCGGAAAATGTGGAGCGGGTGAAGGGAATCGAACCCTCGTCTTAAGCTTGGGAAGCTTCTGCTCTACCATTGAGCTACACCCGCAGGTTGCTGCCTTCCGCCCTGTCCGCCGGTTCGGCGCGGACAGGACTTGACGCCCGATCGGAACGAGAATGACGGTGCCACGGCTCGCATCCCGGTGGAGGAGCGCGGTACGCGTTGCCATCCGGTCCGCCATGGGAGAGGCAATTTCTGCCGGGCAATTATCGTGGCCCGATCGTGCAAACGCAAGCCGTGTCGGCGTGTGGTGAATCAGTCGAGCGGGGGGAGGTCGTCCTGCCGGTCGGTGTTGCCCTTCAGGCCGCTGGAGTCGGCTGCTGCTGCCCGGAGTTCGTCCTCGCCGCCGCCAAAGCTCATCAGCCATTCCATGTTGCTTCGGCTGTCGGCGTTGGTCAGCGCCTCCTCGCGCGAGATCATCCCCTTCTTGAATAGCTCGATGATCGACATGTCGAAGGTCATCGAGCCGCTGGCCGTGTTCTTGCCCATCGACTCCTTGATCGCGTCGATCTCGCCGCGCTTGATCAGGTCTGAGATGAGCGGCGTGTTGATCAGGATCTCGACGGCCGGCAGGCGCTTGCCGCCGCTGCCGATGATCAGGCGTTGCGAGATGATCGCCTTGAGGTTTAATGACAAATCCATCAGCAGCTGGTCACGCGATTCCGACGGAAAGAAACGGATGATGCGGTCGAGCGCCTGGTTGGCGTTGGTCGCGTGCAGGGTGCTGATGCACAGGTGACCGGTGTCGGCGTAGGCCAGTGCGTGCTCCATGGTAGGTCGGTCGCGGATCTCGCCGATCATTATCACGTCGGGGGCTTCGCGTAGTGCCTCCTTGAGGGCGGCGGCATAGGATCGGGTGTCCACGCCCACCTCCCGCTGGTTGACGACCGAGTTTCGGTGGCGGAAGGCGTATTCCATCGGGTCCTCGACCGTCAGGATATGCCCGGGTCGTGCCTCGGCGCGGTAGTCGATCATCGAGGCGAGCGTGGTCGACTTGCCCGAGCCGGTCGCGCCCACCACGAGGATCAGGCCGCGGCGCTCGGTTACCAGTTGCTCGACCGCCAGTGGCAAGTTGAGATCGGCCGCGCGGGGGATGTCCGCCTGGATGTAGCGGATCACCAGCGACCATTCGCCGCGCTGCTGGAAGACGTTCATGCGGAACCGGCCCACGCCCGAGCGCGACAGGGCGACGTTGAGCTCGAGGTTTTCCACGAATTCGTCGATCTGGTGCGGGGTCAGCACGGAGCGCGCCAGTTCCTCGACTTGGCCGGCCTGCAGACGATCCTTGCCGATGAAGCGCATCTCGCCCTGGATCTTGATCGCGGGCGTGGTGCCGCTGGAGAAGTAGAGGTCGGAGCCTTCCTTGTCGGCGAGCAGCTTGAGGTAGGGTTCGAGGCTCAGTTGGCTCATGGTGCGTCCTGGTCGGTTCTGGGGCGGTGATGTGCGCGGCCGCGGGGCGGGGTTTCGACGTACTTATCCATGCGTCGTCGTTTCAATCGGCCTCGACCTTGAGCTCATCCTCGGCATCGTCATCGCGGCTCCTGGGCAGGCCGCGCTTGCTCTCGAGCTTGATGCGCAGGCGCAGGTCGTTGACCGAGTCGGCCTTGCTGATCGCCTCGTCGTAGTCCACCTGGTTGGTGTCGTAGAGGTCGAACAACGCCTGGTCGAAGGTCTGCATCCCCAGCTCGCGCGAGCGTTTCATCACTTCCTTGATCTCCGAGACGTCGCCCTTGAAGATCAGGTCACCGATCAACGGGGTGTTGAGCAGCACCTCGACCGCCGGCACCCGACCCTCGCCATCCGACTTCCTCAGCAACCGTTGCGAGATCACCGACTTGAGGTTCAAGGACAGGTCCATCAGCAATTGCTGGCGGCGATCCTCGGGGAAGAAGTTGATGATCCGGTCGAGCGCCTGGTTGGTGTTGTTCGCGTGCAGCGTGGCGAGACAGAGGTGACCGGTCTCGGCGAAGGCGATGGCGTGGTCCATGGTCTCGCGGTCGCGGATCTCGCCGATCAGGATCACGTCCGGCGCTTGTCGCAGCGTATTCTTCAGGGCCGTGCCGAAGGAGTCGGTGTCCATGCCCACTTCGCGCTGGGTCACCAGGCAACCCTTGTGTTTGTGGACGAACTCGATCGGGTCCTCGATGGTCACGATGTGGCCGCGCGAGTGTTCGTTGCGGTAATCGAGCATCGCCGCGAGCGAGGTCGATTTGCCCGAACTGGTCGCGCCGACGAAGATCACCAGCCCGCGGGCGGTCATCGCGATCTCGCCGAGCACGTCGGGCAGCTTGAGCTCTGCGAAGTCCGGAATGTCGGAGCGGATCATTCGCAACACCATGCCCTCGCTGCCGCGTTGCATGAATGCGTTGACCCGGAAGCGCGCCACGCCGGGCAGCGAGATCGCAAAGTTCGCCTCGTGGGTCTCCTCGAACTGCGCGACCTGCTTGTCGGTCATGATCGAGCGCACGAGCATCTGGGTGTTCTCGACCGAGAGCTTCTGGTCGGTGAGGTGGACGATCTGCCCGTCGACCTTGGCCGCCGGCGGCGCGCCGACCGTGACGAACAGGTCGGAGGCGTCGCGTTCGACGGCCCGCTTCAACAGGGCCTGGACATAGTTGGCTGCTTGCTGACGATCCATCGCGATGGGTTCCCGCTGGTGCCGCCCGATTGGCGTGTTGCCATGGGCGGGTGTGGGTTACATGAAGTCGTTCTTGTTGGCAGCGCGGGCTCGGGCGAGCTCCTTCGAGATCACCCCGCGTGACACCAGGTTCTTGAGATTTTGGTCGAGTGTCTGCATCCCCTGGGCCTGGCCGGTCTGAATGGAGGAATACATCTGCGCCACCTTGTTCTCGCGGATCAGGTTGCGGATCGCCGGCGTGCCGAGCATGATCTCGTGGGCCGCGACACGCCCTCCGCTGATCTTCTTGAGCAGGGTCTGTGAAATGACCGCGCGCAGAGATTCCGACAGCATTGCCCGCACCATGTCCTTTTCGGCCGATGGGAAGACATCGATGATCCGGTCGATGGTCTTCGCCGCGGAGTTGGTGTGCAGCGTCCCGAAGACCAGGTGGCCGGTCTCGGCGGCGGTGAGCGCCAGGCGGATGGTCTCGAGATCCCGCAGCTCACCGACCAGAACGACGTCGGGGTCTTCGCGCAGCGCCGAGCGCAACGCGGCATTGAAGCTGTGCGTGTCACGGTGCACTTCGCGCTGGTTGAGCAGGCATTTCTTCGATTCGTGGACGAACTCGATCGGATCCTCGACCGTCAGGATATGGTCGTTGCGATGGTCGTTGATGAAGTCGACCATCGCCGCGAGTGTCGTCGACTTGCCCGAGCCGGTCGGCCCCGTGACCAGCACGATGCCGTTGGGGTAGTTGCACAGGTCCTGAAACACGCGAGGTGCGTCTAGTTGCTCCAGCGTGAGCACCTTGCTCGGGATGGTGCGAAAAACCGCGCTGGCGCCGCGATTCTGGTTGAAGGCATTGACCCGGAAACGGGCGTGGCCCCGCAGCTCGAAGGAGAAATCGACTTCGAGGTTGTCCTCGTACTCCTTGCGCTGCCGGTCGTTCATAATGTCGTAGACCATGCCGTGGACCTGCTTGTGGTCCATGACCGGCACGTTGACCTTGCGGATGTCGCCGTCGATGCGTACGCGGGGCTGCTCGCCGGCCGACAGGTGCAGGTCCGATGCCCCGTTCTTGACGGTGAACATCAGCAGGGAGTCGATATCTTGGGTTTCGGCCATGCGATCGTCCTTTTTCGGGGAGAAGGCCCCGTGTCAAGTCCATTGGTGGTGCCTTTCGAAGGCGGGGACGCCCGTGATGGCGGGCCTCCGGCTTCGTTGAGGACAAGGTAAAACGAACACGCACAAGGTGCAAGATGGGAAATGGAGAAAGCGCCCTGCGGCGGGTTCGCGCTTGCATCGCCGCGGCCGAGCGAGCGCGTCGCACCGACGAGGCGCAGCCGGTGCGGCTGGTGGCCGTCAGCAAGCGCCAATCGGCCGAGGCGATCCGGGCACTTGCCGAGTGCGGTCAGCGGGATTTTGGCGAGAACTACCTCCAGGAAGCGCTCGACAAGAAGGCGTTACTGGCGGATCTGACGCTGACCTGGCATTTCATCGGCCCGATCCAGTCCAACAAGACCCGGGCGATCGCCGCCCACTTCGACTGGGTGCACAGCGTCGATCGAATCAAGTTGGTGCGGCGGCTGGGCGAGCAGCGCGACCCCGCGCTGGGTCCGCTCAACGTGCTGATCCAGGTCAATGTCGACGACGAGACGAGCAAGTCGGGGGCCGCGCCGGAGGAGGTCGGGGCCATCGCGGCGGCCTGCGCCGAGCAGCCGACTCTGCGCCTGAAGGGGCTGATGTGCATCCCGCGTCCGGGTAACACCAAGGCGTTCGAGAAGCTGGCGGCGCTCAATGCCGCGTTGCCGGAACCCCTGCCGGATCTGTCGATGGGCATGAGTGGTGATTTCGAGCCGGCGATCGAAGCCGGGGCGACCATCGTGCGAGTCGGCACGGCCCTGTTCGGTCCCCGCCACTGAGGTCTCGCGGCCCGCGCTCGGCTGGCAGTTCGTGTTACTTTCGCAAGGGAAGTTCTGCACGAAGGCCAAGCCCCGCCGGGCGCGTCTTGAGCGGGGCGTCTGCTACGTTGTTCTCCGAGGATGCGAGAATGGCTTTCCGCAGCGGACGAGCGCCCTGCGTCTGTCCGGCTCAAGGCACGCTCAGCGGTATCGAATTCGTGCAGAGCTTCCCAGGACTTCGTCACACGCAAATCGGCAGGAGAGAGAATGAATGCCTCGCGCATAGCCTTTATCGGTGGTGGCAACATGGCCGCCGCGCTGGTTGGCGGGATGCTCAAGGATGCCCCCGAGGATGCCCGGCCATCGATCCGGGTCGCCGATCCCGACCCTGATCGTCGCGCGTCGCTGTCCCGGCAGTTGGCGGTCGAGGTGACCGCCGACAATCACGCCGCCCTCGATGGCGCGCAGCTGGTGGTGCTGGCGGTCAAGCCGCAGGTCATGCGGTCTGTCGCGGAGGATCTCGCACCGTCGCTCGCGGCCGGGCAGCTGGTGGTCTCGATCGCCGCCGGCATCCCGATTGCCGCCCTGCAGCGGTGGCTCGGCGGGCATGAGGCCTTGGTGCGCGCCATGCCGAATACGCCGTCGATGGTCGGTTGCGGGGCGACCGGACTGTTCGCCGCCGAGGCGGTCAGCCGTGAACAGCGAAGCGATGCCGAATCGCTGATGCGTACCGTAGGCGTGGTCCAGTGGCTCAAGGAGGAGTCGCAGATCGACGAAGTCACCGCGCTGTCCGGCAGTGGCCCGGCCTATGCCTTCTACCTGATGGAATCCATGCAGGCGGCGGCCGAGGAACTCGGCATGAGTGCCGACGTGGCTCGGCTGCTAACGCTGGAGACCGTCTACGGGGCCGCCAAGCTCGCCCTGGCTGCCGACGATCCACCGGCTGAGCTGCGTCGTCGAGTGAGCTCGCCGGGCGGAACGACCGAACGGGCGATCGCCGAACTGGACGAGGCGGGGGTGCGCGAGGCCTTCGCGCGCGCCGTTCGTGCCTCGCGCGACCGCAGTCGCGAATTGGCCGCGCAGATAGACGGCGGCGCGGCCCAATGAATAGACGGTGGCGCGGCCCAGTGAGCCGTGACGCCGCGGCCCAACCCACATGTCGAGATAAGTGCCAATGAGCGGTAGTTTCGGAGACCCGAGCGTCTTTCTGGTACGGGTGCTGTTCGAGTTGGTGATCTTTGTCGCCCTCGCTCGCTACTTCCTGCAACTGTTCCGGGCGGATTTCTACAATCCGGTCACTCAGGCGGTGGTCAAGATCACCGATCCGGTGCTCAACCCGCTGCGGTCGGTGATCAAGCCAGTCGGTCGTCACGACCTGGCCGCACTGGTGTTCGCGCTGGTGATGGTCGCGTTGATGGTGTTCGCCATGACGGCGATCCAGGGCGTGGGCATCAGTGGCGCCGGGTTGATCCTCGCCACGCTCTATTTTGCCTTCCTCTCGGTGACCAACCTGTTCTTCTGGACGGTATTGCTCCGCGCCGTGGCCTCGTGGATCGGCAACGACCGATCGCCGGGCGTGGCCTTTCTCGGTGATCTCACCGACCCGGTAGTCGCCCCGGTGCGGCGCGTTCTTCCGCCGATCGGCGGCATCGATCTTTCGCCGCTTGCCGTGCTGCTGATCATCCAGGTGGCCCAGATGGTCATCGGCAACCTGTTGATGGGCTGAGCCGGCGAGGCGATCGATGAGCGACCCTGTACACAGAAACCAACCGGCACAGCACCCCGGCTCGGTGGGGCTGGTCGAGCCCCGGACCGCGAGGATCGACACGCCGCTGCTGCTCGATTGCGGCCGGCGTATCGATGGCTACGAGCTGGTCTTCGAGACCTACGGTGAACTCAACGAGCGGGCGGACAACGCCGTGCTCATCTGCCACGCGCTGTCCGGAGATCACCACGCCGCCGGCCGTCATCGCCCGGAAGACCGAAAACCCGGTTGGTGGGACACGGCCATCGGGCCGGGCAAGCCGATCGACACGGAGCGCTTCTTCGTCGTCTGCGTGAACAACCTGGGTGGTTGCAAGGGCTCGACCGGCCCGCTATCCGACAACCCGGAGACAGGGCGTCCCTACGGCCCCGACTTCCCGATTCTCACGGTGCGCGACTGGGTGAACAGCCAGCACGCCCTGATGCGCACGCTCGGCATCTCGCGCTGGGCTGCCGTCGCCGGCGGCAGCCTCGGTGGCATGCAGGTGATGCAATGGGCGATCAGCTACCCCGAAGCGATCGCCCACGCGGTGGTGATCGCGGCGGCCCCGAAGCTCTCGGCTCAGAACATCGCCTTCAACGAGGTTGCCAGGCAGGCGATCATCACCGACCCGGATTTCCACGACGGGCGCTACGCCGAGCACGGCGTGATCCCGCGTCGAGGGCTGATGCTCGCGCGGATGCTCGGGCACATCACCTACCTGTCCGATGATGCCATGCGCGCCAAGTTCGGTCGCGAGTTGCGCTCGGGCAGGGTGCAATACGGCTTTGATGTCGAGTTCCAGGTGGAGTCTTACCTGCGCTACCAGGGCACAAGTTTCGTCGACCGTTTCGATGCCAATACCTACCTGCTGATGACCAAGGCGCTGGACTACTTCGACCCGGCGGCCGAGGCCGACGACGATCTTGCCACCGCACTCGCCCCGGCGACGGCCCGGTTCCTGGTGGTCTCGTTCACCTCCGACTGGCGCTTCTCGCCGGCGCGCTCGAAGGAGATCGTTCGGGCGCTGCTCGCCTCGGGCAAGTCGGTGTCCTACGCCGAGGTCGAGGCGCACCAGGGACACGACGCGTTCCTGATGCCGATTCCCTACTACCACGAGATTCTGCGTGGCTACTTCGAGAACATCGCCCGCAGTCTGGACGGGGAGACGAGCGTGATGGAGTGCGAGTCATGAACCGCCCCGACTGGGAAATCGTCACTGGCTGGATACGCGCCAAGGCACGGGTGCTCGACCTGGGTTGTGGGGACGGGGCGTTACTGGGTCACCTGATCGCCCGGCGCGGGGTGCAGGGCGTGGGGATGGAAGTGGACGACGAGCGCGTTGCCCGCGGGGTGGCCGCCAATCTGAATATCGTCCAGGCGGACCTCGACGACGGGATCAGTGAGTGGTTCGGGCGCCAATCGTTCGATTACGTGGTGGTCAGCCAGACCATTCAGGCGATCCGGCATCCCGAACGGCTAATCAGTGAAATGCTCGACATCGCCTCCGAGGGGATCGTCACGTTCCCCAACATGGGTTACTGGCGCAATCGCTGGCAATTGGGGGTTCAGGGCATGATGCCGACCACCAAGGCGTTGCCCAACCCCTGGTACAACACCCCCAACATCCACCTCTGTACCCTGCGCGACTTCGAGTCGCTCTGCGAAGGGCTTGGCATCGAGATCCTCGACCGGGCGGTGGTTGACCAGAACCGTCAGAGCTCGCCGCTGTTGCGCGCAATGCCCAACTGGTTCGGCGAGCACGCGATTTATCGCATCCGGAAAAGGGTGGTGTGAGCGCCAGTTCAAGAGCGCGACCGGAGGTCACGGTCGCGTCACTATTCCTTGACGGCGCGATGCACGGTGTAGGTCTTGCCCTGCTTGACCTTGTCGTAGTTGCCGAACTGTTCCTTCATCGTTCGCTTGAAATACTCGCGCAGGCCGTTGATCGACACGAACCACACCTCGCCGCCCCGATTGAGGCCACGCCAGGTATCGAACAGCATGATCTGCCACATTTCCTTGCCCACCTTGGCCGGCACGTTCGAGTAGAGCCGGTCGAAGCCTTGTCCATCGATGGCCGACAGGCCGTTCGACAATCGCGCCTCGGCGTTCGCCAGGCGGTTGCGCCCCAAGTTGCCCTGGGCGTAGTCGATCGCAACGAAATCCTTGTCCAGCAGGATTACCCGACTGTCCGCGCTGACCTTGGCCATGGCCGCGCCGATCGGGCCGTAACCGCAACCCAGGTCGACGATCGTGCTGCCCGCGGGCGGCAGGTCGCTGTGCTCCAGTAACAGACGGGTGCCGGCATCGATCTCGCGCGGGGAAAACAGGCCCCAGGTCGAATGCAGGGTCAGTGGTTGGCCCATCAACTCGCACTGGATGATCCGGTCTTGTCGCAGGGCCGTGATTGTCTCGGGCTCCCGGCGTTGCTTCATGGCGGGCACAGGCAATGGCCTCCCCCTGGAATGGGTATGTTTGGTCAGTGGGTGGAGCGGCAGCCGCGGCAGAGGCCGCGCAGTTCGATCACGGTCGTGCGCGCCGAGAAAGTGGCCGCCTGAGTCAGAGTCATCAGTGCATCGCGCACCGCGACGTCGTCCTCTTCGCGGATATCGCCGCAGCGCTCGCAGATCATCAGGATGGCCTGATGCGCCTTTTGCGGATGTTCGCAGCCGACGAAGGCATTCAGGCTCTCGATCCGGTGGATCAATCCGTGCGCGAGCAGGAAGTCCAGGGCGCGGTAGACTGTCGGTGGCTTGACGTTCGCGCCGTGCCGAGACAGCCGCTCGATCAGCTGATAGGCCTTGGTCGCTTCGTGGTTCGACCACACTTCGCGTAGCACCTCGCGCCGGATGGGCGTAAGCCGCGCATCGACCCGCGCGCAGATGGCCTCCGCGCGGGCGAGGGCGGCGTCGATGCAATGGTCATGGTTTGCACAGGACATGGTGGGGTTGGGATCCGGCTTGGATCGGGCATGATAGCGCAGTTGGCCAGCCTCAGGGCTAGAAGAGAACTTGACGCGGGATCAATAACGTCGATCGGCGCGGCATTGAATTTTCACGCCCCCGCGATCATTATTTAGAGATAACTAATACATTTGACCCGCCGGTCCAGCGAGAAGGGAAAGCGACTGGTCGAGTCTGCGACGGAACGGCGACAACCGGGCAGAGCGGGCGTATTCGGAGGAGTTGACGATGGAATTCGAGAAGCAGTTCCTGGCAACGCGGCGCCGTTTCCTACGCAACCTCGGGGCGACAGCCGGTATCGCTGCAGCGCCCGTGGCCTGGTCATCGCGCGTTTTTGCGGAGGAGGCCTTGGTGGTCGAGGGGCCACCGATGCCTGATATTCCTGCCACCTGGATTGCCGACGACGTCTACGTGATTGTCTCGCCCTGGGGGTTTCCGTCCGAGGAAAACCAGGGAATGATGAGCAACGTTACGTTCGTGGTCACCGAGAAAGGGGTGGTGGTCATCGACAGTGGCGCGTCGTTGCAGATCGGCCGGATGGCCCTGAGGCAGATACGAAAGATCACCGACAAGCCCATCGTCGCTGTCTTCAACACGCATTATCACGGCGACCACTGGCTCGGTAACCACGCATTCGTTCGGGAAAACCCGGATGTGCCGATCTACGCGCATCCCAAGACGGCCTCGGCGATTCGGACCAATCAGGGCGATTTCTGGAAGAGTCTGATGGAGCGTTCCACCGGCAATGCCATCGCCGGGACGGTGGTCACGCCGCCGAATCACGACGTCACGCACGGCGACGAGTTTGATTTCGGCGACCTGACCGCCCGTGTTCATTTCTACGGCACCGCGCACACCCCATCGGACATCTCGATCGAGCTGGTCGAGAAGAAGATCGTGCACGTTGGCGACGTCGCCATGAACAATCGCATCGCATTCATGGACGATGGCAGCTTCCGTGGCACGTTCAAGGTCTACGACGCCCTGCAGGCTGCCGTTCCCGACGGGTACTGGATTCCTGCGCACGGTTTCCCCTCCGAGGATCTGATCGAGAACAACCGCATCCTGTTCCTCGGGATCTACGAGGCCGCCGAAAAGGCCGTTCAGGACATGGCGAGCCCCGCGCAGGTGAAGGAATACGTCCTCGCCGACGAGCGGGTGCAGCACTACGCGCCGGTGACAAACGGGTTCGAAGAGAATATCGGCAAGTATGCCTCGCTGGCATATCTGGAGGCCGAGGCCGCGGCGTTCTAGACCGGCCGGAATCTATGGTGCCCCTGTCCCTCGGGCGTGCTTGGCTGTTCCGGCATAGAGCCATCGACGGTCCATCTGAGGCCTTGCCGCGGGTGCGAGCGAGCGATGGCATAGCGCGTCTGGCCTCCCGATCCCTGGCGGGCCGGCATCGGTACGATCGATTCGTACACAGACTCGATTGATACATAGGCTCCTTGGACCGGCGCGACAAGCGACCGGTGAGGAATCGAGAAGAGGCGTGACCCGCCAGAGCCGTGGGTCCCGTAGGGAGATGTTGTTTTTCCAGGAGGTCTTTCAGGGAATGTCTTGTCAAGTTAGGCCGTTGTGGCCCCCTTTCATTGCCGGCATCGTGCTCGGCCTGGTGCTCTTGCTTACCTTCATTCTGGTGGGCAATGGCATGGGGTCCTCGGGCGCGTTTGCCCGTGTCGCGACCGAGGTCGGGCTGCAGGTTGCCCCCGAGGCGACGCGTGAAAATGCTTATCTCGGCGGCATGGCGCAGGGCAACCCGCTGGCCGCGTGGATCGTGCTTGCCGCAGTCGGCACCTTCATCGGGGCAATCCTCGCCTCGATTTCGTCCGGTCGATTCAAGGTCAAGGTGGATCGGGGTTCCGGGCGCATCGGCGTCGGAACGCGTCTGGCACTTGCCCTGGGCGGGGGATTGCTCGCCGGCTTCGGCTCTCGTCTTGCGGCGGGCTGTACCAGCGGCGTTGGTTTGTCGAATACCGCGATGCTTGGTGTTGCCGGTTTCGTCTTTCTGATCGCCTTCTTCGTGGTCGGCCTCCTGGTCAGTCTGTTCATGCGGAGGGTCTGGTGATGGATTACGGCATCGCGGGCACTGCGTTGGCCACCGGCCTGCTGTTCGGTTTCGTCCTGGAACAGGCGGGCTTCGGTTCGCCCTGCAAACTCACCGCGCAGTTCCGTCTTACCGACTGGTCGGTCTTCAAGGTCATGTTCACGGCGATCATCGTCGCGGCGATCGGCATCCTGCTGTTGCAGGTGAACAATACCTTCGGTTCGCAGGGTTTCTATGTGGCCGAAACCTATCTGTGGGGCACCGTGACTGGTGGGATGCTGATCGGCGCCGGTTTCGCGATCGGAGGCTATTGCCCGGGGACGTCGGTGGTCGGCCTCGGCAGTGGCCGGGTGGACGGACTCGTATTCATGCTCGGCATGGTGATCGGCATCGGGACCTTCGCGAGTGTCTACGACACCAGTCTCATCCAGTCACTCGTGACCGGCGCCAGGGTATCGGCGCGGACCGTCCCGGAACTGCTGGGCGTCTCCCCCTGGCTGATCGTCGCCGCGATGATCCTGACGGCAATCGCGGGCTTTGCCCTCGGGAGAGTGCTTGAGCGCCGCAGTCACGGGGTGTATTCGGCCGAGGACATCACCGAGGGGCGCGACGTAGAGCGGTTTGACGCCCCCGGACATGACCTGGGACGCGATCTGGGTCGCGAAGCCGCCACGGCACGGCGACAAGACGCGCCGTGACACCAGTCGCCCGAGTCGCGTTCCATCCAACGCATTTTTCACAAGGAGTCGATGGCCAATGGAATCGAACAAGATCACCCGACAGGCGCGTGCGCGCCGCGTCCTGAAGACCTCGTTGCCGGCGATGGCATTTACCGTCAGCGCCTCCCTAGCCGCCGGCGCCATGATGCCGTTGCCGGCAGCGGCACAGACGCGCGGAGGCAATCCCTGCGCCCCGTCTGCTCGCGGCGGCAATCCCTGCGCCCCGTCTGCTCGTGG
>JAFGUH010000230.1 GCA_016938615.1 Halothiobacillaceae bacterium | reverse complement strand
TGGTGGCTATGGGTGGATTCGAACCACCGACTCCGGCATTATGAGTGCCGTGCTCTAACCAGCTGAGCTACATAGCCAGGCAAGGCGCGCATTATCGGGATTCCCCGGTGGGTTGTCAACCCGATTGGAGCGCCTTTTCACGGCGTTTCGCGCCCGGTGTCAGACGTTGAAACGGAAGTGCACGACGTCGCCTTCCTGCATGACGTAATCCTTGCCTTCCAGACGCCACTTGCCGACTTCCTTGGCCC
This sequence comes from Halothiobacillaceae bacterium, assembly GCA_016938615.1. Classification (GTDB taxonomy): domain Bacteria; phylum Pseudomonadota; class Gammaproteobacteria; order Halothiobacillales; family Halothiobacillaceae; genus Guyparkeria. The sequence goes on along the minus strand of JAFGUH010000230.1, from coordinate 2,449 downwards.
CCTGTTCGCCCCCGGCGGCGACGAAATCGTCGTAACCGACGACTTCGGCGCGGATGAAGCCCTTCTCGAAATCGGTATGGATGACGCCGGCCGCCTGGGGCGCGGTCATGCCCTGCCGGATCGTCCAGGCACGCACTTCCTTCTCGCCAGCGGTGAAGTAGATCTGCAGCCCAAGAAGCTCGTAGCCGGCCCGGATGACGCGGTCCAGGCCGGGTTCGTCCAGCCCCATTTCCTCGAGGAACATCGCCTTGTCATCGCCTTCGAGGTCGATGAGTTCGGCCTCGGTGGTTGCGCAGACCGGCACCACCATCGCGTCTTCCCGTTCCCCGATTGCACGGACCTGGTCGAGCAGCGGGTTGTCCTCGAAGCCGTTCTCGTCGACGTTGGCGATGAACATCAACGGCTTGGCGGTCAATAGGTGCAAGTCGTGTAGCAAGGCCTGCTTTTCCCGGTCGAGCTTCATACTGCGCACCGACTGTCCCGTGTCGAGCACCTCGGCGACCTGCCGTACCAGATCGAGCTTCACCAAAGCGTCCTTGTTCTGCCCCGACTTGGCTTGCTTTGCCAGGCGGTCGATTGCCTTTTGCACGGTGTCGAGGTCGGCCAGCGCGAGCTCGGTATTGATGACCTCGATGTCGGCTGTCGGGTCGACCTTGCCGGCCACATGCACGACGTCGTCGTTGGCAAAACAGCGAACCACCTGCGCGATCGCGTCGGTTTCGCGGATATTGGCAAGGAACTGATTGCCCAGCCCCTCGCCCTTGGACGCCCCGGCGACCAGGCCGGCGATGTCGACGAACTCCATGCTGGTCGGGATCACCTTGTCGGGCTTGACGATTTCCGCCAGCGTGTCGAGTCGCGGATCGGGTACGGCCACGACGCCAACGTTGGGCTCGATCGTGCAGAAGGGATAGTTGGCCGCCTGGATGCCGGCCTTGGTGAGCGCGTTGAACAGGGTGGACTTGCCGACGTTCGGCAACCCCACGATGCCACAGTTGAAACCCATAGGGACTCCATGATCTGGATTGGTGGGCGGCCGGGGAGGGTGGCCGCGGTGTGTCTTTTCCCGGGTGGTTCAGTCCGTCCCGGGGCGATAACTGTTGACCGCCTGCACGAGTGTCGATTCGTCGGGGAGGACGAGATCGGGTGCGAGATGGCGTATCTCGATCAACACGTCGTCGATCAGTCGACGCTCGTTGGCCGGCGGATTGGTAAGCACATAGCCCACGACGTCGTCGCGATGCCCCGGGTGGCCGATGCCAAGGCGCAGCCGCCAGAAATCGGGGCTGCCCAGCGCTGCCTGGATATCCTTCAATCCGTTGTGGCCGCCATGACCGCCGCCGCGCTTGATCCGCATGCGACCGGGCGGCAGATCGAGCTCGTCGTGGATCACGAGGGTTTCCTCGGGCGCGGTCTTGAAGAACTGGGCCATGGGGCCGACGGACTGGCCGGAACGGTTCATGAAGGTGGTCGGCCGCAATAGGCGAAGGTCCTGATCTCCGACCCGGGTCCGTGCGACCTCGCCCTTGAATTTCCGCTCGTCGGCCCAGCGTCCGCCCAGGGTTTCCACAATGGCATCTACCGCCCAGAAACCGGCATTGTGGCGTGTGTTTTCGTACTTGGGGCCCGGGTTGCCCAACCCCACGATCAACTTGATACTCATGGCGGCGAATTATCGCATAGCTGATCGTCGGCCACCGGGCGGAACGAAAAAACCCCGATCACTCGATCGGGGTCTCGGTCAGAAGGCCGGACACACCGACCATTCAATGACGGGGTAACGATAAATCAGGCGTCGTCGTCTTTGGCCTGTTCGTCCTTGCCCTTGTCCTCGTCCGCCGGCTCGTCGGCTTCCTCGGCCGACTCGTCGTCCTCTTCCTTCTCCACCTTCGGCGGGTGAATCGCGACGATGGCGACATCGTGTTCCTCGCCCAGCGCCAGCTCCGGAATGCTGATGCCTTCCGGCAGGGTGATCTCGGAGAGATGAATGGACTCGTTGATGTCCAGCCCGGCCAGATCGACGGTGAGGTATTCCGGCAACTGACGTGGCAGGCATTCGATCTCGACCTCGTTGTGGATCACGCTCACCACGCCACCGGCCTTCGCGCCCTTGCTCTCTTCGCGGTGCTCGAAGTGCAACGGAACGTTCATCCGCATCTTCTGACCCCGGGTGATGCGTTGGAAATCGGCATGCAGCACGACGGTCGTCTTGTACGGGTGGCGATGCAGGTCGCGCAGGATAACCTCGTCGGTTTCGCCGCCGACGCTCAGCTCGAGGATGTGCGAGAAGAAGGCCTCGTGGTCGAGGTGCTTCAACATCTCGTTGTGGTTGATGGTCAACGAGACCGGCGGCTTCTTGCCGCCGTAGACGATTGCCGGGATGTTCCCTTCGCGACGCAGGCGGCGGCTCGCACCTTTCCCCAGGTCATCGCGAACGGACGCTTCAATC
>JAFGUH010000229.1 GCA_016938615.1 Halothiobacillaceae bacterium | reverse complement strand
TACAGCGCCACCTCGGACAGCCTCGGCAACTACAGCATGACGGTCGCCGCCGGCAGCTACACCCTGACCGCCTCGGCCACCGGCTTCGACGCCCTGGCCAAGCCGGCAGCCGTTACCGTCGGCGCCACCACGGTGACCAATTTCGCCCTCAGCCCGGTGAGCGTCGCCCTGACCATCAACTCGTTGACAGCATCCACCACCAGCTTCACGGAGGCGGCTACGGCATCGATCGGCTTAAGCGCCGCCCTGACCGGAACGCCCACGTCCTACACCTGGACCCAGCTCTCCGGCCCGAAGGTTCCTCTGACGGCGGTCAGCGCCACCAGCGCCAGCGTCGACACCAGCGCGTTGAATATCGCCGCCGAGTGCCAGTTGGTCTTCCAACTCTCCGTCAGCAACGGCACATCGACCGCTACCGCCCAGGTTGCCGTTGCCGCCCTGCCGGCCGACATGGTTCAGTACCCGGCAGAAAACGTCCAGATCGGCGGCGGCACCACCGCCGTGGCCCGCTTCCAGTACGGCGGAGCCGAGTGGTGTCTGTTCAACATCGGTACCGCCTTGCGCGCGACCCCGGTTAGCATGACCAAGGGCGCTTCCTATGAGGTGATCCTGCCGGCCTTCGCTAACGGTGTCGAAGTGGTCAATTACGGCGGGCAGACCTACGCTCTGGTCGCGACCTGGGAAGCCGGCATCAGCGTGGTCAACATCACCGATCCCACCATGATGACCCTGGTCAACGTGCTGCCGGTCAACTTTTACATGGACAACGTCACCTTCACCGAGACCGGCGGCTCGATTCTCTATGGCAATATCTTCGAGAGCACTGCGGCCCCGATCGCGTCCCTGGTTTCCGACGGGGTCAATCTCTACATCGCCGACCACGCCTACGGCATTCACAAGACCTCGTTGGCCAATATTTTTGCCGATGTCCGCGAAGCCGACGGCACCCTGAAAATCGACCAGGAAGTCTGCACCGTTCAGTACGCTGGCGAACGCGCCTGGGGCGGCCCGGTCGACCTCTCCCTCTACGGCGGCAAACTCTTCGCCGGACTCGGCGCCCAGGGAATGGGGATCTTCGACCC
>JAFGUH010000228.1 GCA_016938615.1 Halothiobacillaceae bacterium | reverse complement strand
GTAGGGGTCGTAGGTTCGAATCCTGCCACTCCGACCAAATTCCCCGGCCGGGGCCCCGTTTGGGGTCCCGGCCTTTTTGGTTTTGGGGTTCCATTCGTTCTCTGAGGCTCAGGGTGGCCGGATTTGGGCGGCTGGAGTTGTTTCGCCCGCCTGTTAACGCGGGGTTGTTCTTGTCCGCCCTTGTCGAAGGGCGGCCGAGCCCCTTTTCTTGCTTGCCCAAGAAAAGAGGCGAAAAGAAGGGCACCCTGCGCCTTGGCCCTTCGGGCCCGGGTGTCTCGATACCGAGACACCCGGCCTCGCGAGCGGGAAATCGCTGACGGGCACGGTTCGACGCGACATCCGGTCGCGGCGAACCTCGGGCCGGCGTCCATGCCGGCCCGTCCCTGCGATTCCCCGCTCGCGAGGCAAGGCACAAGGGGAACCGTGCCACGCGGTTGGCGTGCTTGGAGCGGTTAAACGCTCGACGCGCTATTGCCACGCTCATTTCCGACGCTGCAAATCCTTACGGCGTCGATTCCGATTGGAGACCACATGATCCAGTTGAAGTCCGTCTCCCTTCGTCGCGGTACGCAACTGCTGCTCGAGGATGCCGATCTCACTTTGCTGCCGGGCCAGCGCATGGGGCTGGTGGGCAAGAACGGCACCGGCAAGTCCAGCTTGCTGGCGATGTTCGAGGGCGAGATCGCCCCGGATTCCGGGGACATCGAGTGGGCCGGTGGCCAGCGCATGGCTACCGTGGAGCAGGAAACCCCGGCCCTGGAGTCCTCCGCGGTCGACTACGTTCTCGATGGTGATCGCGACTACGCCCGTCTGAATGTCGCGCTGCTCGAGGCCGAGGCCGAGAACGACGGCATGCGGATGGCGGAGATCTATCCCGAGTTCGAGGCGATCGGCGGGTTCACTGCCCGGGCGCGCGCCGCCCGCCTGCTCGACGGGCTGGGCTTTGCGCCGGCGTCGATCGACAACCCGGTCTCGAGCTTCTCCGGCGGTTGGCGCATGCGATTGAACCTGGCACGTGCCCTGATCGCGCCCTCCGACATCCTGCTGCTCGACGAGCCCACCAACCACCTCGATCTCGACGCGGTGTTCTGGCTGGCCGACTGGCTGGTCAACTACCCCGGTACCCTGATCGTGGTCTCGCACGATCGCGATTTTCTCGATCACGTCTGCACGCACATCGCCCATATCGAGAAGCAGAAGCTCAATCTCTACACCGGGCACTACAGTGACTTCGAGGCGATGCGCGCCGAGCGCTTGGCGCAGGATGCCGCGCTGGCCGACAAGATCAGCAAGGAGCGCGAACGCCTGCAGGGCTTCATCGACCGCTTCCGCGCCAAGGCGACCAAGGCGCGCGCCGCGCAGAGTCGGGTCAAGGCCCTCGAGCGGCTGCCGACCATCGCGGCGAGTCACGCCGACCGCGACGATTTCTCCTTCTATTTCCCGACGCCCAAGCGCGCCCCGGACCCGATGGTCACCCTCGAGGACGTCTCCATCGGCTACGACGGCACGCCGCTGATCGAGGATGTGTCCTTGCAGATCCGCGCCGGCGATCGCATCGGCGTGCTGGGCGCGAACGGCGCGGGCAAGACCACCCTGATCCGGGTGATCGCCGACGGCGGGCCGACCTGGCTGTCGGGTGACCGCTTCGTCGCCCCGGGCGTGCAGGTGGGCTATTACACCCAGCACCAGCTCGATCAGCTCGATCCGCGCGACACACCCATGGTCGCGCTCGAACGGGTGGCGGAGAAGAGTGGCAGCACGCAGAAGTACCGCGATTTCCTCGGTCGGTTCGGCTTCGTCGGCGACCGCATCTTCGAGTCGATCGAGCCGTTCTCCGGCGGCGAGAAGGCGCGGCTGGCGCTGGCGCTGCTGGTCTGGAAGGCGCCCAATCTCCTGATCCTCGACGAGCCGACCAACCATCTCGATCTCGCCATGCGCGAGGCGCTGGCCGAGGCGCTGCAGACCTTCGAAGGCGCCATCCTGGTCGTCTCGCACGACAAGAGCCTGATCGAGCTGGTCTGCGACCGCTTCTGGTGGGTGCGCGATGGCGCGGCGCTGCCCTTTGACGGCGACCTGGATGACTACCGTGTTGCGGTCACCGAACGCCGCCGGGCGTACAACCGCGACCAGGCCAACCAGAAGGCCGACCGGCAGACGAAAGGGAAAGCGGCAGCAAAGGCCCCGGCCGACGGGGCGAACTGGGGCAAGTCCCGCGACAAGGGGGCCCAGGCGCGCGAGCGCAATCGCGACAAACAGCTCGGGCGGCTGGAACGTCAGGTGGAGGAATTGAGCCAACGCCTGGCCGGCATCGACGAGGCGCTCGCTGACCCGGGTCTCTACGATGGCCAACGAGACGAGGAGGTGGCGCGTCTGCACGCCGAACGTGCCGAGGTGAGCGAGCGGCTCACGGCCGCCGAGACCGAATGGCTCGAGCGGCAGGACGCCGGCTAGGGAACCTCTGCACGAATCGATGGTGCCTCTGGCTCGCGGGTTTGTTCGCTTTTCTGGCGCCGGATTGAAGACGGGCTCATTGCCCGTCGAAAGACGGCTTTGCGGCGTGCGGG
>JAFGUH010000227.1 GCA_016938615.1 Halothiobacillaceae bacterium | reverse complement strand
TACCTCTTGGGTTATCTGTCTTTAATCAATGACTTCGGGTTCAGAGGCTGATTAGCCGCCGCAGCCACCGATGGTTACCTTGACTTCCTTGGACGCCTTGTAGAGCTTGCCGCCGGCATGGACGACGCCCGTGACGTTGTCGGTCTCGCCCATGCGGATACGGGTGGAGACGAACGGGTTGGCGCCGGACAGGTCAAAGGACGCGACCAGCGGGGTCGGGTTCTTCGAGACGAAGATCGCGACCTTGTCGGCGTCGGCGATGGAGGACTCGATGGTGACCGGAACGACGGCGCCGTTCTCGGCGATGTCCGGGGCCTTGACGGATACGTCGCCAGACTCGGTCGCTTCACCGGAGCCGAACAGTTCGGTCAGGGCCGCATCCATTTTATCGGCATCGAATGCGGCGGTCGGCCAATCGGCGGCCAGGACGCTACGCGGGGAAAGCAGGCCGGCACCAACGGCCAGACCAGCAGCACTAGCAGCGAGGCTGCCCTTCAGAAATACGCGACGCTTGGTTTGCATATCTTAACTCCTCGTTAATGTGTGGGTGTCCACGCCCTGATAGAAAGCATGGCCCGTGCCACTTTCTTAACCCACTGAAAACGTTGGAATAAGCCTGGGTTGATGAGGCGTTGCATATTGCAATATGCAACGTTTGCTGTCGCGACGTTGCAGGGCCCTGTCACGTCACTCATCCTTCAGCACCCCGTTCTTCTCGTAGTTCTGCAGCTTGCGCCACAGGGTGGACTTGTTGATGCCGAGAATGGCCGCGGTCTTTTCCCGGTTGCCTTCCGAGTGCGCGAGGGTCTTCTCGATGTAACGCCGCTCGAGAACTTCGAGCGAAGGGCGGTCGGCGTCGATGGCCGCGCCGTCGAGCGAATGGTCGCTCGCGGTCTCGTCGTCGCCGAGCTCCAGGTCGATTTCCTCGCCGTCGGACAGCGCGACCGCACGCTCGATCGCGTTCTTGAGCTCGCGCACGTTGCCCGGCCATGGGTAGTCGAGGATGGCGCGGGCGGCGCGTTCGCTGAGTTGCCGGGCGGGACGCCGGAACCGCTGCGCGAACTCGTCGATGAAGTGTTGGGCCAGCAGCGGGATGTCCTCCGGCCGTTCGCGCAGCGGCGGCATTTGCAGGCGGACCACGTTGAGGCGGTGGTAGAGGTCGTGGCGGAAGCGCCCCTCGCGCACCATCTCGGCGAGGTTGCGGTTGCTCGCGACGATGAAGCGGACGTCGATCGGGATGGTCTGCACGCCGCCCACGCGGGTTATTTCCTGTTCCTGGACCACGCGCAGCAGTTTGACCTGCATGGCATCGGAAATATTGCCGATCTCGTCGAGGAAAACCGTGCCGCCGCTGGCCACCTCAAGCAGGCCGGTCTTGGTCGCGCTCGCGCCGGTGAACGCCCCCTTTTCGTGACCGAACAGCTCGTTCTCGAGCAGCGTGTCGGTCAGCGCGCCACAATCGATGACGATGTAGGGCGTGTCGGCGAAGTCTGACCGGTCGTGCGTCGCCCGGGCGGCCAGTTCCTTGCCCGAGCCGGATTCGCCCTCGATCATGACGTTGATGCGCACGTCGTGGATCTTGTCGATGATCCGGTAAATGGCCTCGATCGCCGGTGAGTCGCCCATCATCGGTGTATCGCCGGTCTCGGGCGCGACGGCCGGTCCCGGGGTTTCCCCGCCGAGCAGCCGGAACACGAGCTCGATCAACTCTTCCGGGTCGTAGGGTTTCTTGACGAAGTCGCTTGCACCCAGGCGCAGGGCCTGGATGGCGTTGTCGATGGTCGAATAGCCGGTGATCAGGATCGCCGGCAGCGTTGGCCAACGCTCGCGCAACCACTCGAGGAATTCCAGGCCATTCATGCCCGGCATCTTCAGGTCCGAGATCACCAGATCGACCGGGTTGTGGGTCAGCCATTGCTGAGCTGCCTCGACCGACTGGAATCCGTGCACCGTCAGTCCGTCGGTGCGCGCGTAACGGCTGAACAGGTCCGAGGCGCGTTCGTCGTCGTCGACGAAGGCGATGACGGGGGTGTTGTCGCTGGCGCGGTCTGTCGTCATGGCTTGGTGGTCGGTAGGTGGGTGTCTGCTCGAGGTTGGGTCACGCGCGGCCTGGCCTTGTGGCGCGGCAACAGGACGCTGGCGAGCACGCCACGCGCTCCCGGCGGCCCGGAGTCTGCACGATTCTCGAGACTCAGTTCGCCGCCGTGGTGCTGCACGATACCGAGGCTGATCGACAGGCCCAGGCCGGTGCCGCGATCGACGGCCTTGGTGGTGAAGAACGGGTCGAAGATCTGGTCGATCACCTCGGCGGGCAGGCCGCTGCCTTCGTCGCGGATTTCCAGGCGCACGCTGTGTTCCAGGCACTCTGCCTGTATCAGTATATGCCCGCCCACGGGGCTTGCGTGGATGGCGTTGCGGATCAGGTTTGCGGCCACCTGCTCCATCTGCCCGGGATCGAATTCCGCCTCGCAATGTGCGGTGGAGCTGAGCAGGGCGAGATGGACGTCGGCCTCCATCGCCTCGGGTTCCATCCGGTCGACCACCTCGGAGAGCCATTCGGCCACGCGAACGGTCTGGTGCTCGGGGGGCATTTGGCGCGCGAAGTTCATCACGCCGCGCACGATCCGGCTGGCGCGGTGCGCCTCGGCACGCAGGTCGGTCATGTCGGACGTCAGTCCCTTGTCCTCCTGAGGGAGCTGCCGCTCGATCAGTCGGGTGAGCGTCAGGATATTGTTGAGCGGGTTGTTGATCTCGTGGCCGATGCCGGCGGCCATTTCCCCTATCGACGCCAGTTTCGCTTGCTGCAGCGCCTTGCGTTCGGCGCGGTCGCGACGGCGGGCCTCTTCGGCGAGCTGCTCGGTGAGGTAGCGGAACGAGGTCTGCAGTTCACGTACCTCGGTGGTGCGCGAGTCGTCCGGTATGGGCTCGTCGCGGTCCCCGTCTGCGAAATGCTTGAGACGTTCGGAGAGGTTGGTGATCGGTCGGGAGAAATAACGGGCACCCAGGCCGGCGATCAGGAGGCTCATCACCAGCGCGAGCAACCCGAAGCCGAACAGGCTCAGGCGGATGTCGCGGAATGGAGCGGTAGTGATGTTGGCCGGCAGTTTCACCACGACGAACCAGGAAGCGAGGCTGTTCGGGTAGGGGTGATACTCCTGGAAGTAGTAACGACTTTCTGCGTCGCGGTCGAGATAGGCCCCGTTGGAGTGGGCGATGGCGTCCTGCCAGAGTCCGCCGCCATCGATCCGCTGGGCGTAGCGCTGCGGCGGTTCGTCGCCGTTCTCGAACGGGGTGACGAAGTCGAGGTCGGTCTGGTCGTTGAACAGCAGCAGCCCGTCCCGGTCGGGGCGCCCCGGGTTGTGTTCGATCACCATCAACTTCCCTTCGCGCGGGCGTGGGGAGAACGAGAGAATCTGGTCGAGCTGCTCGCCGAAGGTGTTGACCACCACGTAGCCGGCGGTGCGATCGTCGACGTTGCGCAGGGGGCGCACGGCGTAGAGCGTACTGGGTTCGCGCTCGTCGAGCGTGTCGCCGAAGGCGAGCGGCAGGCTCATGAAACTGATCTGGTCGGAGGGCAGATTTCGCAGCTTGTCGAGGAAGGCAGAGTTGCTGTCGAACTCCTCCTCGACGTAGTTGACCTGGCCGAGGCTCTCGAACGCCGGGGAGGCGACCCGGCCGAGCGTGACCTTGATCACCGTGTTGCCGGCCGCGTCGAGAATACGGATACTGCCGAGCCCGGGGACCGTGCGCTGCAGCCCGGCGAGAAACCGGTTGGCGTTGATGCGCATCGAGGTGAGTTCGGGATGCCGGATCCCCACCGACGAGGCCATCAAGGCATTGAGCATGGTCTGGATTTCCTGAGACTCGCCGATGCCCTCGACCACCTCGCGCTCGTAGCGCATGCGGTTGCTCATCTCGCCGATCAGCGAATCGACGTTTTCGTCGACCTCGCGGCTGATCTCCTTTTGCAAGCGCTGTTCGCTGTAGGTGGTCACGCCCCACACGAGCAGGACCAACGGCACGAGCGTGGCGATGAAGGTCCAGAGGAAGATGCTGACCGGCAGGCGCATGGAAATCGGGCCTCGGGGCGTTCCCGGCGGGCCGGGGGCGGAAGAACATCGACGAGGGGTGACGCTATCACAAAGCACGACTGGACACAGTGGCTTGCCGAGCGCGCCTCGGCCGGCCTGGCCCGCCGGCTGAGGCAAGCCGACTCGCCGCAGGGACCGCGGATGCGCATCGACGGCGAGGAGCGATTGACGTTCTGCAGCAACGATTACCTCGGTCTGGCCGCCGACCCGCGACTGGCCGAGGCGATGTGCGCCGCGACGAGGCACTACGGCGTGGGTGCCGGGGCCGCCCACCTGATCAACGGTCACTTTCTCGCCCACCAGCGTCTGGAAGACGATCTCGCCGATTGGTTGGGCGTGGACAGGACGCGGCTGTTCTCTACCGGGTACATGGCCAATCTCGGTGTGGTCGGGGCCTTGGTCGGACGAGGCGACACGGTGATCGCCGACCGGTTGAATCACGCCTCGCTGGTCGACGCGGTGCGACTCTCCGGCGCGCGTCTTTCACGCTATCGACACAACGACCTGGACGACCTGGAGGCCCGGTTATCGCGTGCCAAGGGGGAACGGCTGATTCTTACCGACGGTGTGTTCTCGATGGACGGCGACGTCGCCCCGCTTGTCGACCTGGCCACTCTCGCCGAGCGCTATGATGCCTGGCTGGTCGTCGATGAGGCGCACGCCTTCGGCGTGCTGGGGTGCGAGGGGCGCGGCAGCCTCGATGCGGCCGGAGTCGTGGCCGGCGACCGGGTCTTGCGCGTGGGGACGCTCGGCAAGGCGTTCGGCACGGCCGGGGCATTTGTCGCCGGCGCGGCCGAGCCGCTCGAGGTGATCCTGCAGCGTGCCCGTACCTACCTGTTCACCACCGCCCAGCCGCCGGCGATCGCCGAGGCCTCCCGGGCAGCGCTCTCGATCGTGCGTGAGGAAGACTGGCGTCGGCAGCGCCTGCGGGCACGGATCGCGGCCTTCCGCGAGGCGATCGTCTCGCTTGACGGGCTGGTCTTGATGCCCTCGAACACGCCGATCCAGCCACTTGAGACAGGGACCGCGTCTCGTGCGGTCGCCATGGCGGAACGGCTGGCAAGCCTCGGCCTGCTGGTCCCGGCGATCCGCCCGCCGACCGTCCCCATGGGCGGGTCGCGGTTGCGCGTCACCTTCAGCGCGGCCCACGAAGCCGAGGACCTTGACCGGCTTGTGTCAGGCCTGCGGGAATGCACTATCCTTGACTAACGCTTTGCGTCGTTCGGCCCGTGGCTGGTCCGGGGCGTAGGAATGCCGATCGATGCGACGCCAATCGTCGGCGATCGCGAGTTCGGCGCGAACCGAAACGGCCAGCGTTTGTCCCAACGCCCGGGTGCCGCGTCGGCATTCGCCGGGCGGCCGGTCAGTCAGGTCGAGCGACCCGACGCCATTCAGGTCGAGCGACCCGACGCCATTCGATTACCGACCCATTGCTCAAGGAGTGATACATGATCAAGCAGACGACAATCATTGCCGCGGTCACCAGTGTGCTGCTGGTGGCTGGCTGTGCGCAGAACCCCTACACCGGCGACAACCGCAGGACGGCTACGGGCGCGACGGCCGGTGCGGCGGCGGGCGCGCTTCTCGGCAACGTGGTCGCCCCCGATGGCAACCGCACCGGTGGGACACTGATCGGCGCTGCCGTCGGTGCAACTGTCGGCGGCCTGATCGGGCGCCAGATGGACAAGCAAGAGCAGCAACTTCGTCAGGAGATGGCCGGTACCGGCGTCGACGTGCAGCGACAGGGCGACACCATTCGCCTGCAGGCGCCTGAGTCGATCACCTTCCAGACCGACAGCGCGCAGGTGCAGCCGCAGTTCCGCCGGACGCTTGCCGACATCGCCGCCTCGATCCAGCAATACCCGAACACCGTGGTGCGTGTGGAAGGGCATACCGATTCCAGCGGTTCGGCCAGCTACAACCAGGACCTGTCGGTCAATCGCGCTCAAAGTGTCGCCAGCTACCTGGCGCAAAGTGGTGTCAGCTCGTCGCGGATACAGGCCGTCGGTTTCGGTGAGACCCGGCCCGTCGCGACCAACTCGACCGCACAGGGACGAGCGCAGAACCGTCGCGTGGAGATTCTGATCCTGCCGCAGCAGCAATAACCTGTCCCTTTACCGCTTACCAAGCCCCGGTTTCTCCGGGGCTTTTTTCGTCATGGCAGCCGGTTTGGTGGGGTGAGCCGTTCCCCGAGGGTCAGGCCGAAGCGGTCGCTGTTGCCGGCGGGAAGTTCGAGCACGAAGCGGGCCGGCCGGGCGGACGGGTAGCCGGGGCAGGGCTCCACTGGGCAGGGCGGGGCCGACAAGACCCGGTCGACGATCCGCCAGTCGGCATCCAGGTAGAGGATGTCGATCGCAAAACGCACGTTGTGCATCCAGAACGTGCGTGTGGCCGGTTGCTCGTAGAGGAACAGCATGCCCTGATCGTCGGCGAGTCGCGCCCGGTGCATCAGGCCGCGTTCGCGGCTCGCTGGCGTGGTGGCCAGTTCCACCATGACGGGGCGATCTCCCAGGACCATCTCTCGGGTCTCGCCGTCGACCTGCGCGAGCGACTTCGTCTGGCCGTTCGGGACGCAGCCAAGCAAATCGGTCAGGGCAAGACTGCCCAGAAAGAGAATGCCGATGGGACGAAAGGCGGCGGGACGAAAGGCGGTGGGCAGTTGCGATCTTGCCATGAGGCCAAGATAGCCCGATCAGTCCCAATAGCCCAATCAGGGCGAAAGGTGGACCCTGATGGCCAGGCACAAGCCAGAGACGGCGCAAAGGCCGATCGAGCGGGCACCTGCCGAGCCTGACGATTTGTCCGGGCACTGATAAGATGGCCACCCGTTTACTCCACCCGCCCCAGGCTCCCGGCCCATGACCGATTCTTCCCACCCCAGCACCGCTCCGGATCGTAGCGAAGCGCTCGATTACCATGCGTTTCCGCAGCCCGGGAAGATCGCCACGGCGATCACCAAGCCCACCGAGACGGCCCGCGATCTGGCGCTGGCCTATTCACCCGGCGTGGCCGAACCGGTGCGCGCGATTGCCGCCGATCCGGAGGCTGCCTGGCGCTACACCGCGCGCGGCAATCTCGTCGCGGTGATTTCCGACGGCTCGGCGATCCTGGGGCTCGGTGATCTGGGGCCGTTGGCCTCCAAGCCGGTGATGGAAGGCAAGGGCGTGCTGTTCAAGCGTTTTGCCGACATCGACGTGGTCGATCTCGAAATCGAGGCGGAAAACCCGCAGGCCTTCATCGACACGGTACGCCGGCTCGAGCCGTCGTTTGGTGGCATCAACCTCGAGGACATCCGCGCGCCGCGCTGCTTTACGATCGAGGCGGCGCTGAGCGAGGCGATGGACATCCCGGTCTTCCACGACGACCAGCACGGCACGGCGATCATCATCGCGGCCGGCCTGACCAACGCGCTCTACCTGCAAGGCAAGCATCTTGCGGAGGCGAAGCTGGTGCTGGTCGGCGCCGGGGCGGCCGGTACCGCTACCCTGAATCTCCTGCTCGACATGGGCTTGAGGCGCGAGAACCTGCTGGTGGTCGACCGCGTCGGCGTGCTGCACGCGGGGCTCGATGACCTGCCCGAGCATCACCGCCGTTTTGCGGCAACGACCGAGGCGCGCACGCTCGCCGACGCCCTGGTCGGCGCCGATGCCTTCGTCGGTCTGTCGGGCCCCGACCTGATCAGCGAGGAAATGCTCGCCAGCATGGCGGCCCGGCCGGTGGTCTTCGCGCTGGCCAACCCCGACCCCGAGATCCTACCCGAGCTCGCCCACCAGGTGCGCGACGACCTGATCATGGCCACCGGGCGCAGCGACTATCCCAATCAGGTCAACAACGTGCTGGCCTTCCCCTTCATCTTCCGCGGCGCGCTCGATTGCCGTGCCCGGCGGATCACGGCCAACATGAAGATCGCCTGCGTCGAGGCGCTGGCGGCACTGGCCCGCGAGGACGTGCCCGCCTCGGTGCTCAAGGCCTACGACCTCGAAGCGATGACCTTCGGTCCCGATTACATCCTGCCCAAGCCGTTCGACCCGCGCCTGATCGAGCGCCTGCCCGCCGCGGTGGCCAAGGCCGCCGAGGCCGATGGCGTGGCCCGCACGGCGTACCGCCCGCACCCGATGCCGGGGGCCGGATGACCCAATCCCGCGCCTGGTTGATCGACGCCCACGCCCAGATCTGGCGGGCGTGGCACGTCTACGACAAGGGGCGCACCGACCGGGTCGGGCAGCCGGTCAACGCCGTACTGGGGTTCGCCGACTACCTGCTGGCGCTGCTTGAGTCGACCTGGCTGCCCAACCAGCCGGCACCGATCATCACCGCCGTCTTCGATGCGCCCTGCGGGCGTGGCCATCGCCAGGCGATCTACCCCGACTACAAGGGCCACCGCCCGCCCACACCGGTCGATCTCAAGGAGCAATTCCCGCGCTGCCGCGAGCTGGCCGAGGCGGCCGGGTTCGGCGCGCTCGATCACGCCGGCTTCGAGGCCGACGACGTGATCGGCACGCTGGTCGGGCGGCTGCGCAACCGCGAGCGGGCCGTGACCATCGTGACCGGCGACAAGGATCTCGCCCAGCTGCTCGGTCCGGACGACCGCTGGTACAACCCCATGCGCGGCTCGGTGATGGCCTACGGCGACGTCGAGCGGCGCTTCGGCGTGCGCCCGGCGCAGATTGCCGACTGGCTGGCGCTGACCGGCGACGTGGCCGACAACATCCCCGGCGTGCCCGGCATCGGCCCGCGCACCGCCGCCCGCCTGCTCAGGAAGCACGGTTGCATCGACGGCATCTACGAGAACCTGTCTGCCGTCTACGGCATGAAGTTTCGCGGCGCGCCACGCGCCCAGCGGCTGCTCCAGGAGAACGAGGCACAGGTGCGCCTGTCCCGGCGGCTGACCGAGATCGTCTGCGACCTGCCGCTGGCCGAGACCCCGCAGCCCTGGCGGGGGATCGACCGGGATGCCCTGGTCGCCCTGCTCGACGCGGCCGGCGCCGATCCGGCGCAGATCGAGCGCTGGGAGGCCTGGGACGCCCCGCTCGTGCGTTCGGCATGACCCTGATCGCCTTCAACAAGCCCTATGACTGCCTCTCGCAGTTCACCCGCGAGCCGAATAGCCCCGCGGCTGCCCTGGCCGACTGGATCGACCGTCCCGGCGTTTACCCCGCCGGCCGGCTCGATCGCGACAGCGAGGGCCTGCTGTTGCTTACCGACGACGGGCGCCTGCAGAACCGCCTGGCCGATCCCCGCCACAAGCTCGCCAAGGTCTATCTCGCCCAGGTCGAGGGCGAGATAGACGCGGCTGCCTTGAGCGCCCTGCGCGAGGGCGTGACCCTCAAGGACGGCGCCACGCGTCCGGCGGGTGCCGAGCGGGTCGAGGAGCCCGACTGGCTCTGGCCGCGCAACCCGCCGGTGCGCTACCGCAAGAGCGTGCCGACCCGCTGGGTCGAGATCACCCTGCGCGAGGGTCGCAATCGCCAGGTGCGGCGCATGACCGCCCAGGTCGGCTTTCCCACCTTGCGCCTGATCCGGGTGGCGATCGGCCCTTACCGGCTTGACGGGCTGCTCCCGGGCCAGTGGCGAGCGCTCGGAACCTGACACGGCAGCACGACCGACGAGTCCAGGAGGCGACTCTGGTCCAGGAGGCGACTCTGGGGGGCTTTGTTTTCCGACCCGGTCGCCTGGATTAAATCCCTTGTGCGGCAATCACTTGGCACGATTTCGCGGACCGGCTGGGCGCCCTTTTTGCGCCCAAGGCCATTATCCGGTAGATTGCGCGCTCCGCTCTGCACGAAAGGATGCCGCAGGGAGCGGGTTTGACATGACAAAACAATGACTTGCCGAACGATCGGGAGAGCAAGACAACGGGGCGCGCCATGAACATCATGAAGCAGTTTTTGCTGGGTCGTCGGCTGGTGGGTCGCTCGGCGCTGGAACAGAGCGCGACGCTCGACGATGCGGCCGCCGCCGCGCTGGCCGAATCGCTGGCCGAATCGATGGCCAGGCACGACTGGCAGACCCCGCGCGCGGCCGACGACCTCGACCTCTCCCTGCTTTCGTTCCTGGTGCTGGAGACGGCGCATCGCTACTACGTCCAGGCCGAAAAGGCCCTGAAGGCCTGTCAGTCCGACGAAGGTCGCCGACTCTACCCGGTGGCGATGCTGCCCGAGCGGCTGGCCGATCTGGCCGCGACCCTGCGTTTCTACGACGAGGCGCCGGCGATGGCCCCGTCGCTGCCCGGCAACGGGCTGGCGAGCCTGCAGAGCCTGACCAATACCCTGTTCGCGGTGATCGGCGCGCAATTCCCCGAGCACATGGCCGAGGTGCATGCCCAGGTGACGCGCGTCGAGGTGGCCGCGGCCATACGTGCCAGGTTCCCGCGGACGGCGGCGCACGTCCCGGTCTACTCGCCGACCCATGTCGAGTTCATGGGCGCGGTCGACAAGACCCGCTGCATCTTCGCCCCGTCGGGCAAGTACTGGGGCGCGCGCGACTACGATCCGGCACGCGGTTTCGATGCCAACGTGCGCCGGTTCGGCGAGGACCTGTTCCGCTTCATGACCGTCGCTCGCAAGGAAAAATTCAAGGGGCTGGCCTTCCGCCTGCCGGCCTCCTACAGCCGCTCGGTCGAGCGCCTGGCCGAGACCACCGCCATCCTGCTCGAGGGGCTCAACCGCATCGACCCGGCCGGGTCGCGCTGCCTCGACCGGGTCGACGACAAGCCGGGCTGGAAGTTCGAGTGGGCCGGCGAGAGCATGTTTCTCACCGCCTTCGGTGTCTGCTACCCGGCAGACCACCCGCGCAACCCGTACGGGTTTGATCACACCTACTTCTTCTTCCAGCCGGACTTCGTGCTGCGCAACCACCCCGGGTTGATCGACGGCAAGGAAGAGATCTCGCGCCAGCGCATCCTCGCCTCGTTCCGCAAGGACGGCATGGACTACGACAACGCCGGCAAGGAAGCCGAGCATGCCCGGTACCTGCGGCCAATGGCCGCCGGCGACCGGGCAGTGGCCTGGTGGGACTACTTGCCGAGCCGGCAGGTGATCGAGGAGCCGTTGCCGGCCGCCGTCTGAGGTTCTTCCGAGATCTGAAGTGGTTCAGACGGCCTTCCTTACCTCTCGCCGCGCCGTCAGTTCACCCGGGACAGGAGGGCGGTGCGCAGCTTGTCCGACAGCGGCGGTTCGGCCAGCCAGATGCCGAAATAGGCCCGGGCCAGTTCGGGGTCGTCGGACTCGAAGCGGATCTCGCCGTTGAGGCTCAGGGTCAGGCGTTGCGCCGCCGGGTTCCAGTCGAGCCGATAGCGATCCCCCTCGGTCACGTCCACCATCGCGTTCTGGATCGCGTCGATCTTCGGTCGAAGCCGCTTTCGCTCTTCGCCAGCGTACTGCTTGTCCAGCGCCACCCAGGTCGCCTTGCGAATGTCCTCGACCCCGACGTCGCGGTGGTACTCGAGGATCAGGCGCATGGGCACCTCGGCGTTCACGATTGCCGCCTCATCGGCCTCGGCCGGGGCGTAGAGCGCCGCGTCGTAGACGTCCCAGATCATGTAGCTGGCCGTACCCGAGCCCTGCAGCGCCAGGGCCTCTCCCGCCAGTTCGGTCTGCTGGGCGAAGGTGTTCGCCCACGCGGCCGGACTCGCGGTCAGCCCGCCGAGCACCAGGGCCATGCCCGTTCCCAGCAGCGCCCCGCGGCGGCTCACGATGCACCCCCATCCGGGTCGGACTTGGTGAAGAACAGCGTCACCTCGCCGACGCGAATGCCGAACTTGCTCACCGTCGCGCGGTTGATCATCACGTTCTCGCTTTGACGAATCATCCAGTCGTCGAAGCGTACGTCGAGTGTCGAATCGCCGTACGGCAGTTGCAGCACATAGTTCCAGTTGAGCGCCTGACCGACTTCCCTGCCCCTGGCCGTACCGACGATGTCGCCCGCCCGGCCGACGTATTCGCCGTCCCCGGTCGGGGTGATGCGCCAGGTCCGCTCGTCGGTCTCGCCGTCGGCGTAAGTGAACCGCTCCTCGAGCACGAATTCCTCGTCGTCCCAGTAGCCGTCAATCACCACGCGAAACTGGCGTTTTATTTCGCCGCCCCGGCTCTGGAAGATGCCGTGGGCCCAGGTCGTCCCCTGGAAGTAGTCGGTCAGGTTGAAAGCCGGCTCGGTGTCGCGGAACTGCTCGAGTTTCATGCTGCTGCATCCCGTGAGTAGCAGGGTGGTGGCAATGGCGATCGCCAGCGCGAGTCGTCGAATCATCGTGGGGCCTCCTCGAGTTGCGGTTCGGTATCGGTGAGTCGTTGGAAGACCAGCCAGGCGGCGGCGAGCTTGAAGACCACCGGCAGGCTGCCGTAGGTCAGTGCCAGGGCGGTGGTGTCGGCGTCGCCGGACTCGAATCCCGCCAACGCGAGCAGGCCATAGCCCAGCCCCACGGCGACCGCCAGCGCGAGCTTGGTCGCGAGGCCCAGCAGGCCAAAGAACAGGCCGGCCCGATCGCCGCCGCCGGCTTCGGCGTCCAGCCCGGCAATGTCCGCCTGGATCGAGGCCGGCAGCGCCATGTCGGCCCCGAGGCTCAGCCCCGAGGTCACGCAGATCAGGGCGAACCAGGCGACGTCACCCGTCCCGAGCAGCGGGGCGAAGGCGAAGCTGACGGTGGCCAAGAGAATCGATGCGCCCCAGCTGCGGCGCTTGCCGATTCGCCGGGCGAGGAATGTCCAGGCGGGCAGGGCCGCGATGCCCGCGCCGAAGTAAAGCAGCAACAACCAGCCCAGCCAGCCCTCGGCCCCGAGCCGGTCGGCGACGAACATCAGAAACAGCGCGGCGGGAATCCCGTTGGCGAGGTTATTGAGGAAATAGCCGCCCAGCAGCGCCCGGAGGTGGCGGTTGCCGATCAGCAGCGGCCACCCACGGCGCCAGTCGACGACCGCGCGGTGGCGGGCCGGTTCGGGTGCGCCCGCGGCCATGACGAGGAAGGCGAGCGGCAGCGACAGGGCCATCAGCCAGAACACGGCGAGTAGCACCGTGCCCGGCGCTTCGCTGCCGATCAGCACTGGTAGCGAGGCGGCGAGCACGGTTCCGATCAGGGCGAGCCCTTCGCGGCTGGCCGCAAGCCGGGTGCGGCCGTGGGGGCTGGGATCGGCCTCCGCGCCGAGGCTGGCGTAGGGCAGTTGGATGAGGGTCCAGCCGAGGAACGCGGCCAGTCCCCAGAGGTAGAGGTGCCACAGGCCCACGTCGTCGCCGGGGCGCAACAGGAACCAGAGCGAGACGATCAGCAGGGGAATGCCGCTCCCCATCAGCCACTTGCGCCGGTGTCGCCCGGGCACGCGGTCGGCGAGGTGGCCGACCAGCGGGTCGGTGATCACGTCCCACAGGCGCGTGAGCATCAGCGCCATGCCGACGGCGGCCAGCCCGAGCCCCAGTTCGTTGGCGTAGAACGGCGGCAGGTAGACGTACAGCGGGATGCCCATCAACGCCAACGGCAGGCCGGGCGCGCCGTAGGCGAGCACCTGCCAAAGCGAAAGTCCGGGCGAGAATCCGCGAGTGGACAGGTGGCCGGTTCTCATGGCCGTTCCAGTATCACCTGGGCCACGTTGATGCGCTCGGCGCGGAAGCCCGCTTCGCAGTAGGCCAGATAGTAGCGCCAGGTCTGGCGGAAGGCGTGATCGAAGCCCATGGTATCGAGTTCGTCCTCGACGGCATCGAAGCGCTCGCGCCAGCGTGCGAGCGTGCGAGCGTAGTCCTGGCCGAAGTGATGGGTGTCGCGCAGGCGCAAGCCTGCCTCCCGGGCGGCGGTCTCGAAGCGTTCGATCGAGGGAAGCATCCCGCCGGGGAAGATGTAGAGCTGGATGAAATCGGGCTCGTTGCGATAGGCCTCGAAGGCCGATTCGTCGATGGTGATGACCTGGATCGCCGCGCGGCCGCCGGGCTTGAGCCGGTCGCGAACGGTCTGGAAGTAGATGGGCCAGTATCGTTCACCGACGGCCTCGAACATCTCGATAGAGACGAGGTGATCGTACGCCCCGCGCTGGTCGCGGTAATCCGTCAAATGCAGGCTCGCGCGCCCGTCGAGGCCGGCGGCGGTTAGCCGCTCGCGCGCGTAGACAAGCTGCTCGCTGGACAAAGTCAGGCCGTCGACCGACAGCCCCCGGCGGGCCGCCGACTCTGCCAGCCCGCCCCAGCCGCAGCCGACCTCCAGCAGGCGCTCGCCATCGCGCGCCTCCAGCCGATCGAGCAGCCGGTCGTACTTGCGCTGCTGGGCTCCTTCCAGCGATTCGTCGGCTGAATGGAACAGCGCGGCGGAGTAGGTCATCGACCCGTCCAGCCACAGCCGGTAGAAATCGTTGCCCAGGTCATAGTGCGCCGCGATGTTGCGCCGGCTGCCGCGCCGATGATTGGCGCGCAGCGCGTGCTGGATACGATGGCCGAGACGCGCCCAGAACCCGGGGCGCAGCTCGTGCCCGATGGCTTCGAAGTTGCGAGCGCCGATCTCGAGCAGGGTGCTGAGGTCATCGGTGCTGAAGTCGCCCCCGATGAATCCCTCGGCAATGCCGATGTCCCCGAGGCGCGCGATGCGCGAGAACAGGCGTGCCGGGTGGTGCAGGTGCCAGGTGGCGGAAAGATCTGGCCGCTCGCTGCCAACGAATTCGGCCACGCCCCCGTCGTCGGTGACTACCTGGACGCGGCCGATACGTATCGCGCCGAGAAAATGCCCCACCCAGCGTGCCGAAAGGGGCAGCGAGTGGTCGTCGGGTCGATGGCCGGCGGCCGAACCGGGGGCCGGGTCTATGTGTCGTGTCTGGACGATGGGCATGAACTGACCTCCGATGCCGGTGATGGTGGGCTCCTGTGGAAGCGCCCACCCTTGAGCCAGATTTTCAGGGCCTGCCAGTGGATCAGGCTGATCACCTTGATGGTGAGAAACGGAATGCGCAGCGCCTCCAGCAGCAAACGGCGGTCGCACAGCGATCGAAGTCGGGCGTTGTGGGTAGCGATCAGCGTCAGCGTTTCGTTGCCGTCGGCGTCGAGTTCGGTCTCGCGGATCGACACACCCAAACGCTCGCCGGGGCGCGATAGCTGGAAGTGGTAGCGCATGTTCATGGGCAAAAACGGCGAGACGTGAAAGACCTTTTCCGCCTGAGCGCGGAAGGGTCGTGCCAGCGGTCGACCGCGATCGTGCAGGAAGTAGTGGTGGTGGCCACCGAAGGTGTTGCTGACCTCGCAGTTGATCGCGACCAGCTCGCCCGCCCGGTCGTGGCAGTACCACACGGTCAATGGGTTGAACTGGTAGCCGAGCACGCGCGGGTAGGCAGAGACGAGGACCGTTCCACCCTCGATGTCGATGCCTTGCGCGCGCGCGGTGGCCGTGATCCAGTCGCGCAAGGGCATATCGCGCCGCGGGCCGTGGTCGCGGTCGTATACCGAGAACAGGTTGAAGCGGTTGTGCGAGAGCAGCCGTTGTCCGGGGAAGCCGGCTTCGAGATCGTCGAGGTCGATCAGCAGCGAGAACACCCGGTAGCGAAAGCGGTAACGCGCGCGGGTGAAGCGTTCATGCATCACCCAGCCTTGGTAGAGCCCCGAGTTCATGCCGTCTCGACCTCGGGTTGCCAAGGAGATTGCCGAGAGGATTGCCAGGGAATCTCGACCCCCAGGTGGCGCGCCACGGCGACCGCCGAGGCCAGCCCGTCCTCGTGGAACCCGTAGCCGGTCCACGCGCCGGCGTAGAAGGTACGGCGGTGCCCCTGGAGGCTTGCCAGGCGCGCCTGGGCCTCGATCGCGCGCTCGTCGAAAACCGGATGATGGTAGGTGATCTCCAACTCGGTGAGCGCCGCGCGGGGTGGTTCGAACGGGTTGAGGGTGACCAGCCAGTCGTGGGCCCCGTCGAGCCGCTGCAGCCGGTTCATCCAGTAGGTGACGGCGACCGCCCGGTCACCGTCTGCCCCGCGTCGCCCGAGATAGTTCCAGCTCGACCAGACCTTGCGGCGCCGCGGCATCAAGGCGATGTCGCGGTGAACGAACGCGCGATTCTCCTGGAAGCGGAAGGCGCCCAGAATCGCCTGTTCCGACGGGTCGACCGAGTCGAGGCATGCCAAGCTCTGGTCGGCGTGGCCCGCCATGACCACGGCATCGAAACGCCGGCCGTATTCCGGCAGGGTCACGCCGTGGCCGTCGCGCTCGATCCGACCGACCGGGTGGCCGGTCAACGCCTCGAATCGGTCGTCGGCGAGCATGCGCTCGATGTAGCGTCGCGAACCGCCCACCACCGTCTCCCATGACGGCCGATCGGCCACGTTCATCAGCCCGTGATTGTCGAAGAATCGCAGGAAACTGCGTGCCGGGAAATCTCGCATGGCCCGGGTCGGGCAGGACCAGATGGCGCTTGCCATTGGCAGGAGATAGTCGTCCGCAAGACGAGGCGCGAATCGGTGGCGTTCGAGGAACTCGCCCAGAGAGCCGTCGACCGGCTTACCGCCGTTCAAGGCCGCCTTGCCCAGCCGGTTGAATCGCAGGATCTCGCTGACCATCCGCAAAAAGCCGGGCCGCAGCAGGTTGCTCCGCTGTGCGAACAGGGTGTCGAGGTTGTCGCCGCTGTATTCGAGCCGCCCGGCGTCCATGCTCATGCCGAAGGACATGTCGGTCGCCTGTGTCTCGATGCCGAGGGTCGCGAACAGGCCGAACAGATGCGGGTAATTGGGTCGATTGCAAACGATGAACCCGCTGTCGACGGGCAGCTCGCCGCCCCGTCCGTCGTCGAGATGGTGCGTGTGAGTGTGCCCGCCCAGGTAATCGTTTCTCTCGAACAGCGTGACCCGGTGGCGCTGACCCAGCAGCCATGCCGCTCCCATGCCGGCGATGCCGGAGCCGATGACGGCAATGTCGAGCGGCCGGTCGTCGATGGGGACAAGTGGGTCGGTGAGGGGCACGTCGATCTCCGATTCGGGTGGTGCTGATTTTCTACTCGGTCGAGTGTATAAAATCTGTACAACACTTGCACAAAAATTGTCGAGATCATGACTGGAATCGAAATCTCTTCCACGCCCGAACCGCGGCTGGCTGATCCCCCGGCGCGCAATGCCTCAGCGAGCGCTCTGGATCGCGTGGCTGCTCTATCGAGCGTCCGGCTGTTGTTCCTGCACGCGATCGAATCCGGTCGCCGGGGCGGAGCGTGCGCCGCACTGGGGTATCGTCAGTCGCAGCTGGCGGTGTTGAACCGCCCTGCGGGGTGGCGGCCCGGCTCGCCAGTCACCTTGGCGGTCCCGCAGAGACACAATCGATTCGTGCAGAGGTCCCCTACGCTACTCTGCCGCCCAGGGCAGGCGTTCTGATGGGGCGGCAGACACACAACCATCCCGCCAATCGAGCGAGCAAGGTCTGTCCTGTCTGTGGCCGGACATTCGCCTGGCGGCGGAAGTGGGCCCGCGACTGGGATCGAGTGCGCTACTGCTCCGAACGCTGTCGACGTGCGAGGAGACAGGCATGACCGGCCCGGATGCCGCCCGATCATTGTTGGTCGTGCTCGGTGACCAGCTCGATGCCGATTCCGCGCTCTTCGACGGGGCGGACCCCGCACGGGATGTCTTGTGGATGGCGGAGGTCGCCGGCGAGGCGACCCACGTCTGGTCGCATCAATCGCGCATCACGTTGTTCCTCGCGGCGATGCGGCACTTCGCCGCGGAGCGACGCGCGGAGGGATGGCGGGTGGACTACCGGGAACTGCCGGCCGAGGCGGAGGAGGATGCCGTCGATTCCCTGGACGAGGCGCTGGCGGGGGCGATCGCACGCTGGCGGCCCGAGCGGGTGGTCTGGGTCCAGCCGGGGGAATATCGCCTTCGCCTCGCGCTGCCTCAGGTTGTCGAGGCGGCCGGGGTGCGCGGCGAGGAACGTGCCGATCGACATTTCATGGTCGAGTCGGATTGGTTCGCTCGCTGGGCGAGCCGGCGCAAGACGCTGCGGCTCGAGCATTTCTACCGGGAACAGCGCCGTCGCTTCGATGTGCTGATGGATGGCGATGCACCGGTGGGCGGGCAGTTCAACTTCGACGCGGACAATCGCCGCCGCTTCGACGCCCGCGGACCCGGCCTGATCGAGCCGCCGCGTGGACCGCGGCCGGATCCGGTGACCCGCGAGGTCATCAAGCTGGTCGAGTATCGCTTCGCCGATCATCCCGGTAGCGATCACGGTGCCCTGTCGCGCTTTGATTGGCCGGTGACATCGGCGCAGGCCGAGCAGGCGCTGGACGATTTCCTGGCGCACCGCGCGCCCGGTTTCGGGGCCTACCAGGACGCGATGTGGACCGATGCGCCCTGGCTCTATCACTCCCGCCTGTCCGCGGCGATGAATCTCAAGCTGATCTCGCCACTTACGGTAGTGCGTGCCGTCGAGCGGGCCTATCGCGACGCGCGCATGCCGTTGGCGGCCGCCGAGGGTTTCATTCGTCAGGTGCTCGGCTGGCGAGAATTCGTTCGCGGGCTGTACTGGTGGGCGATGCCCGGTTTCGCAGAAGGGAATGCCCTGGGTGCCGAGGGTCGGCTGCCAACCTTCTACTGGACGGGTCGTTTGGCCGACGGCTCGGGCATCCCGATGCATTGCCTCGACCAGGCGGTCGGGCAGACGCTCTCGCTGGGCTATGCCCACCACATCCAGCGCCTGATGGTCACGGGTCTGTTCGCCCAGTTGCTGGGGGTACACCCACGAGCGGTGCACGACTGGTACCTCGCTGTCTATGTGGATGCGGTCGAATGGGTCGAACTGCCCAACGTGATCGGCATGTCGCAGCATGCCGATGGCGGCATGATGGCGAGCAAGCCCTACGTTGCCTCCGGACGCTACATCGAGCGGATGAGCGACTATTGCCGCCATTGCCGCTTCGACCCCGGCGAGACCCTGGGCGAGCAGGCCTGTCCATTCACCACGCTCTATTGGGATTTCCTCGACCGTCACCAGTCGCGGTTCGCCCATCATCCGCGCACGGCCCTGCAGTGGAAACATCTCGAGCGCATCGAGCCCGAGCGACGCGAGCGTATTCGCCGGGCCGCGGAGGACTGGCGCAGGCGGCTTGGCGGTGACGGAAGCCACGCCTGAGTCGACGCCCCGCGTAACGTGTGCGGCCCCTGGGATCGGCGCGTGTTGCAGGTGGTGCGGCGCTGCCGAATCTGGGATAATTCATTGATAGGGAACCTTCCCACCTCTGCCAATACACGCGAGCCCGGGCCATGGCGTGCCCTGAGGGCCTGGCGAGTCGTTCCGAGTGGCGCTGCGCGGGCTGTTCGTCGTCTTGACGGACCCTCGGCTTCGAGGCGCCTCGATCACGAATGGCCCGACAGGCCAGCGTGGTGTGGCATTGGTGCGGAGGTTCCTTATGCAGGGCCGCAGGGACGCGGGTCTGTCGCCTCTCCGCTATCCGGCGGGCCACCTCGGGGAATCCTGCGCGAATCGGTGGACGCCCTTGCTCTCGGGGCTGTTCGCCATCCGGCAGGGGTCGGAATGATCGTCCTGAATCGCCGAGAGACGGCAATGCCGTGCTCGGCCGGTCCGCCGGTCCGCCAGTACCCCGGTAGCGGTGTGCCGCCGGGCAACCGGGGAAGGGCCTTCGCGGCCGACCGCCGTGCCACTCGGCACCTCGCGATCCCGCAGTGACGCCATCGAATCGGTCGGCGTTTTCCTCGACAAGGAGTCATGGGTCGATGCCCGAATTCAACGCCATCCGCCAAATACGCCGCAAGGCAGTGGTGCTTGCCGTGATCGGCATACTCGTCAGCAGCCTGCTGGTGGCGGTGGTCACCGCCATTCCGATGTACCAGTCCGCTCGCGAGGCCCTCGAGCGCAGCACCTTGGTCGGCGTACAGGCCCAGGGAACGGCACTCGACAACCTCGTGCAGCGATACGAGGGCGTGGCCCGGCAGGTCACGGCGCGCACCGAGATCCGCCATCGCCTGAAGAGGTACGACGAGGGCGAAGTCTCGCTCGATGCATTGGTCGCCTTCACCGCTCCGCGCCTCGGTGAGGCCCTGGCGAGCGAACCGGCGCTGGTCGGCATCAAGCGGCTTGGCCCGATGGGCGAGACCATCGTCGAGTTGGGCGTGAGCGGCGAGAGTCCCGATCTGGCTCGGCTGGCGGATCTCACCGGCATCGAGAGCCGGCTGGTGGGGTTCGATGGCGGCGTGATCTGGCGCACCATCATTCCCATACTCGACGATTTCGGCCTGCGCCTGGGCACCGACGTGATGTACTTCGAGGTGGGGAATCTCAAGGATCTTCTGAAGCGTGCTCGCACTCTGGAGCCGTCGTCGGCGCAGGGTTTTCTCATCGATCGTCAGGGCGAGCGCCTGGTAGGGATCGATCCGCGAGATCCCCGGGGCGGCAAGCTGATGATCACCTCGGCCCGTGAGCGGATCAACGGCGATGTCTCGCGCATCGATCCGGGAGCGCCTGGCGTGGTCTGGCCGGAACGAGCCGGAGAGAACGGGGTGCTGTTCTACACCCCGGTCGGCGGTGGACGATGCCTGCTGCTGGTCGAAATTGGATTCTGGCCGTTCTACCAACCGGTGTTGCTGCGCTTGCTGTGGCCGCTTGGGCTGGTGTTTCTGCTCTCGCCCCTGGTCGCCTGGTTGACCGTCCGCGCACTGCGTCCCCTGCTCCGGCGGCTGACAGAGCAGTCCGAGGCGCTCGAGTATTCTGCCGGCGAGTTACGCCTGGCCGCGAGCGTGTTCGAGGGGACCGGCGAGGCGGTGATGATCACCTCGCCGAACCACCGCGTCCTGCGTACCAACCCGGCCTTCACGCGGATCACCGGCTTCGAGGCCGACGAGGCGATCGGCCGCTCCATGGGGGACCTTTTCCAGCTCGAGGGACCCGACCAAGAGGAGCTGGACGCCATCTGTCGCCGGCTGGGTAGCGATCCGAGCTGGGAGGGCGAGATGAACTACAGAAACCGGCAGGGCGAGCGCATGACTGCGTTGCAGACCATCAGCCAGGTCACCGACGACCAGGGCCGCGTCAGTCATTACATCCACATCTTCAACGACATTACCGAATCCAAGGCCGCGCAGCGCAAGATGCGTCACCAGGCGCATCACGACCCGCTCACCGACCTGCCCAACCGCGCCGCGCTTCATTACCGCATCGAGCGGGCGATCGAGCGGGTGCGCCGGGAGCGAAGCCGGCTTGCGGTGCTGTTTCTCGATCTCGATTACTTCAAGGAGGTCAACGATCGACTCGGGCACGGCGTGGGCGACCGGTTGCTGCGCGAGGTGGCCGACCGGCTGCGTGATTTGCTGCGGCACGAAGACACCGTCGGCCGGCTGGGTGGAGACGAGTTCCTGATCCTGCTGGAAGGTCTGCCGGCGCCCCGCTTTGCCGGCGAAGTGGCGCGGAAGGTCGTCGACGTGCTTGACCGGCCTTTCGTCATCGACGGGGAATCGATTCGGATCGGGGTGTCCATCGGTATTGCCGTGTTCCCCGAGCAGGGGCAGGACGCCGACAGCCTGATCGGGCATGCGGATGCAGCCATGTACGAAGCCAAGGCCATGGGACGCAACCGATTCCGGTATTTCGATGCCAGCTCGGATGCGTTCGAGGCGCAGTGAGGCTTAAGGCTCGGCGGGGCATCGCGCGAGTGGCAGGCTGTGAGGAACTGCGCGAATGCCATGCGGCTCAAGGCGCGCCCTGCAGGGCTGAGCGAACGCCGATGCTCTCCTGACGTGGGCCCCGGCGCGCCGACTTTCAAGGGCCTTGATCACGAACGACTCGCCATGCCTTCACTGGCATGGTCTGCATACAGGGCTTGCTAAACGTAAAAAGCCCCCGCGGCCACTGCCGACGGGGGCTTTTTTCGTCAAGCCGGCAACGGCCTTAGCTGTTGCGTTCCTGGACCAGGCGATGAATGCGCGGGGTCAGGATCAGGTCCATCGCGTAGCTCATCTTGCCGCCCGGCACCACGATGGTGTTGTAGCGCGACATGAACGAGTGCGGAATCATCTGCAACAGATAGGGGAAGTCGACGCCGAACTCGTCCGGGTCGCGGAAGCGGATCACCACCACGCTCTCGTCCGGAGTCGGGATGTCGCGTGCAATGAAGGGGTTGGAGGTGTCCACGGTCGGCACGCGCTGGAAGTTGACATCGGTCTGCGAGAACTGCGGCGTGATGTAGTTCACGTAATCCGGCATGCGACGCAGGATGGTGTCGACGATCTTCTCGGCGGAGTAGCCGCGCTCGTCGTTGTCGCGGAAGATCTTCTGGATCCACTCCAGATTGACGATCGGCACGACGCCGACGCCCAGGTCGACGTGCTCGGCGACGTTGACGTCATCGGTCTTCACCAGGCCGTGCAGGCCTTCGTAGAACAGCAGGTCGGACTCGGCCGGGATGTCTTCCCAGGGGGTGAATTCGCCCGGGCCGAGGTTGGTGTTCAGGCGCGCGTTGTGCTCGGCGGCTTCCTCGTCGCTGTGCAGGTAGTAGCGCTTCTTGCCCGAGCCCGACTCGCCGTAGCTCTTGAACAGGTCGCCGAGCTTGTCGAAGTGGTTGGCCTGGGGGCCGAAGTGGGAGAAATGGTTGTTGCCCTTCTCTGATTCGGCGGCCATGCGCTCACGCATTTCCTTGCGGTTCAACGCGTGGAAGCTGTCGCCCTCGATCACCACCGGCGAGATGTTCTCGCGACGGAAGATGTGGTTGAAGGCGCTCTTGACGGTTGACGTGCCGGCGCCTGACGAGCCGGTGACCGCAACGACGGGATGCTTTTTGGACATGGTCCCTCCTGATGGAAAGCGGGTGTAAACGGGAAAAGAGTGGAAAACCGGTCGCGACCTGCCGGGCGAGGAGGGCGGTGCTTGCCCGTTCGACTCAAAAAAACCCGGCGCGCGAAAGCCCTCGATAATAGGGGTTTACGCCACGGGGAACAAGTTGGCCGCCGGCGAAGGGGTAGGGTGCAAGGCCCGATCAGGGTTGGTCGCCACCTTGCTGGAGACGCTGCATGTGAATCTTGCGCGTCAGGCGGATGGTCGGCCGGACGAGGTACTGCACCGAGGCGATCAGGAATATCCAGGCACCGGCGGCCTCGTAGGCGGGAAAGAGAAAGGCCACGCTGCCCAGCGTGAACCAGAGTCCGATCAGGAAATCGTTGACCAGGACCGCCGTTTCGTAGCGGTTGTGTATTACCAGGGCCTCGTGACCGAGAGGCAGGGTGAGGCTCGGATCGCGGTTTTGCATGGTCACCTCCGTCGGTAGAGCAGATCGAAAACGGCGTGACCACGCTCCTCGCCGCGCCGCTCGAACTTGGTCCGGGGACGCCAGTCCGGACGGGCGTTCTCGCCCGTGCCCTCGTGCTCGGCGGTAAAGGCCGGGTGGGCGTCGAGCACTGCGCGCATGTGCTCGGCGTACTCGGCCCAGTCGGTGGCCAGGTGCCACAGTCCGCCGGGCTTGAGGCGGGTCGCCACGAGGTCCGCGAATGGCGTCTGCACGATGCGGCGCTTGTGGTGACGCTTCTTGTGCCAGGGGTCGGGAAAGTAGAGCAGCAAACGGTCGAGGCTGTGCTCACCGAGGCGCTGCTCGACGAACGGCACGGCATCGCCGCAGACGGCCTTGAGGTTGGTCAGGCCGAAGTGCTCGATGCCGTTCAACAGGTGCCCCACGCCCGGGCGATGGACCTCGATGCCGATAAAGTTGCTGTCCGGGTCCCGGGCGGCCATCTCGACCAGGCTGTCGCCATTGCCGAAACCGATCTCCAGGGTCAGTGGCGCGGACCGGCCGAACAGTTTGGCCGGGTCGATGCGCGGGCCGTCGCCCTCGATCAAGTGCTTGGGTCCCAGCTCGTTCAGCGCGCGCTGTTGGGCGGGGGTCAGCCGTCCCTCGCGGCGAATGAACGAGCGGATGCGCCGAAAACCGCTGCCCCTGTCCGTCGATTCGCTCATCGGCTCAGAAGAACAGGCCGTCGATGGGCGAGGAGGCGCTCGCGAACCGCTTTCTCGGCATGCGTCCGGCGAGGAAGGACTCGCGGCCGGCTTCGATGGCCTTCTTCATCGCCGAGGCCATCAGGACCGGATTCTTGGCGTGGGCGATGGCGCTGTTCATCAGCACGCCGTCGCAGCCGAGTTCCATGGCCACGGCCGCATCCGAGGCGGTGCCGACACCGGCGTCGACGATGATCGGCACCTCGGCGTTCTCGATGATCGTGAGCAGGTTGTACTTGTTCTGGATGCCCAGCCCCGAGCCGATCGGGGCAGCCAGCGGCATCACCGCGACGCAGCCGATCTCCTCGAGTCGTTTGGCGATGATCGGATCATCGGAGGTGTAGACCATCACCTCGAAGCCGTCCTCGACCAGGGATTCGGCGGCGAGCAGCGTGTTGGTCACGTCCGGGTAGAGGGTCTTCTCGTCGCCGAGCACCTCGAGCTTGACCAGGTTGTGCCCGTCCAGGAGTTCGCGTGCCAGTCGACAGGTGCGCACCGCCTCGGTGGCGGTGTAGCAGCCGGCGGTGTTGGGCAGGATGGTGTAGCGCTCCGGCGGCAGCACGTCGAGCAGGTTGGGTTCGTCCGGGTTCTGGCCGATGTTGCTGCGCCGGATGGCCACCGTGACCACCTCGGCCCCGGCGGCCTCGGTGGCCTCCCGGGTCTCGGTCATGTCCTTGTACTTGCCGGTGCCGGTCAGCAGCCGGGAGGTAAAACGGCGGCTGCCGACCACGAGCGAGTCGTCGGCCAGCGAGCTGGGAGTGGGGCGATGGTCTGTCATGGGTGTCGTGTCGTTCGATTGGGTGATCGTGGTCTGGTTCAGTGTCGGGCATCCGCCGTTCGAGGCGCGTCCTCGGCGAGGTCGTCGGGGTCAAGACTCAGCGTCCCGCCCTCGACGACCAGCGGGTCGTGCAGGTGCTTGAGCTTGATCACGACGAGCACTCGGCTTCCCGAGCCGTCAGGCAGCGGCGCGCTCCGAACGACCTCGCCGGCGGGCTGATCGCTGGTATTGGTCACCGCAGCCCCGGGCGTCGGCGACGCGGTTCCCAGCACATGCCCGGCGAACAGGCGCCGGTTGGGCTTGCCGAGGTAATGCATCCGCGCGATCACCTCCTGGCCCGGGTAGCAACCCTTTTTGAGGCTGAAGGCCTCGAGGTCGTCGAGGTTGATCCATTGCGGCACGTAATGCTCGGTGGTCTCGCCGCTGATCTCGGGAACCCGATCCTCGATCGCGGCGCGCTCCCAGGCCGTTGCGGTGACGACCGCCGCGCCCTCGGCGGTCGAGACTAGCGCGGCGAGTGCGGCGATCGGCGCGTGGATCGCGACACGCAGGTCACCGCCGAGATCCTCGCGCAGATACAGTCGTCCGGATTCGTCGACCGCGGCGGGCAGATGCCCGCGGGACGGGCTTGCACGGACCAGTCTCGCCAAGGCTGCGCAGGCGTCCGGGTCGGCGAACGGGCAGTCCGTCCTCGCCTCCGTCGGCCAGGTCACGCCGATGGCGGATTGGTCGTCGGCCAGGTCGAGCGTGACGTCGCGTCGAAGGACATACAACTTCAGACGCTTGAGCAGGCCTTCGGCCAGGTCCGCGCGCGTGACCAGCAGGACGCGGTCGCCGTCCGTCACCACGCGCAACAGCCCCAGGGCACGGCCCTTGGCGCTGCACAGCGCGGCAAACCGCGCAGTGTCGTCTTCGATCGCCTCGATGTCCTGGGAAAGGATGGCGTGCAGGAAGTCGCGCGCCTCGCTGCCGCCGACCACGATCACGCGCCGCTGCGGCAATTCGGTGATCTCGACATGGTCGGATGCGGGCGCGTCGGTCGGTTGCATCAGCTCGCGCCAGGCGGTCTGGTTCGCTTCAGGCATCGATTACCCCGGTCGGTGGTCTCGCTTGGTTCGTGGTCTGGCTTTCGTGGTCTGGCTTGGGAACCTCTGCACGAATCGATGGTGTCTCTGGCTCGCGGGTTTTCTCGCTTCTCTGGCGCCGTTTCGAAGACGGGCCCAAGGCCATAACTCGGGCCCTTCGGGCCGGCTTGCGTCGGCCGGATCGGCGTCGTGCCGATCCGGTTCAGCCCTTGTAAAGGGCAACGGCGCTTCACGGCGGACTGCGCCTTGCATCTGGACCCTTGGCGGTCGCGCTTCAGACACTATCGATTCGTGCAGAGGTTCCCTTGAGCGGGGGCAAGGATAGCATCCTCGCCCGGGGTGGGTTGTGGCGCACGAGCCGGTAATATCCGAAGCCCGCCTTTCGGGAGCCGATGCAAGGCGCGCCCCGCCGGGCTAGGCGAGTCGTTCCGGTCTTGCCTTGCTCGGCGCTTCCCGGGCTGCGGCGTGCCACTGGCACGCCGTTCCGGGTCGCCCATGCTCCGCGTTGCGATGTCCTGCTGTCGCCACCGGCACGCCGGCTTGCAAGCGCCTTGATCACGAACGACTCGCCAGGCCAGAGTGGCATGGCATTCATGCAGAGTTTCCCCTTGCGCCCGATTGCCTTGCGCCAGATTGCAAGCAGCCGCGGAGCGCGCGACGAGACATAATCAAGCAGATAAGTGAGGAGCGGGCGAGCAGGTGATGCAGCAATCGGGTAGCGCAGCAGGTTTTTCAAGGGGCCCGTCGCAAGGATTTCGTGAGTCTCTGGGAGTCGACAGGCCCCTGCTCCTGGCCTGGATGGGCCTGTGGATGGCGGCTTGGGTGGCCGCGAGCTGGCTGGTCTGGGATGGTCCCTGGCCGCTCGAGATCGGTCCACCCTCGTGGTCGAGCGGCGTCGGGCGACCGATTGCCTGGGCGGTGGTATCGCTGTGGACGCTACACGGACTACGACGACCTCCGCCCGGCTTCGTTCTGGCGGGGCGCCTGGCCTGGTCGGGCGGGCGCGGCGAGCTGGTCTCGCCCGACGGCGTGGTCCGACGGGGAGCGACCCGACTGCGTTGGCAAAGTCCGCTGCTGGTCGGGGTCACCATCGACGATCCGACCGCGGGCCCGCTGACCTTGTGGTTGACCCCGTGGCGGTTGGGCGAGCGCGGCTGGTGGCGTCTGCAGCGCTTTCTGACGCTTGCCCGAACCTGAATTAGATGCGTACACGACCGGCGAGTAGCTGGCGTCGGCCCGGTTCGAGTCCAGCGTTCACGGAATGCCGGCCGTGTCCGCTTCTGGTCAGCGGCGTAGCCGACGGTCGAGCTCGCGCACCTGGCGGCGCAGTGCCTCGGGGTCGCCGCCATTGTCCAGCTCGTGGTCGCTGATGCGGCCGCGGACCTGATCGTCCACCTGCGCGCCGATCAGGGCCTCGGCCTGCTCGGCATCCAGTCCCGGACGAGCGAGCAGCCGTTCGCGGCGGGCGGAGAGAGGGGCGGTCACGGTGACCACCTCGTCGAGCCAGCTGCGGTACTCGGGCCAGATCGCGGCCTCGGCGAGCAGTGGCACCACCACCAGGACATAGGGGGCCAGCTGCGCAGCCTCCAGCGACTGCCGGCGGGCTTCGTGGCGAATGGCCGGATGCAGGATCGCCTCAAGCGCGGCCCGCTCGTCTGCATCGGCGAGGATGCGACGGCGGAGTGCAGCGCGGTCGAGTTGCCCCTGGGCGTCAAGAATCGTCGCGCCGAACCGTTGTCGGATCGCAGCCAGGCAATCGCCGCCGGGCGCCACCAGGTCCCGGCTGATGCGATCGGTGTCGACCACTGGCACGCCCAGGTCGGCGAAGAACTCGGCCGCGAGGCTTTTGCCGCTGGCGATGCCGCCGGTGAGGCCGATCAGTCGGCCCCGCAAGTCTTCCGGGTGGTCCGGGTGGTCCGGGTTACCCAGGTGACCCGAGCGATTCGGGCGGCTCGCCTCGGTCGGTTTTCGAGGGGTGTCTCGATTCGTCATGCGGGGCTCAGGGGAGGCCGCCGAGGTAGGCGTTCATGATCGGTTCGCCGAGGTAGAGCGCGACCAGCCCGGCGATGGCGAGATAGGGGCCGAACGGGATCGGTAGGCGCCGGTCGTGGCGCAGAGCCACGATCATCGCAATGCCGATCACGCTGCCTGTCAGCGCCGAGAACAGGATTACCAACGGCAGCAGCTGCCAGCCGAGCCAGGCCCCCAGAGCAGCGAGCAGTTTGAAGTCGCCGAAGCCCATGCCCTCCTTGCCGGTCAGCAGTCGGAACAGCCAGTAGACCGACCACAGCGCAAGATAACCGAGGACTGCGCCAAGCACCGCCTCGGTGAGAGAGACGCGGTGGTCGGGCAGGAGAATCGGGAGCAGGAGCCCCAGCCACAGCAGGGGCAAGGTGAACACGTCGGGCAGCAACTGGGTCTTGAGATCGATCACCGCGGCTGCCAGCAGGGTCCAGCTGAAGACGATCACGGCCACCCCCCAGCCGGTGGGGCCGAACTGCCACGCGGCCAGGCCCGCGAGCGCGGCCCCGGCGATTTCCACCGTCGGGTACTGCCAGGAGATGCGGGCGTGGCAGTGGCGGCAGCGGCCACGAAGCCACAGCCAGCTGATGACGGGGACGTTCTGCCAGGCGCGAATCGGGCTGCCGCATGACGGGCAGCGCGAGCGGGGGTGAACGAGGTTGAACGGCTCGTCGTCGGTTTGAGTGTCGCTGCCTTCCCCGCCCAGCAAGGCACGGCATTCGCGTTTCCAGTCGCGCTCCATCATCACGGGCAGGCGGTTGATTACCACGTTGAGGAAGCTGCCGACCAACAAGCCGAACAGCGAGGCGATCGCGATCCAGAGCAGGGGGTAGGCGGCGAGAATGGCGGCAAGGTCGGACATGGAATACGTCGCCTGACAGGGAAACGGCCCGTGCGAAGCGGGCCGTCAGGGTTCGATCGGGGGGCGGCGGGTCAGACCACGGCGCCCAGCTTGAAGATCGGCAGGTACATGGCGATCACCAGCCCGCCGACGACCACGCCGAGGAAGGCCATGATCATCGGTTCGAGGAGGCTCGACATGGCATCGACCATGTTGTCCACCTCTTCCTCGTACATGTCGGCCACCTTCGCCAGCATGGTGTCCAGCGCGCCGGTCTCTTCGCCGATGGCGACCATCTGCACCACCATCACGGGAAACAGGGTCGACTGTTGCATGCCGATGCGCAGCGGCGAACCGGCCGCGACCAGGTCACGCATGTCCATGACCGCGTCGCGGAACACCGCGTTGCCGGTCGCCCCGGCGGTTGGTGGCAGGGCTTCGACCAGTGGCACGCCGGCCGAGAACATGGTCGAGAGGGTGCGGGCGAAGCGCGCGATCGCGGACTTCTCCATCAAGGGGCCGAAGATCGGCAACTTGAGGATCAGGCGATCGAGAAAGTGGTTGAAGCGATCGGAGCGCCGTTTGACGAACACGAACAGGAAGATCGTCGCGCCGATGCCGCCGAAGATCCAGTACCAGTAGTCCCGGAACAGGTCCGAGAGACCGATCACGAACTGCGTGAAGGCCGGCAGATCGGCACCGAAGCCCTGGAACAGCGATTCGAACTGCGGGATGACGAAGATCAGGAGGATGGCCGTGACAATGAAGGCGACCACCAGCACCGCGGTGGGATAGAACAGCGCCTTCTTGATCTTGCCCTTCAGGCTTTCGGTCTTTTCCTTGTAGGTCGCGATGCGGTCGAGCACCACTTCAAGCGCACCGGACTCCTCACCGGCCCGGACCAGGTTCACGAACAGCTCGTCGAAATACTTGCGGTGTCGATCCAGGGCGTCGGCGAGGTTGGTGCCGCTTTCGACGTCGTTCTTGACCTCGTTGACGAGGTCCTTCATCGATTTCTTCTCGGCGCTTTGCGCGATGATGTCCAGTGCCTGCACGATCGGCAGGCCGGCGTTCATCATGGTCGAAAGCTGCCGGGCGAAGGTCGCGATGTCCCGCGGGTTGACCGGCTTGGAACTGGAGAAGAGCGGCTTGGTCTTGCGCTTGACCCGGATCAGGGTCAGGCCCAATCGGCGGATCTCGGCACGCACGGCGGTGTCGTTGAAGGCCGCCATCTCGCCCTTGATCACCCGACCTTCCCGGGTGCGCGCCTCGTAGCTGAATACGGGTTTTTCGGTGCTCTTTTGCTTGCTTGCCGCAATGGCCATCGTGTCTCTCCCTTGAGCCCGGCCGGGTTCAGTCCTTGGTGACGCGGTTGATTTCCTCGAGGCTGGTCACGCCGGCGAGGACCTTCTTC
>JAFGUH010000226.1 GCA_016938615.1 Halothiobacillaceae bacterium | reverse complement strand
GACGTGGCGATCGTCTCGCTGACGCTGACGGGCAAGGACGGTACGCAGATCGACAGCGACGAGCTGACCCGTGTCGCACGCGAGCTGCAGACCGAGGTCACGAAGATCGAGAATGTCGGCCTGACCTATCTGGTGGGCGACGCCACGAGCGAGATCCGCATCGAGCCCGAGCCCGACAAGCTCGCGCTTTACGGCGTCACGCTGCAGCAGCTGTCCAACAAGGTCACGCAGGCCAACCGCGCTTTCAACACCGGAAACATCCGCCATGAGGGCAAGCAGATCAGCCTGTCCGCGGGCGAGACGCTGGTGGCGCCCTCTGAGATCGCAGGCCTGCTGCTGACCACCCGCGACAACCGTCCCGTCTATGTGGCCGATGTCGCGAAGGTCTCCTATGTGCCCGACGCCTCGGATCACATCGTCTCGAACGTCCAGCGCGATGCGAACGGCAAGATCGAGCGCACGCCCGCCGTGACGCTTGCCATCGCCAAGCGCGCGGGCTCGAACGCCGTGGTCGTGGCCGAGCAGATCCTGCACCGTGTCCACCAGCTCCACGGCACGCTGATCCCCGATGATGTCGAGGTGAAGGTGACCCGCGACTATGGCGAGACCGCGAACGAGAAGGCCAACGAGCTGCTGTTCCACCTTGGCCTCGCGACCGTCTCGATCGTCGGCCTCGTGCTGGTGGCGATCGGCTGGCGCGAATCCATCGTGGTCGCGGTGGTCATTCCGGTGACGATCCTGCTGACGCTCTTCGCGGCCTATATCATGGGGTTCACGCTGAACCGCGTGTCGCTGTTTGCTCTGATCTTCGCGATCGGCATCCTCGTCGACGACGCGATCGTCGTGATCGAGAATATCGCGCGACACTGGGCGATGAAGGGGCCGGGCTCGCGGGTGACCAAGGCGATCGAGGCCGTGGCCGAGGTGGGCAACCCCACCATCGTCGCGACCCTGACCGTCGTGGCGGCGCTGCTGCCGATGCTCTTCGTGTCGGGGCTGATGGGGCCCTACATGTCGCCGATCCCGGCGGTTGCCTCGGCCGCGATGATCTTTTCCTTCTTCGTGGCCGTCATCATCACGCCCTGGCTGATGGTGAAGGTCGCAGGCAAGGCGCAGCTGCATGGTCATCACGCCGATGACGACGCCTATGGCGGCACCCATGCGGGCGGCAAGCTCGGCCGGATGTATAGCGCGGTCGCACGCCCGATTCTGAAGACCAAGGGCCGTTCGGGGCTGTTCCTGATCGTCGTGACGGTGCTGTCCTTTGGCTCGCTGGGCCTGCTCTACACCAAGCATGTGACGGTGAAGCTGCTGCCCTTCGACAACAAGTCGGAGCTGTCGGTGGTGATCGACATGCCCGCCGGCACCTCGGTCGAGGCAACGGATGGAGTGGCCCAGCAGGTCGCCGAGATCGTGACCGACCTGCCCGAGGTGATCTCGGTGCAGACCCATGCGGGCACGGCGGCACCCTTCAACTTCAACGGGCTCGTGCGCCACTACTACCTGCGCGCGCAGCCCAATCAGGGCGATGTCGAGATCCAGCTGCAGCCGAAAGGTTCGCGCGACCGGACCAGCCACCAGATCGCGCTGGAGATCCGTGACAAGATCAAGGCGATCAAGCTGCCCGAGGGTGCGAGCCTGAAGACGGTCGAACCGCCGCCGGGCCCGCCGGTGATCGCGACGCTGCTGGCCGAGGTCTACGGCCCCACGCCGCAGGTGCGCCGCGACGCAGCCCGCCGGATCGAGGAGGCCTTCAAGGAGGTGCCCTTCATCGTCGATGTCGACAACAGCTTCGGCATCCAGCCCGACAAGCTGCGCGCGACCGTGAATTCCGACGATCTGGAATTCTACTCGGTTTCGGAAGGCGATGTCTGGGATACGCTGGGAATGCTCAACGGCTCGACCACGGTGGGCTATTCCCATCGCGGCGAAGAGCGTCAGCCGATCCCGATCGTTATGGAGCGCTCGAAGTCGCACAAGGTGATGAACGAGGAAACCCTCTCGACCCCGATCCCGGCCAATGTCCTGCCCGGCGCGCGCGGCGTGGTGGAACTGGGCGATGTGGTGAAGGTGCAGAAGGAGAAAGCCTCCTATCCGATCTTCCGCCATAACGGGCGCGAGGCCGAGATGGTCACGGCCGAGCTTGCCGGCAAGTTCGAGGCGCCGCTTTATGGCATGCTCGCCGTGGACGACATCATCAACAAGATGGACTGGCCCGCGGGCGAGAAGCCGGTGGTGTCACTGCATGGCCAGCCGCAGGACGAAAGCCATGTGACGCTGCTGTGGGACGGCGAATGGGAGGTGACCTGGGTGACCTTCCGCGACATGGGGGCGGCCTTCGCGGTGGCGCTGCTGGGGATCTATATCCTCGTCGTGGCGCAGTTCGGCAGCTTCCGGCTGCCGCTGGTGATCCTGACGCCGGTGCCGCTGACCTTCCTCGGCATCATGCTGGGTCACTGGATCTTCCACGCGCCCTTCTCGGCCACCTCGATGATCGGTTTCATCGCGCTGGCGGGGATCATCGTGCGCAACTCGATCCTGCTGGTGGACTTCATCCGCCATGCCGACGAGACCGGGAAGACCAAGACCGAGATCCTGATCGAGGCGGGCGCCATCCGCTTCAAGCCGATCCTGCTGACCGCGATCGCGGCGATGATCGGCGCGGTGGTGATCCTGGCCGACCCGATCTTCCAG
>JAFGUH010000225.1 GCA_016938615.1 Halothiobacillaceae bacterium | reverse complement strand
GGCCAAGGTGCTGATGATGCGCTTCGGCATCGGCATGAACACCGACCACACCCTCGAGGAGGTCGGCAAGCAGTTCGATGTCACCCGTGAGCGCATCCGCCAGATCGAGGCCAAGGCGCTGCGCAAGCTGCGCCATCCCTCCCGTTCGGAAAAGCTGCGCAGCTTCATCGACGCGAAGATGGAATAATCCCCACTCCGGGTCGGCTCGCCGTCGACCCCGGCGGCATCCGCCACCCCTGCAAGGGCCCATAGCTCAGTTGGTTAGAGCAGGCGACTCATAATCGCTTGGTCACAGGTTCGAGTCCTGTTGGGCCCACCACTCGCATATCAACGTGAAGGCATCACTCCCGCCAATCGCGTTTTGCCCCTGGAAAGCCTTTGGGCTCCCCTTGGGCTCCCTCTCGAATCAATTAGAGGCCGCTACGGATCAACCGGGCGGCCTCTTTCGCTTCGTGCTGACGCGGGGACGCTCCCATCGGCAACGCCCACACCGGCCGCTACTACTCACTGAGACCCGGGTTGAGGCCAGGGTTTTACCCCGGGGCTCTAGCCAGCGAAGGGAGACAGCGAAGGGGGACGGTGACCATGGGTCAGTCTTGTCCGATAGGCAAGGTGGGCCCCCTGCAATCTTTGCCCAGAACGCGTCAGCCGAGCCCATACCTCTAAATACCGGGCAGAATCCGTCCCGCGATCGCATCGCAGGAACGCAGGTCGTTTCCGCTGGCCCGTCGCGACGGGGAGCGTCATGGCATCACGTCGCGGAACAACCGCCGGTGGTACTGGTAGAGCCAGGTTTCGGCGATCGGACGATCATCGACCTTGAGCGTGCCGCGCAGTTCGACCGGGTCGTCGCGGGTGACCCGCAGATCGAACTCGGTCTGCCATCGATCGGCGCGGTCGAGCAGGCGACGGGTACGCACGGTCGTGACCTCCCCGTCGGGCACGACCTGCAGATCGAAACGCGCTTCGTCGGGATCCAGGTCGGCCAGGGCCGCGCCCTGCCAGCCGATGACCAGACGAACGGTGTCCGCGATCCGCCGCTTGCCGAAGTCGCCACCAGGGCCCGCGCGCAGGCTGACGGCACGTGCCAGCCCGCCCCCGAACGGCTGGCTGTCCTGCCAGTAGAGGCGATACCGATACCGCAGCGACGATCCGGCGAGTTGCGCCCCGGCGGGCTGCCAGAAGGCGACGATGTTGTCGAAGGTCTCGTCGTCGGTGGGCAGCTCCACCAGGGTAACGTGACCGGCGCCCCATTCTCCGAGCGGCTCGACCCAGGCAGAGGGACGCTTCTCGTAGCCCACGCCATCGAGATAGTGCATCGCGTGGCGGTCGCGCTGCAGGAGACCGAAACCGCGCGGGTTCTCGTCGACAAAGGCCGAGTACGCCCGTTGGGTCGGATTGATCAACGGGCGGACAAGTCGCTCGCCCCGCCCAGTCCAGATGGCCAGCGTGTCGGAATCGTGGACTTCCGGACGCCAGCCGCGCAGGGCCGCATTGGGGGTCTCGGCGTACCAGTGCATCGAGGTCAGGGGCGCGATCCCGAGTTGGTCTACTGTCTTGCGGATGAACAACCGCTTGTCGACCTCGATCTCCGTGTCGCCCCGGGCGCGGAGGGCAAAGCGGTAGGCGCCGGCAACCGACGGGCCGTCGAGCAGGGCGTAGACGACGATCGGGTCACCCTCGTTGCGCGCCGGCTCGAACCAGAACGCCCGGAACTCGGGAAATTCCTCGGCGCTCCCGGCGGCGGTATTCACCGCGATGCCGCGGGCGGACAATCCCACCTGGCCGGTGTGCGATACCGCCCGGAAATAGCTCGCTCCCTGGAAGGTGACCCAGGGCTCCTGGCGGTACCAGTCGCCACGCCGACGTGACCGGTGGACCCAGAATCCCGCGAGGGCCGACTCGTCCTCGGGCACTTGGCGCAACGGGCTGTCCGATGGCATTTCGAAATACGCCGGCCGGTAACGAACCGGCCGCGCCTCTCCCGCCTCGACCACGTGCATGGCTACCGGCGTGGGGAAATATTCCCCCAGTGGACGGAACGTGATCGGGTAGACGGACGGCCCGTCACGCCAGAGCGCGGCCTCGCGTCGATAATGGATACGTCCGGCGGCATCGTAATCGATTGACTGGACGGCCTCGGGAACGGGCCGACTCGGCGGCTCGTAGGGGTCCCGGGCGAGTTGCTCGGCGCGATCGACGAGCCTCTCGAAGTCGAATGCCTGCGGCTCGCCGAGCACCAGACCGGTCTCGGCATCGTCGGCAGCGGCGCTCAGCGAACGCGCCATCCCGACGCCAAGCCCCATGGCGAGCAGCAGTCGAAACCAGCGCCGTCGCCCCGGATTGCCCGGATTGCCCTGGTTACCCGGGTAATCCCCGCGGCCCGGCTTACCGCAGGTCGGGCCAGCCTCGCCGTGAGCGCGGCATGCTGACTGGTCGATCGTCTTGTCACTCATGGCTTGCTTCCTTCGTCGGATGACGGTTCATCGGTAATCCAGTCGGGTGCCGCACCCGCACCCGCGCAGACGTGACGCGCATATCGCTCCACCCGACGGCCCCACGGCGTCGTCGCCCCGCTTGTCCAGGCATGTTCGTGGACACGCCGCATGGCCCCGACGTCGTCGAGTACCCGTTCGGCCCGACGCCCCGGCAGGCCGTCCGGCCCCTTCTCGATCCATTCCTCGGCGACCCGCCAGGCAGCCTCGCGGGCCCGCCCTCCTCGCCGCGGCGCGCGCGCAGCCGCTCGTTGCCACTGCCGAGGGTCGAGCAGCGTCCACACCAGCCAGCTGTGTTCCCCGGCCGGTCCGGGCGGTTGGGCCATGGGGTCGAAGCATTTGAGTACCGCGTCGTCTCGGCCCGTTTCCGGCGGCGTCAACCAAAGGCCCTTCTGGCGCCAACGCTGGCCGAGCGTGAACCGCGACAACCAGACGGTCACCGGTGCGGCGAGCAGCAGGGAGATACTGATCGGCAGGGTCCAGAAGAAGAAGTACGGATCGATCAGGTACGCGATGCCCGACCAGGTAAGCGCAAGCAGTGCCCCCGGCGCGTGCCTGGCCCAGGCCATTCCCCAGGTCAGTTCGCTGCTGCGGTTCTGCCCGGCCCAGTGCACAGACACGTTCACCAGCGCGGTGACCACATAGAGACTATGCGCCAGCATTCGGATCGGTGCGAGCAGGACCGAGACGAGGTTTTCCAGGAAGAACCCCTGCAGCAGTCGCCGCCGGCTGCCGAAGCCTCGCCGGCGCACCGGGTCGAACACCAGCACGTCGACAAGGGCGAGCACCTTGGGCAGGAACAGCGTGACCAGGGTACTGGTCACCAGCCAGACCGCCCATTCCGGGTGCCATTGCGGCCAGACCGGATATAGTGCCTCGGCGTTCGGGAAGTAGTCGATCTCGCCGAGCTTGAACCGGGCGACCTCGACGGTGGTCAGTACCAGGAACAGGAACCAGACCGGCGAGGCGACGTAGGCAAAGATCCCGTTGAAGAGGGCGAAGCGATGCGCCAGTCGCAAGCGGGTTTCCGCCAGCAGGTAGCGCAGGTGCTGCAGGTTGCCCTTCGACCAGCGCCGGTCACGGATCAGTTCGTCGTCGAGCGACGGCGGCGATTCTTCGAAGCTACCGGCGATACGTGGTTCCAGCCAGACCTGGTAGCCGGCGCGCACCATCAGGGCCGCTTCGAGAAAGTCGTGGCTGAGCACAGCGCCCCGCCATAACCCGATCCCGCGCATGCGCGGCAGGCCGCAATGGCGGATGAACGGTTCCGTCCGGATGATCGCGTTGTGCCCCCAGAACACCGCCTCGGAGCGCTGCAGGGCCGCCAACCCCTCGGTGAACAACGGCCCATAGAGATGGGTGACGAACTGCTGCATGCGGGCAAACGCCGACCGGGCGTTGAACAGGCGCGGCACCGTCTGGATCATGCCGATCCGTGGGTCGCATTCCATCAGCCGAACGAGCGTCGTCAGCGCCTTGCCGGACATCACGCTGTCCGCATCCAGGACGATGAAGTAGCGAAAATCTCGACCCCAGCGCCGCAGGAAGTCCCCGACGTTCCCCGTCTTCGCCTTGAGGTTCACTCGGCGGCGCCGGTAGTGAAATCGCCCTTCCAGACCGAACTCGGCAACCAGCGAGCGCCAGGCGGCCTGCTCGGCCAGCCAGATTTCCGGGTCGCGGCTGTCCGAGAGCAGGAAGAGTTCGAACCACTCGCTCTCGCCCGTCTCCATCAGGGACAGCCAGGTCGCACGCAGCCCCTGGTAGACGCGACTGACGTCCTCGTGGTAGATCGGCATGACCAGCGCGGTGCGCGCGAACGGCGCGGTCGGCCAGCGGTCGGCGTGTCGTCGCATCAGGCCGTGTCGGTCGCCGCGCCGACCGTACAGACGACGGACCAGGAAACCGATGATCGCCATCCAGCTCCCCGCGGCGATGAAGGCGTAAAGCGGGGCGAAAGTCGCCAGGATCGCGATCTCCAGCCACTGCGTGCCGTGGTAGGGCAAGACCCAGATCATGCCCCAGACCCCGGCCGCCGTCTGGACGAACACCAGGAAAACGAACAGCGTCCGACGAACAACGTCGATCACGAGTCGGCCTGCTCGCCAATCCCGTCCGAGCGCCGGGCATAACCGAGTGACGAACGCCGGATGGGACGAGAGGTACTCTCCGGCGCGGCCTTCAGGCATTCAAGCGAGGCCCGCAACCTCGCCTCGGCCACCTCCGGACGGGGCGAGAGCGATTCGACGCGTTCGGGGTGCCCCCTCCGGGCAATTTCGTGCGCCACGGCTCGACCATAGCGCCGCAGCGCCTCGCACATTCCTGCGCCGTCGCCCTCCTGCCGACCGTCGTCAGCCACCCGCTCCTCCGTCATTTGCCCTGCTCCAGATAACGATCGACCCGTCCGGGCAGCATGTCCTGCCACGTCTCCGAAATCCGATTGCCCTCCACAGCGAGCGCGGCCCTCAGGGTGACGGGCGACTCGCTTTTAGGCTGCACCAGCATCGAAAGACGCCAGGTCGCCTCGTCAGGCAGCGGGGTGACCGAATGCTCCAGCACCCGCACCGGCGCATCTTCGATCGAGGCGACCACCGGGGCGTTGTCGGCCAGAGTCGCCAGGTCACCCCCGGTAAAATCGACGTTTACCCGGTAGGCCGGCCCTGACAGTGCGGAATCCTCGCCGATACCCTCGACACCGATCAGCACCCCGCGCACCTGCGCGGGATGGCCCGCCGTCGATGCGGCGCGATGACCGAAACTCACGTCGTAGGCCATCGAGAGCGGCCGTCCCGGCTTGAACGGATTGGCCGGTT
Organism: Halothiobacillaceae bacterium; assembly: GCA_016938615.1. Taxonomy (GTDB): domain Bacteria; phylum Pseudomonadota; class Gammaproteobacteria; order Halothiobacillales; family Halothiobacillaceae; genus Guyparkeria. The sequence continues at coordinate 3,780 of JAFGUH010000225.1, read as the reverse complement.
CGAAGAACACCAGCTGGTTTTCATGCCCGTCGCTTCGCAATGGCAGCTGGATCAGGTCGAGTCGCCCCGAGCCGAACCCGGCCTGGGGTGTTACCCACACCGAGGGCCGCCGCTCGAAGCGAGCCACGGGATCCTCGAACGTGCTGAAGGTGGTGTGGCGTTGGACCAGGCCGAAGCCGCGCACCCCGTCCGCGGCAAACGTATCCAGGCGCAGCGTGTCCGGGTTGCGCAGCGGCCGGTAGGTCCAGCCGCCGTCACCCTGGTGTACGAGCAGGCCACTGGAACTGAAGACCGCCGGGCGCCAGTGCGATGCGTCCGGGCGCTCGTTTCGCCCGTAGAAATACATGGAGGAAACCGGCGCCAGTCCCAATCGATCGACCGGTCGGCGGGCATGCAGATGCGCCTCGACATGGACCGTACTCCGTCGCTCGCCCGGTTCGAGCACGAATCGGTAGGCCCCGGTCAACGATTCGCTATCCATCAGCGCGTACAGCGTCATGCGGCGCTCCCCGGGCGCGGGGCGGACCAGCCAGAAACGCCGGAACGCGGGAAATTCCTCGCCCGAGGGCAGACCGGTGTCGATGGCCAGCCCGCGAGCATGGGCGCCCATCACCTGGTCGCTCGCCACGCCCCGAAACAGCGATCCACCCAGAAAGCGCAGGACCGTCTCGGGCGACCCGGGCTGCGTCAACGGGTAGTCGATCGAGAAACCGGCAAAACCCAGGTCCGCCGGCACCTTGCGATCGAACGACTCGCCGGGCCACTCGAAATTCGCCTTGTCGAAAGCGATCCGGCGCACCTCGCCCTCGACCACCTCGAACAGCTCGACCGGTGCCCGGTAGACATGGCCGGCCGCGATCGGGCGAACGGCGAAACGCGCGCCCGGCCAGTCGGGCGGTGCCTCGTCCCGGAGACGGATCTGCGCGAAGGTGTCGGCGCTTAAGTCGCCGAGCAAGTCGGGAATCGATGGGGGCGGCCGGTACTCCGCCTCGGCCAGCGACCGGGCAATCGCATCGACCTGGGACAGGCCGAACCCCCACGCACCGGGGCTGATGCCGAGTCCGACCAGGGCCGCGAATGCGCCCAGGGCCTTCCACCGGCACCTAAACCGAGAAACGCAAACCGTCACGATCACTGACAAACGTCCTTCCCCACGCAGGGGCGCTCAAAAACGATCCCCGACCGGCCCGCCCGACGCACGTCGAGCCGGCTTGCCGGGAAACCGAGGGGTATCTTGACGGAGACGTCGGCAGGCCGGATTAGTTCCTTTCGGAAGGCTCGGTCCGAAGCGAGGGAGGGGCGCCGCCCGAGCGTCGGACCGCCGTGCCGTACCGGGAGCGTCTCGGCATCATGCAAGTGCCGTGGCTATCGATTGGCCGAACACCCCCTTTATGGCCGATTGGCGCCCCTTGATCGCGACACTCGGACGCCGCGGCTACAATCCCTTGATGACCGACGTCAATCCTGTGGCAAAACCGGCAATGAAATCAAGAACGTGACCCCATTCCGAGGAGGGCCCACCCATGCGTGGTGCAAGCCTGATTACCGTGGTGATCGCGCAAGCCTTCACCACCGCCACCCTGCTGCAGGGCATCCGCGCGATGATCGCCATCTACCTGTCGGGGCTGATCCTTGTCTGAGCTGCAAGCCATCGTGCTCAGCCCGGACAGCTTCAAGGGCAGCCTGGATGCCGCCGCCGTGGCCAATGCCATGGCGCGCGGCGTTCATGCCGCCTCTCCGACGGCGCAGATCCGCGCCCTGCCCATGGCCGACGGTGGCGAGGGCACCGCAGACCTGATCACGCACACGCTCGGCTGGGAATGGCACCTGTCCGATGTGCATGGTCCGACGGGCGATCACGTTACCGCCGGCTGGGGATTCGACGCCGACAGCCGCCGGGCGGTGATCGACGTCGCCTCGGCCTGTGGGTTGGATCTTGTTCCTGCCGACCGACGCGATCCCTGGCAGCTCGACAGCCGCGGCGTGGGCGAGCTGATGCAGGTGGCCATCGACGCCGGTGCGGAACAACTACTCATCGGCCTGGGCGGCAGTGGCACCGTCGACGGCGGGGCGGGCATGCTCGCCGCGTTGGGTCTGCGCTTTCTCGATGCCGACGACAACGAGCTCCCGCCCACGCCGGCGGGGCTCGCTTCACTGGCGCGGGCAGACCTCAGCGGACTCGACCCGCGACTCGCCGACACCGAGATCGTGGTGCTCAACGACGTCGACAACCCGCTGACCGGCCCGCAAGGCGCGGCCGCGGTTTTCGGCCCGCAGAAGGGACTGGCCGACGGTGACATCGCCGCCATGGACGCCCACCTGGGCCGGCTGGCCGAGACGATCGATGCCGCGGGCGGACAACGCCGGCCGACCGGCACCCCCGGCGCGGGGGCGGCCGGCGGACTGGGATTCGCCCTCGACTGCGTCCTGGAGGGCATGCCCCGGATGGGCGCGACCTTCCTGGCCGACCTGATCGGCCTGGACGCGGCCATCGCCGAGTCGGATCTGGTGATCACCGGCGAGGGGCAGATCGACGGCCAGACCTCGCGCGGCAAGGTGGTCGCCGAGGTGGTCGGTCGGGCGCGGCGACTGGGCGTGCCGGTGGTCGCCGTTGCCGGCAGCCTTGTCTGCAACGAGGTGGAGCTGGCCGACTTCGGTCTGGCCGATGCCCGTGCCCTATGCGACGGCTCGATCACGCTCGACCAGGCGATGGCCGAGCCGGCACACTGGATCACCGCCCGCACGCAGGCCTTGGTGGCCGACCACCTCGCGCGAGCCGGATGACCAACTTCGAGCCCCATAAGGCAGAGGACACTCAGGCAGAGGACGCTCAGAACGATAAATCCCCCGAGAAAATCGGGGGATTTTTTTGTTCCCCGGCACGAATTGATCGCGTCGGATGCGCCGGCCACGTTCGCCGTTGGACTGAAGTCCAACCCACCAGGAACGCACCGACCTCTGTGGGTCGGGCTTCAGCCCGACAACCCGACCGGCTTTCCCTGCTACTCGTCGAACCCCAACAGCGTGAGCTTACCGATCACATGACCGGCCTCCAGCTCCCGATGCGCCGTGCGCAGGTTGTCGAGATCGATCCGACCAAGCACCTCGTGGCGTGTGGTCAGCACCCGGCCGTCCTCGACCATCGCCGCGACCGCATCGAGGATCTTGCCCTGCCGCCCCTTGTCCGGGGTGTCGAAGCGCGGCCGGGTGAACATGTACTCCCAGAAGAAGCCGACGCTCTTGTCGCGCAGCTCCTGGAACGGCAGCGGCGACTTGTTGCCGACGATGCTCGCCAGCCGCCCCTGCGGGGCGACCAGTTCGGCCATGGCGCTGTAATGGCGGTCGAGGTCGTTGAAACAGGCGATTGCCGGGATGGCTGACACGCCCTGCTCGGCCAGCTGGGCCGGCAGATCGCCGAAATGATCAACCACCAACTCGGCACCCAGATCGAGACACCACTGGCGCGACTCGGGGCGCGAGGCGGTCGCGATCACCCGCAGACCGGCGGCACGTGCGAGCTGGATCGCCATCGAGCCAACCCCGCCGGCACCGTTGATCAGGAGCACCGGCGTCCCGGCGTCCTCGCCGTCAGGCGACAGCCCCAGCCGGTCGAACAGTGTCTCCCAGGCCGTCAGTGCGGTCAGGGGCAGGGCCGCGGCGTCGGCTGCATCGATACCGCGAGGCGCGTGGCCGACGATCGCCTCGTCGACCAGCTGGAATTCCGCGTTGCTGCCCGGCCGGCCGATGTCGCCGGCATAGAACACCACGTCACCCGGCTGG
>JAFGUH010000224.1 GCA_016938615.1 Halothiobacillaceae bacterium | reverse complement strand
TCTTCATGTCGTTATGTCCTTCTAAATCCCGTTGCGGCCCGATCAGGTGATCACGAGGGTCGGGTCGGGGATGAAATCGTCTTCGGTGATGAGAGCGACATCGACGTCGCGCAGGATCATCCGGTCGTCGCCGAAGGTGATCTGCGTGCCGGTGGTGCGGTAGCTCGAGATCGTCAGATCGTCATAGGTCATCCCCGAGAGCTGGATCTGGTCGAGCCCGTCCTCGAAGTCATAGACGATGTCGAGCGTGGTCCCGGTCGCGAAGACGAAGGTATCCGCGTCGAACCCGCCATAGAGACGGTCGAGACCCGCGCCCCCGTCAAGCACATCCTCGCCCGCGAAGCCGTAGAGGATATCGTTGCCGCCCAGCGCCGTGATGATGTCGTCGCCCGGCGTGCCCGAGAGGGTCTCGCCCGCCTCGGTGCCGATGATCTCGTTTGGCTCGGTGGTGCCGGGTTCGGTGCCCGGGCCCGGATTGACGAGTAGGAAATCGGCCTCCATGTCGAGCTTTTCATCGACGCCTTCGAGCGTGACGACCAGCGTCCCGTCGATCGCGACCTCGAGATTGCCGTCCACCACGGTCTGGGTGACGAGGCTGTCGAAGTTCAGATCGTTCACGCCTAGATCGAAGAAGCCCAGCGCATCCTCGCCCACGGTGAAATCGGTGATCGTGCTCTGGGTCAGCGCCACGCCCTCGATCGAGGAGCCGTAGCTGGCGACAAACAGATCGCTGCCCAGATCGCCAAAGAAGGTGTTGGAGCCGATCCCGACGAGGTAGTCGTCCCCAGTCGTGCCCACGATATCGGCGCCAACCGCATAGGGCGTGACCAGTTCGTAATCCATCAGCAGCTCGGCGCTGTAGACGGTCGCGGGCTTGATATCGCCCTTCACATAGACCGCGACATCGAAGCCGTCGGTATAGTTCATCCCGTTGACCGAGACATCGCCGGGCTTGTCCTGCCAGCCCGAGCTGACGGAAAGCGGCTTGGCGGGCAGACCCCAGGCGAGCAGGTTGATGACCGTCTGCGTCTCGGCGCCGACCTCGTATTTCACCTCGTCATTGGTGGGAGGCGGCTCGTCGCTCGGATCGGTCGGGATCACCACCGAGGGCAGATCCTGGCCGTATTTGTCGGTCTTCAGACGCCAGCGCGGGCCGCTATCGGCATATTCGGTGCCATCCTCGTTCAGGACCGGCTCGAAGGGCTCGCGATCCATCGTGGTATACCAGGCATTGGTGAAGCCCGCGGC
>JAFGUH010000223.1 GCA_016938615.1 Halothiobacillaceae bacterium | reverse complement strand
CTCGCGACGCTGCGAGAAGACCGCTTTCCGCTGGTCGTTCATCACGTCGTCGAATTTCAGAAGCTGCTTGCGGATGTCGAAGTTGCGACCCTCGACCTTCGCCTGCGCGCGTTCGAGCGACTTGTTCACCCAAGGGTGGACGATCGCCTCGCCCTCTTTCATGCCCAGTTTCGACAGGACCGCATCAAGCTTGTCCGAGCCGAAGATGCGCATCAGATCGTCTTCGAGCGACAGGAAGAACAGCGAGCGGCCCGGGTCGCCCTGACGGCCCGAACGGCCGCGCAGCTGGTTGTCGATGCGGCGGCTCTCGTGGCGTTCGGTGGCCAGAACGAACAGGCCGCCGGCCTCAAGAACCTTCGTCTTTTCCTCGGCAGTCTCGGCCTCGATCCGCTTGCGGACCTCTTCGGGATCGGCCTCGGGATTCGCGGCCAGCTCGTCCTGAACGCGCATCTCGACATTGCCGCCGAGCTGAATATCGGTGCCACGACCGGCCATGTTCGTTGCGATCGTGACGGCACCCAGACGGCCCGCCTCGGCGACGATATGCGCTTCCTGCTCGTGCTGGCGCGCATTGAGCACGTTGTGCTTGATGCCAGCCTTGGTCAGCATCTCCGAAAGCATCTCGGATTTCTCGATCGAGGTGGTGCCGACCAGCATCGGCTGGCCTTTCTCATGGGCTTTCTTGATCGCCTCGACGACCGCCTCGTATTTCTCCTTCGCGGTGCGATAGACGCGGTCATGCTCGTCTTTGCGCGCGATCGGACGGTTGGTCGGGATCTCGACAACGCCCAGCGAATAGATCTCAGCGAATTCCTCGGCCTCGGTGGCCGCGGTGCCGGTCATGCCGCCGAGCTTGTTGTAAAGGCGGAAATAGTTCTGGAACGTGACCGAGGCCAGCGTGACGTTCTCGGGCTGGATCTCGACGCCCTCTTTCGCCTCGATCGCCTGATGCAGACCTTCCGACAGGCGACGGCCCTTCATCATGCGGCCGGTGAATTCGTCGATCAGCACGACCTCGCCCGCTTGCACGACATAGTTCTGATCCTTGAAGAACAGCTTGTGGGCACGCAGCGCCTGGTTGACGTGGTGCACGATCGTCGTGCTCTCGGGATCATAGAGCGACTGGCCCTCGGGCAAGATACCGGCTTCGTGCAGCAGCTTCTCGAGGAAGTCGTTGCCCTCTTCGGTGAAGCTCGCGCTGCGCGCCTTTTCGTCGATCGTGTAGTGCTGTTCGCCCAGGCTCGGGATGAACTTGTCGAGCGTGATATACAGTTCCGAGCGGTCGTCGGACGGACCCGAGATAATCAGCGGCGTGCGCGCCTCGTCGATCAGGATGGAGTCGACCTCGTCGATGATCGCGAAGAAATGGCCGCGCTGCATCATCTGGTCGACCGAGGTCTTCATGTTGTCGCGCAGATAGTCG
>JAFGUH010000222.1 GCA_016938615.1 Halothiobacillaceae bacterium | reverse complement strand
AGTCCTTGGCGACCACCGGCAGGCCGGCCTCTTCCCAGGCGTTCATGCCGCCCATCAGGTTGGCGACGTTGGTGTAGCCCTCGCGCAGCAGCAGGCTGGCAGCGACGGTCGAGCGCATGCCGGAGCCGCAGACCACGGTGACCGGATCGTCCTTGGTCGCGCCCTCAAGTCCGTCGCGGACGTCGTGGGCGGTCTGGTGGCGGGCGCCCAGCGCGTGGCCGTCGTCCCATTCGCTGGTTTCGCGCACGTCCCACAGCGCGCGCCGGTCGCGGTCGAGGTCGTTCTTGGCGGTTTCGGCGTCGACCAGCGGGATGTTGTCGAACGGCTCGCCGGCTTTGAGCCAGGCATCGAAGCCGCCGTCGAGAAAGCCGACCACCTTGTCCTGTCCGACGCGCACCAGCGCACGGATCGCGTCGCTAATCAGCTCGTCGTCGCCCTCATGGTCGACCAGGATCAGCGGCTTGTCCGGCGGGGCGATCCAGCCGGCCCAGGTCGAGAGGTTGTCGCCGAACTCGATGCCGAGCGCCCCCTTGATGTGAGCGGCATTGAAGGCCAGCCGGTCACGAATGTCGATGACGACCGCGCCCTGCTCGAGCCGTACCTTTAGGTCCTCGATGTCGAGGGCCTCGATTTCGTCGTCGAGCAGGTCGACCATGCCCTGCACCGGCTTGGGCCCCTCGGAGTTGAGGGCCTTGTTGCGTGGGTAGAAATCCGGCGCTGGTGGCAGGTTGCCCAACAGCAACTCGATGAACTCGTCCTCGGAGAGAGCCGGGTCGAGTAGCGGATTGGCGACGCGCTCGTAGCCCATGGTCGAGACGGTGCGGCCCGCCATGCCGCCACCGCAGGCCGAGCCGGCGCCGTGTCCCGGGCGAATTTCCAGACCGTCCGGCAGGTGCTTGAGCTTTTCGCGCACGCTGTGGAAGGCTTGGCGGGCCATGTTGCGGGTGGCCTGTTCGCCGAGCAGGTCGGGACGCCCGAGGCTGCCGACGAACAGGAAATCGCCGGTCAGGGCGACCACTGGCACGTCCGGTGAGCGGGCGCCGTCGTAGACGAGGAAGGTGAGGTGTTCCGGCGTGTGCCCGGGCGTATGCAGGGCCTCGAGGCGCACGTTGCCCATCTGCACCGAGTCGCCTTCGCGCATCGGCAGGTGGTCGAAGGCCACCTCAAACTCCTCGTTGTCGTCGTAGTCGGACAAGTGCAGCTTCGCGCCGGTCGCCTCGGCCAGTTCGCGAGCGCCGGAGGCGAAGTCGGCGTGAATGTGCGTGTCGAGCACGTGCCGGATGACAAAGCCTTCCTCGGCGGCGAAATCGAGGTAGAAGTCGATGTCGCGGCGCGGGTCAACGATCGCGAGCTCGTTGCTCTGCTGGCAGCCGATCGCATAGCTCATCTGCGACAGGCCTTTTTCTTCGAACGCTTCGAACAGCATGGATGTTCTCTCCGGTCGGTTGTTTTCAGGAACTCCCTGCGCGAACGGGATACCACGTCGCACGCCACGCGTGCGGGTGAAGACATCCCGGCTTTTTCAGAGTTTCCTTACATAAGATTGGTTTGTGAATGTATCAGAACGGCTGTTGATTGTGCTCAGATGTTGGGGCAGCCCGGGCGTTTCTCAACCCCCCTTCGTCCACGGAAGGAATCTCTGCAGGAATGCCATACAGCTGAAGCGCGCCTTGAGCCGGGAGATGTGCGGGCAGAGGCAAGGTGCTCGTCCGCTGCGCAGGGGTGATTCCCGCAACCTGGGGCGACGCCGCAGCGGGTGCCCGGCCCAAGACTCGCCCTGCGGGGCTTGGCGCATCGCCGGTGCTCCGCGTTGCGATGTCTTGATGTGACCACCGGCACGCCGGCTTGCAAGCGCCTTGATCACGAACGACTCGTCAAGCCAAAGCGGCATGGCATTCGCGAAGAGGTTCCTTTCGATGCGCCCAACCCCGCCGCGACCGCTATTGCGCCCGGTGCCGGACCTGTGATTAGCTCGGAACGGCGGGCGGCCACGGTCGTCCATTTCTCTCCTACTCGCATTCGCGCCGGCTTCGCGCCGGTGCCCACAGGAGACGCTCGGTGCGCTCGATCTGGAACGACATCGCCGACCAGGCCGCGGTATTCCGCCGTCGCCTGCACCAAGCCCCGGAGCTGACCTGGCAGGAGCACGCCACCGCTGCGAGCATCCGGGACGAACTGGATCATCTCGGCATTCCGTGGCGCCCCTGTGCCACCACCGGGACGGTCGCCCGCCTCGCCCCCGATGCCACCGGCCGGCATATCGCCCTGCGCGCCGACATCGACGCCCTGCCCATCGACGAGATCAGCGGCAAGGACTGGTCGTCGGGCACGCCGGGGATCATGCACGCCTGCGGGCATGACGGGCATACCGCCACCCTGCTGGCCGCCGCTCGCTGGCTCAAGACCTGCGAGGATCATCTGCCCGGGCCGGTGACGTTGCTGTTCCAGCCGGCCGAAGAAGGTGGCCATGGCGCGCGCGAGATGATCGCCGATGGCGCGCTCGAGGGGGTCGACTGGGTGTTCGGCTGGCATAACTGGCCGGCGATCCCCTTCGGCCAGGCTGTCTGCCCGGACGGCGCGGTGATGGGTGCGAACGGCATCTTCGAGATCCACCTGGAAGGTAGTGGCGGACATGCCAGCCAGCCGGAGATCTGCCGGGACCCGGTGCTGGCCGGCTCGGCCGTGGTGGAGGCGATCCAGCAGATCGTCTCGAGGCGGCTGGCCCCGCAGGTCGCCGCGGTGGTCAGTGTCACCACCTTCCAGGCCGGGGGCGCGATCACCGCGATCCCCGACACGGCCCGCCTGGCCGGTTCGGTCCGCGTCGGCAGCACCGAGCAGCGCGACCTCGTCGCCCGGCATCTGGAACAGGTGGCGCGAGAGACGGCCGCCGGCTACGGCGTGGAGGCCGACGTTCGTTTTACGCCTCGCTATCATGCCACCATCAACCACCCCGAGGCGGCTGCGCACTACCGTGGTGCATTGGCGCGGGTACTGGGTGCGGATTGGCACGACGCCGCCTTGCCGGTGCCGATCATGGCGTCGGAAGACTTCAGCTACTACCTTCGGCAGGTGCCCGGCGCCTTCGCCCTGATCGGTGCCGACGATGGCGACGGCCATCACTGGCCCTGTCACAACCCGCGTTATGACTTCAACGATCGGTTGATCGACCCGGTCGGGCGGCTGTTCGCCGAACTCGTGGGGCTGCCGATCGAGGCGGCGGGCTGAACGACGCAGAGGCAGGCCTGTCTCTTGCAAGGCCTGTTTTGACACGCCGGGAAACCGGCCTGGCGCCTCGCCGCGCGGCGGCGGGGCGAACTTATCTGAAACCAATGGAGAGTGGCCAATGCACATGCAGGCGTTCGAGCAGTGGGAATCCGAGATCCGCGCGTACTGCCGCGCGGCGCCCACGGTCTTTCATTCGGCGAGCAACGCCCGCCAGACCGACGAGCAGGGGCGGAGTTACATCGATTTCTACGCCGGCGCCGGGGTGCTCAACTTCGGGCACAACGATCCGAAGATGAAGGACGCCATCATCGACTACATCCGGAACGATGGCGTCGCGCACAGCCTGGACATGTACACCAGCGCCAAGCGCGCCTTCATCACCAAGTTCGTCGACACGATCTTGAAACCGCGAGACATGGACTATCGTCTGCAATTCGTCGGCCCGACCGGCACCAACGCCGTCGAGGCGGCGCTCAAGCTCGCCCGTCGCGTCACCGGTCGCCAACAGGTGATCTCCTTCCACCACGCCTTCCATGGCATGACGCTCGGCGCACTGGCGGCGACCACCAACGCGCACTTCCGCAACGCCGCCGGCGTGCCGCTGGACAACGTCGTCCATCAGGCCTTCGGCTGTGAAACCCAGTGCCCCAACTGCACGCTGGGCTGCGGCATGCCCTCGCTGGAACGCATGCGCGACATCTATTCCGACCCGTCCTCGGGCTTTCCGCCGCCGGCGGCCTTCCTGGTGGAAACCGTTCAGGCCGAGGGCGGCGTGCGCGTCGCCTCTGAAGCCTGGCTCAAGGGCGTGCAGGACCTGGCCCATGAGCTGGGCGCGCTGTTCATCGTCGACGACATCCAGATGGGCTCCGGGCGCACCGGGTCGTATTTCAGCTTCGACGAGATGGACCTCGACCCGGACATCATCACGCTGGCCAAGGGCATCGGCGGCTTCGGCACGCCCATGGCGATGAACCTCAACAAGCCCGAGCACGACAAGCACTGGCTGCCCGGCGAGCACACCGGCACCTTCCGCGGCCAGGACCTGTCGTTTATCGCCGGCACCGTGGCGCTCGGCTATTTCGACGACCCGGCGTTCATGGACGAGACCCGCCGCAAGGGCGAGGTGATCAAGAAGCGCCTGGAGAAAATCGCCGGAAAGTATCCGCGTTTCGCCGTGCGCGGCCGGGGCATGATGCAAGCGATCGATTTCATCGACGGCGATCTCTCCAAGCGCATCGCGCGCGAATGCTTCGACCGCGGTCTCTTGGCGGCGGTCTGCGGTTCCAAGGGGCAGGTGATCAAGCTGATCCCGCCGTTGACTATTCCCGACGACGACCTCGAGGAGGGGCTGAACCTCTTCGAGCAGGCCGTCGATGCACAGGTGGAGGGCTGACCCATGCGCCAACGTGACGATATGACCTTCCCGATGGAAGAGTACGAGCGACGGCTCGGCGAACTGCGCATGCGCATGGCCGAGCGGCTGCTTGACGCGGTGATCATCACCGACCCCGAGAACCTGATGTACCTCACCGACTACCAGACGACGGGGTACTCGTTCTTCCAGGCGCTGGTGGTGCCGCTCGACGACGAGCCGTTCATGATCACGCGGACCATGGAGGAATCCAACGTCCACGCGCGGACCTGGGTGGAAATCACCCGGCCGTACCCGGACACGGGCGACGCTATCCAGATGCTGGTCACCTCGTTGAAGGAGTTCGGGCTGGCCAACAAGTACATCGGCTACGAGCGCAACAGCTACTTCTTCCCGGCCTACCAGCAGGACGCGTTGCATACCACGCTGACCGGCGCGAAGCTGCTCGACTGCTTCGGTATCGTCGAGTGCGGCCGGCGCACCAAGTCCAAGCACGAGATCGAGATCATGCGCCGCGCGGCCATCGCGACCGAGGCGGGCATGAAGGCGGGGCTGGCGGCCTGCAAGGCCGGCGTGACCGAGAACGAGATCGGCGCGGAGATCAGTGCCGCCATGTTCCGCGCCGGTGGCGAGCCGCCGGCGGTGATGCCCTACGTCACCTCCGGCCCGCGCACCATGATCGGCCACGCCACCTGGGAGGGGCGCGTGGTCAAGCCGGGCGAGCACGTCTTCCTCGAGGTGGCCGGCTGCTACCGCCGCTACCACACCGCGATGATGCGCACCGCCGTGCTGGGCGAGCCCACCGAGCTGATGTGGAAGGCCCAGGAACGCATGAAGGAGGCCCTCGAGCGGGTCAAGGCGCTGATCCGCCCGGGCGTGACCGTCTCGGACGCCGACAACCTGGTCCGCTCGATCATGACGGTCGACGATGCCCACGGGAAGCTGATCACCCGCTCGGGCTATTCCATCGGCATCGCCTTCCCGCCCAGCTGGGATGAGGGCTACATCCTCAGCCTGATGCACGGCGACAAGACCGTGCTGCGCGAGGGCATGACCTTCCACATCATCCCCTGGGCCTGGGGCGTCGACGGCGACAAGACCTGCGGCATCTCCGACACCATCTACATCACCAAGGATGGCTGCGAGTCGTTCTTCGACATGGAGCAGGACTTCACCGTCAAGCGCGAGGAGGCCAAGCGCGAGATCCCCGAGGAGCCCGTGGTCGAGCTGCTCGCCTCCCGCCAGGACGACCCGGCCGACCAGACGCTCGAGCAGGGCGACGCCCCGTCCCGGTCGCAGGAAAAGAAATCCCGCAAACCCTCGAAGGAGTCGCGTGCCTCATGAGCCAGACCGTCATCAACCCCACTACGGGCAAGACCCTGCACGACTTCCCGGTGATGGACCCGGCCCAGCGTGACGCGGTGCTCGAGCGCAGCGAGGCCGCCTACGAGGACTGGCGCAAGACCGGCTTTGCCGAGCGTGCCGACCTGTTGCGGCGCGTGGCGCAGGTGATGCGCGAGGACCGCGAGCGCCTCGCCCTGCTGATGACCGACGAGATGGGCAAGCCCATCCGCGAGGCTAGAGGCGAGGTCGACAAGGCCGCCTGGTGCGCCGAGCACTACGCCGATCACGCGGAAGGGTATCTCGCCAGCGAGATGCTGGGCTCGGATGCCACGGTCAGCTACGTCCAGTACCTGCCGATCGGCACCGTGCTGGGCATCCTGCCGTGGAATGCGCCGTTCTGGCTCGCCTTCCGCTTCGCCGCGCCGGCCTTGATGGCCGGCAATACCTGCGTGATGAAGCACGACGCCCACGTGCCCGCCTGTGCCGCGGGCATCGCCGAGAGCTTCGAGAAGGCCGGCTTCCCGCTGGGCGTGTTTCAGAACATGCCGCTGGACAAGGACGACATCGCCGGGGCGATCGAGACCGAATGCGTCCGTGCCGTCTCGTTTACCGGCTCCGACCGCGCCGGTGCGATCGTCGCGGCCACCGCAGCCCGCCAGATCAAGCCCGCCGTGCTGGAACTGGGCGGCTCGGACCCTGTGATCGTGCTGGCGGACGCCGATCTGGAGGCTGCCGCCGACACGGTGGTGCTCTCACGGATCATCAACGCCGGGCAGTCCTGTATCGCGGCCAAGCGCATCATCATCGAAGAGGCCGTCTACGAGCGTTTCCTCGACATGATGAAGACGCGCCTGGAGAAGCTCACCATGGGCGACCCACGCCAGGAATCCACCGACGTCGGCCCGATCGCCCGCCCGGATCTCCGCGACGGGCTGCACCGGCAGGTTCAGGCCAGCATCGAGGCCGGCGCACGCTGCCTGATGGGCGGCAAGATGCCCGACGGCGACGGCTTCTTCTACCCGCCGACCCTGCTTGCCGACGTCGACGATTCCATGGTCGCCTTCTGCGAGGAAACCTTCGGCCCGATCGCCGTGGCCATGTCCGCGCGCGACGCCGACCATGCCCTCGAGATCGCCAACAGCAGCCAGTACGGCCTGGGCGCGGCCGTCTGGACCGGCGACACCGCCCGCGCCATGAACATGGCCCGCGACATCGAGGCCGGCCAGGTGTCCATCAACGGCATCGTCAAGACCGACCCGCGCCTCCCCAGCGGCGGCGTCAAGCGCTCCGGCTACGGCCGCGAACTCGGCCCGCATGGCATCAAGATGTTCGTCAATGCCCAGCAGGTCTGGGTGGGGCCGAAACAGGGCTAACTCGAAGCTGACAGCTGGAAACTGGAAGAGAGAGGCCAGCGTGCCGAGCGGGGGGGAGCCCTGCCGGTACGCTGGCCTTTTTGTTTGCGTGGCCGCCCGCGCCGGCTGCGCACCCGGCCTTTCAAACATGCGATGATGCGAATCAAGGGTGCAATGCCCCGCAGGGAATCACAACCAACAAGGAGATCTCATGTCACCGCAAGCGAAACTCATTGCCGGCCTCGGCCTGCTGCTCGGGCTGAGCGGCTGCTCCATTACCCAGACCGTCGACCCGGTCGCCGACAACGACATCGAGCGCATCTGCGTCGAGCACAATCCCGACGTCCTGATGGACGGTTTCGAACCTGCCGTCTGCGAGCTGATCGAGGAGCAGGGGCTGTATACCGAGGTGTACCAGGGCGAACGTCCGGTGGGCTGTTCCCACTACCTCGAATACACCGCCAACTGGCGCTGGGACATGGCGATGTACCTGTCCTATGCCGATCTCAAGGTGTTTGGCCAGGATGGGCTTAAGGGGCGTGCGACCTACGATGCTCGGAATGGGGGTGGGCGCATGGACAAGTTTGGGACGACTCGGAGCAAGATTGAGCCGTTGGTTGAGGAGTTGTTTGGTGGAACCGACGGTAAGAGCCAGGACTGAGGGGCGCAGAAACGACTCTGACCCCCAATTATGAGAAAACAAGTGTGAATTGACGTAATGGAAGAGGAATCTGGGAGTTCGGAGGCGGCCGGTCCATCAAAGAGAGGGTCGCGGTCCGCTCAATTCGATTTTTTTGTATTTGTGCTTGTGTTTGGCTGGGAGGGGCCGTTTGCTGTATTCATGGGGTTGAAAATGGGGAGTGTTGCGCATGTGCTGGTTGGTCTGCTGCTGACAGCTTTCTTTTGGGGTGTGTTTGGGGTCGACTTGCTGAAGGACTTTATTAAGGGATTGGTGCGTTGAGCATAACGATGACTTGGTCAGATGCGCGTGTTGGTGTGATTGCGGTGAAGTGCGTCTTGTTGTCGGTGCGCTAAATTTTATTTAGCAGAACCTTTGCAAGGTTCTCGTTGTTTGATGTGTATTTCTTATTTGATCATGGAGGTTTGCTTTGAAAACATATGTGTTTTCTTACAGGGATGAAGATGGGAATTTAGTTGATGTCAGAACTGTTGCTTCCAATAATAAGAAAGCGTTGAAAGCATTTTTCCTCAAAGCTCCCGGTGTGGAAGTCGACCAAATTGAAAGCATAAACGGAAATGCGGTCAACATGGAGAAGCGGGCAGCGGTTTCAAGTTCTGATGATTTTACCTTGGACGCTACGGGAGCGGTTCTCGGGTCCGTTGATGGCTCTGACGAGAAATCAAGAAACATCGGCATGGGTGTTTTTGGATTAGTTTCTTTGGCCGTAGGGATGTATCTCCTCATTGTCAGTCCCGGGGCTGATTCAGGCGCGGGCGGGATTGTCAATTTTCATAAGTTGATCATAGGGCAAACGTTCTCGGTTATCGGTGCCATCTTTGTTGGCATTCAATGGCGACCACGCTAATGGCCAACAGTCTCATAGGTTATTCGTAAAAGGGGTCAGAACCCTTATTGATCAGCTGAGTTTTAGCACGCTTGCCTGCAGTGCATTTTGACCAGGCCTAGCTGCTAGGCGCGCGAGGTACTTTCTCTTGCTTGCCCAAGAGAAAGTGCCCAAAGAGAAGGGCACCCCTCGCCT
>JAFGUH010000025.1 GCA_016938615.1 Halothiobacillaceae bacterium | reverse complement strand
GTTGTTGCCCTGGGACGAGTCTGGCGGGTGCCTGCTTGCTGGCCAGGCGGTTGTCCGGCACAGAGGTGGCGCGAGCTCGGTTCAGGCGCTGGTGCAGAACGTGGGAACCCCTCGCCTCGATGTGGCTGGCCGCGGGTTGGAGCGGTCGGCGGAAGGGAGAACCCCAAGCAGCGGAAACTGCAAGGGGGAGAGTACCGATGCGGGGCAGGGGGGCGGACCGCCTCGTAGTAGCGATGAAGGCCCGGTAATGGGGCTGGAGCCAAGGGGGCGGGTTGTCCGGGTTCGTTTGGTGGTCAACCAGGGGTTCCTGGGAGGAACCAGGTGAGCGAATCGAAGTCGCAGGTCAAGCCGTTTGCGATCGACAAATGGATGGTCTGGGAGGCGTATCAGAGGGTCAAGGCCAACCAGGGCGCGGCCGGGGTCGATGGGCAGACGATCGAGCAGTTCGAACAGGACTTGAAGAATAACCTGTACAAGCTGTGGAATCGGCTGTCGTCGGGGAGCTACTTCCCGCCGCCGGTGAAGGCCGTGGCGATACCGAAGGCAGGGGGAGGGTCCAGAATCCTCGGGGTACCCACCGTCGCCGACCGGATCGCCCAGACGGTGGCAGCCATGCAGTTGGAGCGCGAGGTGGAGCCACTGTTCCACCGCGACTCCTACGGTTATCGCCCAGGGCGGTCGGCGTTGGATGCGGTGGCGGTCTGCCGGGAACGCTGCTGGCGAAACGACTGGGTGATTGATCTTGATGTCCGGGCGTTTTTCGATAGCGTGGACCACTCGCTGCTGCTCAAGGCGGTCGCACGGCACACCGACCAGCAATGGGTCCTGCTGTATGTCCAGCGGTGGCTTGTAGCCCCGCTGCAACAACAGGACGGCACCCTGGTCGCCCGGGATCGCGGCACCCCACAGGGGTCGGCGGTCTCACCCGTGTTGGCGAACCTGTTCATGCATTACGCGTTCGACACGTGGCTGGTCCGCCGGTTCCCGGCGGTGACGTTCGAACGGTATTGTGATGACGCGGTGATCCACTGCGGCAGCGAGGAGCAAGCCCGCCAGGTGCGGGACGCCCTCGCGCAACGATTGGCGCAGGTCGGGCTGGAGTTGCATCCAGCAAAGACCCGCATCGTCTACTGCAAGGACGCCGACCGGCGTGGCGATCATGAGGTCACGTCGTTCACGTTTCTTGGGTACACGTTTCGTCCGCGG
>JAFGUH010000221.1 GCA_016938615.1 Halothiobacillaceae bacterium | reverse complement strand
GATAGAGCCCGCGGCAGACGGACGGTGACCCGCCGTTCCAATCGTTTAACCGTGGTTGATTCGTTCAACCAACTCACCCACAGGAAGAGAAACGAAAGATGAAGAAAACAATCATCAAGCCTTTGATCCTTGCCACAGCTGTGATTTCGTCGCCGATGATCGCGACCTCTGCGGCCCAGGCAGCCTCCGTAAGCGGCAACATCGGGGTGTTTTCGCAGTACATCCTTCGCGGTATCACCAACGTCCCGGAAAACGACGACGCGACCGTGCAGGGTGGCTTTGACGTCGGATTCGACAATGGCCTCTACTTAGGCTACTGGGGATCGTCGCTGGGTTACGGTGACGACCAAAACGGGTTCGAGAACGATTTCTACGGCGGTTACGGCGGCAGCATCGGCGATTTCAGCTATGACATCGGGGTCATCCAGTACTACTACATTAATATTGACGACTTCGATGGCACCGAGGCTTACGGTTCGGTTGGTTATGGCCCGTTCAGTTTGGGCGCCAAGACGCTGTTGAATGACGTCGCCTGGGGTAATCAGGGGGACACCTACTGGACGGCCAATTTCAGTCAACCTTTGCCGAAAGGCTTCAATTTTGACGCGACGCTGGGCTACTACACCTACGAGGATAGTGGCGAGTACATCGCTTCCACCCCGGAGGACGGTGCCTTCCGTCACCTCAACCTAAGCCTCTCGCACCCGATCGGCAACACCGGCGCGGACATGGGCGTCACCTATGTGATTGGTGGCAAGGACCGCAACGGTGTCGATCAGGACAATGCTGTTTTCTTCAGCCTCACTTATGGCTTCGACATCATGTAAGGGCCCAACTTCGGGGTCGCGCGGTTAAGGGCATCGCGTGGCTAGTTTAGCTATGACGTTCGGGTTCAAAGTCATAGTAAACCGCACTTCGGTGCGGTTTTTTTCGTGTCGCGCCCCACTTGCACCATTTTGGTGGTCCGCTCGTTTTTCGATGCGCCATGATGAGGCGTTGCGGGCGTCGCTCTTGCTCTCGAACTCGCCAGGTTGCTGATTGTGGCCCTTTGTGGCGCACCGGATTTCAGGTGGCACGCTTGCTGCTCTACCTCTGATCAGGGGCATAACCAAGCGATGCGCTAGGCCGGATGGTCGGTCGGCGCCCCGCCACTGCCAGACGGATGCGAGGGATACTTGAGCAAGGCCGCAGTCATACAACGTGATAGCCGTGAGGTCTCGGCCGCGCCGCCAGACACCGAGCGTTGCGGAGCAGAGACGGACGCCTTGAAGTCCGATCGCGGCGTGTCCGGCCATCGTTTCGATGGTCGACGTCGCTGGGCGGCGTCACTTCAGCTTGGCTTTGCGAGCCGGCAGGAGGGAAGTGGTCGAGTAACGCGGCTGTCCTCCCTGCATCACGAGGGGCCGTTGCGCGTTCAGCGTCCGTTCTACCCCGAGGGTCCGGGCGGCTGTTGTCACGTTTATCTGTTGCACCCTCCTGGTGGATTGGTCAGTGGCGATGCGTTGACGATTCGAGCCGAGGTTGACGAGCAGGCCCACGCACTGCTGACCACGCCCGCTGCCGCCAAGATCTATGCAGCCGATAGTCACGGCGTCGCCAGCTCACAGGACGTGCATCTTTCGGTGCGGCGCGGTGGTGCGCTCGAATATCTGCCGCAGGAAACGATTGCCTTCGATGGAGCTCGCACCTCGCAATCGACCCGTCTTGATATCGAGTCGGGCGGCGCCTGCCTCGGCTGGGAGGTGCTGGCGTTGGGGCGCCCGGCGAGCTATCTGCCGTTCGTAAGCGGCAGCATGGAGCAGCGTTTCAGGATCAATCTGGCCGGTCGCCCGCTCTGGCACGAACGTCAGATTCTCGATCCCGCCCATCCGCGATTTACCGGCCCTTGGGCACAGGGTGGGGCCAGCGTCCAGGCAACGCTTTGGGCGGTTGGCCTGGCCGACGAACCGGCTGCGGTGGCGGCGCTACGCGAGGCATTGCCTCCCACTCCCCGCTGGGCGGTGACCTGCCGCCGGGGCGTACTGTTGCTCCGCTACCTGGGTGGGGATGCCAACGAGGCCTGGGGTCTGTGCGAACAGGCCTGGACCGCGCTTCGCCCCCACTTGTTCGCGATGCCGGCCTGCCCGCCCCGCATCTGGCGAACCTGATTTTCAAGAATCGTCAACCCACGAGTGATGCGATGGAACTGACTCCCAGAGACAAAGACAAGCTGATGCTCTTCACCGCCGGCTTGCTTGCCGAGCGGCGCAAGGCGCGGGGTATCAAGCTCAATTACCCCGAAGCGGTTGCTTTGATTAGTGCGGAAATTCTCGAGGGCGCGCGGGAAGGTCGTAGCGTCGCCGAGTTGATGAGCGCCGGGCGCGACGTGCTGAGCCGCGACGACGTCATGGAAGGCATTGCGGACATGCTCGACGAGGTCCAGGTCGAGGCCACGTTTCCCGACGGCACCAAGCTTGTCACCATTCACAACCCCATCATCTGAGAGGCGGCCATGATCCCGGGTGAATACCAGCTCAAGGGCGGCGAGATAGAGCTCTGCGCCGGTCGCGATCGTCTTTCGCTTGAGGTTGCCAACAGCGGCGACCGACCAGTGCAGATCGGGTCGCATTATCACTTTGCCGAGGCAAATCCGGCCCTTCGTTTCGACCGTGAGAGGGCGCGAGGATACCGTCTTGACGTGGCGGCTGGCACCGCCATCCGCTTTGAGCCCGGGCAGACGCGTCGAATTACGCTGATTCCCTTTGTCGGCGACCGGCGCATCTACGGGTTTCGCGGTGAGGTCATGGGCGCGCTCGACGGAAGAGGTGCATCATGAAGCTCTCGCGCGAAGCGTATGTCGACATGTATGGCCCGACCACCGGGGACCGCGTGCGCCTCGGCGATACCGATCTCTGGATCGAGGTCGAGCACGACGCGGCGCACTATGGGGAGGAGGTGAAGTTCGGCGGCGGCAAAGTCATCCGTGACGGTATGGGCCAGAGTCAGCGGTCCGACGACTCGGTCGTGGATACGGTGATCACCAACGCATTGATCCTGGACTGGTGGGGCATCGTCAAAGCCGACGTCGGTATCCGCGCCGGCCGAATCGCCGGGATCGGCAAGGCGGGCAACCCGGACACGCAGCCTGGTGTGGAGATCGTGATCGGGCCCGGCACCGAGGTAATCGCGGGTGAGGGCAAGATACTGACGGCCGGCGGGCTGGATGCCCATATCCACTTTATCTGCCCGCAACTGGTGGACGAAGCGCTGATGAGTGGCGTCACCACGATGATCGGCGGCGGCACCGGGCCGGCGACCGGCACCAATGCCACTACCTGTACGCCTGGTCCCTGGCATATCGGCAAGATGCTTCAGGCCATCGACGATCTGCCGATGAACATCGGCCTGCTTGGGAAGGGCAATGCCAGCTTGCCGGAATCGGGCGAGGCGCAGATACGGGCCGGGGTGATGGGGCTTAAACTTCACGAGGATTGGGGCACCACGCCGGCCTCGATCGACTGCTGCCTGGGGCTGGCCGAGCGCTTCGACATCCAGGTGGCGATACATACCGACACCCTGAACGAATCCGGGTTTGTCGAAGACACCCTGTCGGCCTTCAAGGAGAGGGGCATTCATACGTACCACACCGAGGGCGCCGGCGGCGGCCATGCCCCGGATATCATTCGTGCCTGCTCCAAGCCCTACGTGCTGCCCTCGTCGACCAATCCGACAAGGCCATACACCGTCAACACCATCGACGAGCATCTCGACATGCTGATGGTGTGTCACCACCTCGACCCGAAGATCCCGGAGGACGTAGCCTTCGCGGACTCGCGCATCCGCCGCGAGACCATCGCCGCCGAGGACATCCTCCACGACATGGGCGTGATCTCGATGATCGCCTCGGATTCCCAGGCGATGGGGCGGGTAGGCGAAACCATCTGCCGCACCTGGCAGACGGCCCACAAAATGAAGGTTCAGCGCGGGTTCCTGCCAGAGGACGCCGAGCGCGGTGCCGATAACGTCCGCGCGCGGCGCTACATCGCCAAGTACACCATCAACCCCGCCCTTACTCACGGTATCGCGCACGAGGTCGGGTCGATCGAAGTCGGCAAACTCGCGGACCTGGTGCTCTGGGATCCGGCCTTTTTTGGCGTCAAGCCGGCCACCATCCTCAAGGGCGGCATGATCGCGGCAGCCCCCATGGGCGATCCGAACGCATCCATCCCCACCCCGCAGCCGGTCCACTATCGGCGGATGTTCGGCGCACTCGGTCGCGCTGCCAGCGCGACGCGCCTGACCTTTGTCAGTCAGGCAGCGCTGGATGCAGACGTCGGCGCCCCGCTGGGGCTGAACAGTACGCTTTCCGCCTGTCGTGACGTGCGCCAGGTGCGCAAGGAGCACATGAAGCTCAACGACGCGTGCCCCGAGATCACCGTAGACCCGCAGACCTACGAAGTAAGGGCCGACGGGGAGTTGCTTACCTGCGAGCCCGCGGAAGAATTGCCGCTGGCTCAGCGTTACCACCTGTTCTGAGGGGATCGAGATGTTGCACGTTGACCAGCGAGTAGAGTGTGAGACACCGCACATGCCGGTGGACACCTTGACGCTCAGTTACGACGAGCGCGTTCGGGGCCGATTGCGCGTCAAGACCGACAGCGGCCGGGACGTCGGGCTGTTCCTGGAACGAGGGGGCGTGCTCCGTGACGGGGAGTGCCTGCTGGCGACCAGTGGCGAGATCATCCGGGTGCGTGCTGCCGACGAATCGGTGGTCACCGCTCGCGTGTCGACGGACCTGGAGCTGGCACGTCTCTGCTACCACCTCGGCAACCGCCATGTGGCGCTCGCGATCGGTGCCGACGAGACGTCTGGCTGGGTGCGTTTCCCGCCCGATCATGTCCTCGAAGATCTGGCTCGGCGCCTCGGAGCCGGTTTGGAGCGGCACGAGGCGCCCTTCGAACCGGAGCCGGGTGCTTACGGCCGCGCCGGACACCACGATCATCACCATGGCAATCACAGCCACAGCCACAACCATGCTCACTGAACGGCCGACTAGCGAAAGCGACGATCTGGCGATGCTGGGCCTGCTGCAATTGGTCAGTCCCGCATTGCCCATCGGTGCTTTCGCCTGGTCCCAAGGTTTGGAGAGTGCCCTGGAACTGGGCTGGGTGGCCGACAAAGACCAGCTTGGCGACTGGCTGGAAGGGGTGCTCGATGACGGGCTGGGGCGGGGCGACCTCCCTGCGCTGATTCGCTTGAACCGGGCCTGGGAGATTGAGGACGCGGCCACGATACGGGAATGGAACGATTGGCTACTGGCGAGTCGCGAGACGGCCGAGCTGGTCGATGAAGACCTGCGTCTCGGGGTAGCGCTTACTCGCCTGTTGGGAAATCTCGATCTTTTGCCGCCTGCCCATCTTCTGCCCGCGGAGCCCAGCTACGTGACCATGTTCAGCATGGTGGCCCAGCGACGCGGGGTACCCGTGCAGACCGCCATGCTCGGCTTTGCCTGGGCCTGGCTAGAGAACCAGCTAGCGGTAGCGTGCAAGGTGATGCCACTTGGCCACACGGCCGCCCAATCCCTCGTGGAGGCGTTACGAGTGTCGCTTGTTCAAGCGGTTCGTCGCTCCATGCAATACGACGACGCGGAACTCGGGCCGGTTCTTCCGGGCCTGGCACTCGCCAGCGCGTTGCACGAGACCCAGTACTCGCGCTTGTTCAGAAGTTAAGGAGACTAGTGATGACACATTGCCTGAGAGTGGGTGTTGGCGGGCCGGTCGGTTCGGGCAAGACGGCACTGTTGCGCCAGCTTTGTCTCGTTCTGCGGGAGCACTACAGCCTCGCGGTGGTGACCAACGACATCTACACCAAGGAAGATGCCGACTTTCTGCTTAAGCACGATGCGTTGCCGGCCGACCGTATCGTTGGGGTCGAGACCGGCGGCTGTCCGCACACGGCGATCCGCGAAGATGCATCGATGAACTTGGCGGCCATCGACGACCTGCAACAACGCCACCCTGACCTTGAGCTGGTTCTGGTCGAGTCAGGGGGGGACAACCTGTCCGCCACCTTCAGCCCCGAGCTCTCGGATTTGACTCTGTACGTGATCGACGTGGCCGCCGGCGACAAGATTCCCCGTAAGGGCGGGCCGGGGATTACCAAATCTGACCTGCTGATAATCAACAAGATCGATATCGCGGAGCAGGTGCATGCCTCGCTCGACGTCATGAACCGTGACTCCCAGAGGATGCGCGGGGAACGACCGTTTGTATTTACCAACTTGCACGACGGAATCGGCGTCGATTCGATCGTCGATTTCATCATCCAGCGGGGCATGCTTCCGGATCGACGGGAGAAAGCCCCCCACATGGCCGTTTATCGGTGACTTTCACGGAGAACAGAGGTTCCAGACATGATTGGACGATTCATTACGGTTCTGTCGCTGCTCGCAGTACCCGGGTTGGCGAGCGCCCACGTCGGATCTGATCCCCTGCACGGCAGTTACCTGGGCGGCTTTTTGCACCCATTGCTCGGTGTGGATCATTTGCTCGCGCTTGTCGCGATCGGTGTTTGGCTTGCGTTCCAGGAGCAGGGCCAGCAGCGGGTCGTGATGCCATTGACTCTCCTGGCCTTGGCGATGGGGGCCTTTATTGGCTTGGCCGGCGTTTCTCTACCCGGTCTCGAGACGGTCATTGCCCTCTCCGTGGTCGCTGTCGGGCTGATGGTCGGCTTCAGGAAGCGATTGCCTGTGTGGGCGGCGGGAATCATGGCCGGAGGTTTCATGCTGTTTCATGGTGCCGCGCATGGTGCCGAGATGGGGGTCAACAGCAATGCATTCGGCTATGTCGTGGGCCTGGTATCGGCGTCCGGCCTGGTGCTTATGTCCGGCCGTGGGCTGGGGAACACGGCCCAAAAGCTCCATCAATCGGCCAATCGAATTATCGGCATCGCTCTGATGCTCTCCGGAGGGGTCCTGGTTACGTTGTAAGCCTTAGGCCCGGGGGGGCGCGTATGAGGACACATGCGCAGGGAAGAAACTTTGTTCCCAAGCCTCGCAGGATGCACGAAGGCCCCGCCGACGGTTGGTCAGGATGTCCCCCAGGACAAGTCTGAAGCGAATCGGGCGGGGCCTTTTCTATGGGCGTGGGCTCTATGGCCGGCATCGACCGCGGTGGTGACTGCTTGATCAAAGCCGAGACGAGTTGATACGCGAACCGTGACAAGTCGTGCGCTCGGCGCGGTCAAAGTCGACATCGGTGAATGGCGGCGACATTCGGGGGCAATTCACTGGGTAGGCCGACGTTCGGCAGAACCACCACAGCGGAGAACCGAGCAGAGCCAATCGTTTTCGTGCTTCCGGACGAGGCGTTGGGCCGTTCTAGTGCCCGTTGGTCTGGGTCTCGCAACATCCACGATCGGCCTGGATCGGTGGACAGGGCATGCTGCCGTATGAGCAGAACACGCAACAGTCACCCGGCTTCGGTCGTAGCAAGGTCTGACAATCGTCACACTCGTAGAACCACTGACAGGCGTCGGTCGGCATGACCTCGGTTTTCGAATGACCGCAGTGCGGGCAGGTGATGGTCGATTCGAGGGTGGTCGCTGGGTCAGTCATTTCTCGTTCCCCCTTGTTGGTCCGTATGTGGTCGTCGTTACTCGGCCGCTACGTCCCGTACGCTGCAGCGGTTGGGATCTAACACCTCGGCCGGCATGACGGCTGCTACATCGCGACCGAGGGGTTATGTCGGTGCAGTTCGGGCGGTCAGAACCACAGGCGCACACCGGCCACCAATCGCAGGTCGTCGGTGTCGTTGCCTTCCGCCCGGGCGAGATCGGCGGTGTCACCCAGTTGCTTGTTCCAGCTTACCCCGATGTAGGGGGCGACCTCGCGGCGGATTTCGTAGCGCAGTCGCAGGCCGGCCTTGATGTGGTTGATACCCTGGCCGACGCCGAATTCCTCGACTTCCTCGAAGGCCACCGATGTGCCGATGCGGGGCTGAAGGATCAGTCGCTGGGTCAAGAGGAAGTCGTATTCGGCCTCGAAGTCGACCGAGGCGTCGCCGTCTTCACTAACCCGCAGGTTGGTGTCGATTTCGAACCAGTACGGCGCCAGCCCCTGCAGACCCACTACGGCAAAGCCGCGGTCGTGGTTGGGGCCGGGGCCGTATTCGAGTTGGTAGCCGACGCCGGCCTGCAAGGACCAGTAGGGGGCGATCAGGCGACCATAGAGGAGATCGAGCGCCTCGATCTCGCCACCGTCTCCACCGGAGACGACGTGTTCCCCCTCGCCCTTGATCACCAGCCGGTTGGTATCGCCGCCGTACCAGCCCTGGAATTCCCAGTCGACGCTGTCCTCGTCGTCCCCGGCAGCGTATTCCAGTCGGTCGAATAACAGCATCCCGGTCTGCATGTCGGGGACGGGGGAATCCCATCCCTGTTCGCGGGCGTAGTCACCTCGTCCGTCGGCCATGGCAAGCGCTGGAGTCAGTGCCAGTATGCAGGCGGTCGCCAGCCATCGATTCGGGTGCTTGATCGTCTGAATGGTCATTGGTCAGTTCCTCCCGGTAGTTCAGGCCACGGACACGACACGGAACATGCCGGCTTCCATGTGGTAGAGCAGGTGGCAGTGGAAGGCCCAGTCGCCCTGATGCACCGGGGTGATCCGCGCCGAGAGCATCTCGCCGGGCTTGAGCGACAGGGTGTGTTTGCGCGGGCGGTACGTGCCGTGACGGTTTTCCAGCTCCATCCACATGCCGTGGAGGTGAATCGGGTGATCCATCATGGTGTCGTTGACCAGGATCAGGCGCAGTCGCTCCTCGTGGTGAAAGCGGATAGGGCCGTCGACCTCGGAGAACTTCTTGCCGTCGAACGACCACATGTAGCGCTCCATGTTGCCGGTCAGGTGCAGTTCGATTTCTCGCTCCGGTTCGCGGCGGTCCGGCCAAGGGGCGCGTGCCCGCAGGTCGTCGTAGACCAGCACCTTGTGGTCCTCGGTACTCTTCAGGCCGATGCCCGGATCGCCCATCCGGTTCTGCGGGTTGCGGGCGACCATGGCCGCGCCCGGGCCGTGATCATCGTGGCCGTGGCTGATTTGTCGGCCGGCGAGTGGCCATTCGTGAGGGGCACCCTCGGCCATGTTCATGCTGCCGGAGTCATCGTCATTCATGGCCTGGCTGCCGCCGCTCATGTCGTGGCCGGCATGCGGGTCGCTAGGCTCGGAGGCCATTTCCTCGCCGCCATTCATGTCGCCCGACATGTCGTTCCGGCCCATGTCCATGTCGCCGTGGCCCATGTCCATGTCTCCATGGTCCATGCCCATCGAGTCCATGCCGCGCTCGGGCATGGGGCGGCGCTCGGGAACCTCGCCGCGTGCGCCCTCTCTGGTCGCCAGGGTGGCGGCGGCATACCCGCTGCGATCCATGGCCTCGGCGAAGATGGTGTAGGCGCGATCCTCGGTCGGTTCGACGATCACGTCATAGGTCTCTGCCACGCCGATACGGAACTCGTCTACCGGCACGGGCTCGATGTTCTGCCCATCGGCCTGCACCACGGTCATCTTCAACCCCGGGATGCGTACATCGAAGAAGCTCATCGCCGAGCCGTTGATGACCCGCAGGCGGACCTTTTCCCCGGGGCGGAACAGGGCGGTCCAGTTGTCGGCGGGTGAGCGGCCGTTGAGCAGGTAGGTGTAGGTGCTGCCGGTCACGTCGAGCAGGTCGCGCGAACTCATGCGCATCTCGCCCCACATGGCCCGCTCGCGCATGGTCTGCTCCCAGCCCTTGGCCTTGATGTCCTCGAGCAGGTCCTGGACGGTGCGCTTCTGGTAGTTGTAATAGCCCTCGGCGACCTTGAGCTTGCGGAAGACGTCGTGTGGGTCCTCGAAGGTCCAGTCGGAGAGCATCACCACGTAGTCTCGATCGTACGCGTAGGGCTCCGGCTCGGCCGGGTCGACCACCAGCGGGCCGTAATGGCCTTCCTGCTCCTGGAGCCCGGAATGGCTGTGATACCAGTAGGTGCCGCTCTGGCGCACGGGGTAGCGGTATTCGAAGGTCTCGCCGGGCTTGATGCCCGGGAAGGTCACGCCCGGCACACCGTCCATCTCGAAAGGCAGCAGGATGCCGTGCCAGTGGATCGAGCTGTCCTCGTCGAGGTTGTTGGTCACCAGGATGCGCACGTCCCGGCCTTCCTTGAGGCGGATAAGCGGGCCGGGCACGGTGCCGTTGACCGTGATCGGGTGCGCGTCCTTGCCATCGATAGACATTGGCGTGCGGTCGATGGTCAGCCGGAAGATGTCGGTGTTGCCGTCGACCTCCTTCTCGGCATCGAGGTTGCCGCTGCCTGGCCAGGCGAGGGCCGGTCGAAGCGCAGCCACGCCGTAGAGTGCAGCGAGCACGCCCATCGACGTGGCGCTGCGCAGGAACCGGCGACGGGACAGCCCGTCGGCGGTGAGGATATCGTTGGGCTTCATGGGATCTCCTCCGATTGCGTCCAGCAGGACGGTTTACGGGATACGGCGTCTTACTGGCCCGGGCCACGTCGATGTGACGTTTCTGTTCCGATACCCATGACCTTACGCAGCCGGGCTGTCATGGACCTGACGGCGGGATTACGGTTTTGTCATCCACGTGCGTGCGCTTGAGGGCCTCCCCCAAAGGCGGCCAGGGCAGCGAGTGGTCGGTTCGAAGAGAGAAGAGACGGGGCGGTCGAGGTTGTCGGTAGTGGTGCCGCCGGTGCAGAAGGCCGTGCTGGCCCCGACCAGGACAGTCGGGGCTGGAGGGATTCAATCGAGTTCGTGCTTCATGCGGTCGTAGGTTTCCTTGTCGATCTCGCCCCGTGCGTAGCGCCGATCAAGGATCTCTCGGGCAGACGGCTCGCCCGAGGAACGGCCTTGCCTCGAGAGGATGACGACCAGCCAGATGACTGCCGCGATCAGTAGTATCCAGATGATCCACATGAAGCCTCCGCCAAATCCCATGGTGTGATCCCATCCCATTGTCTTCGCTCCCGAGTGAAGAATCGAGGCCTGCGATCCGCCGTCAAGGCGGTTCAGGACACGGTGAAATGCCCCATCATCCCGGCGTCCTCGTGTTCCAGGATGTGGCAGTGATACATGAACGGGCTGTCCTTGCTCGCGGGCTGGGTGAATCGCACGGCGATCTCGGCGCGGCCATCGACCAGCACGGTGTCCTTGGGCCCGCGGTTTTCCAGCCGCGGCGTTTGCCCCGTCTCGTCGGCAAGCACCTGGAAATGCACCCCGTGGATGTGGAACGGGTGCATCAGCATGTCGCTCTCGATGGTCCAGTGCTCGACGCTACCCAGGGCGACCGCCTCGTTGATGTGTTGCATGTCGAACGGGCGGCCGTTGATTCCCATGGAGGGGCCACCGCCGCCCGGCATATCCTCGGAGGCGCCGCCACCCATCATTCCCCGCATCATCGGCATCCCGCCGAGCATCATGTCGAGGCGGAAGTGCCGTCGCTTGTCAAAGTTAGTCGGTTGCGACCACGATGCCTCGCCCGTCGCCTCCGGAATGCGATCGACCCGGCCCTTGCGGCCATCGGGGTGGAACGACAGCACCCGTTGATCGCCTTCGACCAGCCCGGAGGCAAACGAGCGTATGTTGCTCACCACCCCCATCATGCCGGGGCCACCCCGGTTCTGATCGGGGCCTGTCATCAGCGCCACCTCGCGTCCGTCGCGGAAATCCACCAGCACCTCGAAGCGTTCGCCCGGCGACAGGCGCAATTCCTCGGTGGGCACCGGCTTTGGCCAGAACCCGGCGTCGCTCGCGATCACGTGCATCGGGCGCCCGTCCTCGAAACGCAGGTGAAAGATGCGCGCGTTCGAGCCGTTGAGCAGGCGTAGCCGGACGACGGCGTTCGGTACCGGGCCGCGTGGCTGTTCCGCGCCGTTGACGAACAGGCGGTCGCCCTGAAAACCGTGCATGCGATCGAACATGCTCAGTCGATAGTCCAGGCGACCGGCCTCGTCGAGGCGCCGGTCCTGGATCACCAGGGTCAGGTCGTCGACGCCGTGCTCTTGCGGCAGGCCGCGGTCGGGATCGTGGCCGTCGTCGATCTGGAACACCCCGGCCAGGCCCCGGTAGACCTGGCGGGCCGTGTGCGGGAAGGTGTGGGCGTGAAACCAGGCGGTCGACGCCGGTTGGTCGATCGGCAGGATCGGCTCCCACACCTTGCCCGGGGCGATCTCCTGGTGGGGGCCGCCATCGACCTCGCCGGGCACGAGCAGGCCGTGCCAGTGAGTCGCGAGCGATTCGTCGAGATCGTTCTGCAACCGAACGGCGACCTCCTGACCCGACCGTGCCCGGACGAACGGGCCCAGGTAGTCCTGGTTGTATCCCAACGTCGACGAGGATGGCCCGCCGGCAAATGCCGTTTGGCCGGACCTGGCGTTGAGTGTCAGACGCCCGCTCCCGGTGACGTCGAGCAACTCGGGCATCGGCAGGTTGGGGCGCTTGCCGCGGGAAGCCCGGACGGGTTGGGCGATGATCGTGCCCAGGCTTGCCGTGGCGGCCATCGCCGCGCTGTGCTTGAAAAAACGACGTCGATCCATTGTGGAGTGCTCCCTCGGGTCGCGTGTTCGGATGGCTTTCTACCGATTGGAACACAAAGGTAGCCCGGCGAACTGACACCCGCCTGACCCGCGGATTACGTTCCTGTCATCTTCACGGTCCAATTGCCGCATGGTGGCAGAATGACGACAGATGGCTCGGGAGTGAATGAATGAAGGTGTTGATCGTCGAAGACGAGCGCAAGACGGGCCAGTACCTGCAACAGGGACTGACCGAGGCGGGGTATACCGTCGACCTGTCGCCGGACGGGGTCGAGGGCCTGCACCTGGCGTTGACCGAGTCCTACGATCTGATGCTGCTCGACGTGATGCTGCCGGGCATGGACGGCTGGCAGGTGCTGGAGACCCTGCGTCGCAACGGTCGTGACATGCCGATTCTGCTGCTCACCGCGAAGGACCAGGTCGAGGATCGTGTGCGAGGCCTCGATCTGGGTGCCGACGATTACCTGATCAAGCCGTTCGCCTTCTCGGAATTGCTGGCCCGCGTGCGCACCCTCTTGCGCCGTGGTCGGACAGAACCCGAACCGACCACCCTGCGCGTGGCCGACCTCGAGCTCGACCGCCTCGGCCACCGGGCGACACGGGGCGGCGAGCGGATCGATCTGACCGCGAAGGAATTCGCCCTGCTCGAACTGTTCATGCGCCGGCAAGGCGAGGTGTTGCCGCGCTCGCTGATTGCCTCCCAGGTCTGGGACATGAATTTCGACAGTGACACCAACGTCGTCGAGGTGGCCGTTCGCCGGCTGCGTCGCAAGGTCGACGAGCCGTTCGAGCGCCGGTTGATTCGAACGGTACGGGGCATGGGTTACGTCATGGAAGACGAGCCCGAGGCATGAAACTGGCGCTCTCCCTTACCGCCCGCCTGACGCTGCTGTTCGTCCTGGTGTCGTCTTCGGTGTTGATCGGCCTGGGCTGGCTGCTCAATGCGGCGGTCGAACGCCATTTCATCGAGATGGATCGCGGGCTTCTCGAAGGCAAGGTCGAGGTGCTGGAGCGGTTGCTGGCCAGCCCGCCGCAGGCCGGGGAAATCCAGGCGCTGGATGACGCGGTGATCGACATGTTCCGTAGCGACCCCGAGCTCAAGATATTCGTCCAGACGGTCGGTGGCTCGCTCATCCTCGCGCCTCCGGATCTTCCCTTCCCCGAACAGGCGATCGACCGGCAAAGGGTCGATCAGGCGGATATGATCTTTTCCTGGCGTAACGGCGGCTCGCGCTACCGCGGACTGGCCACGACCATGCAGACGGCCCTGCCGGACCTTGCGCCGTTGCTCGTGGTGGTGGCGATCAATATCGATCACCACGAGCGGTTCATGGCGCGATATGGCCGCACATTGAGCGTGTTCATCCCGGTGGCCGCCTTTCTCAGCGGGCTGCTGGGCTGGTGGGCCGCGCGACGTGGCCTTTCGCCGCTGCACCTGCTGCAGGAGCGGGCGGCCTCGGTCACTGCCTCGCAACTCGATCGCCGGTTGCCGGAGGAATCGGTGCCCCGGGAGCTCAAGGGGCTTGCCCGCGAACTCAATCGCATGCTTATCCGCCTGGAGGAGGCGTTTCGTCGCTTGTCGAATTTCTCCTCGGACCTGGCCCACGAGATGCGAACGCCTGTGAGCAACCTCCTCACGCAGACCCAGGTCGCGCTGTCGCGCTCGCGGACCGAGGGGGAGTATCAGGAAACGCTGGCCTCCAATGCCGAGGAGCTTGACCGCCTGTCTCGGATGATCGCCGACATGCTGTTTCTGGCGCGGGCGGAAAACGGTCTGTCCCTGCCCTCGATCGAGGAGATTCGTCTCCACGACGAGATCGCCGATCTGCTCGAGTTCTACGATGCGCTGGCCGACGAAGCGGGTGTGCGGTTGCAGGCGTCGGGCCGGGCCGTGGTCCGCGGCAATCGCTTGATGCTGCGCCGGGCGTTGAGCAACCTATTGTCGAATGCCATTCGCCATGCCGGCCAAGGCGGCCAAGGCGGCCAAGGCTGCGAGGGCGGTGAGGCCGGCGAGGTGCGGATCGATCTTGCGGAGGAATCGGCGGTCGTCTCCCTGATCGTCGAGAATAGCGGCGATCCGATTCCGCCCGAGGTCATTCCCATGATCTTCGATCGATTCTACCGGGCCGAGTCGGACCGGCCGCGCCACGAGGGCGCTACCGGGGGGCTGGGTCTCGGTCTCGCCATCACGCAGGCCATCGTGCATGCGCACGGCGGGCATGTGTCGGTAACGTCCGGACGGGCGGGTGCCAGTTTCAGGGTGACTCTGCCAAGCGGGAAAAGCGGTGGGAATGGGGTGCGCGAATCCGATGCCCCTAAAAACTTGGCGAATCGGCCGTGATCGAGGCGTGCCGGTTGCGACGTCAAGGCATCCCAACGAGGAACACGACTGCGCATCGAGCCGGGCATCGCCTGCGCTGTCGTGCGAGGATGACGCTTCCAGCGCGCATGAACGCCTTGCATCTGGCCTTGCATCTGGCCTTGCATCTGGGCTCTCGGCGGTCCCGCTTCAGACACGATCGATTCGTGCCGAGGTTCCTTGGGGAAGGACGTCATCGCTCCGACATGACATGATCGTGATGCCTGGTCGCGGGAGATTCGGGGCATGTAGCGCTCGGGTAGCAAGAGAGGGATCCGAAAATGGCAGAACCGGCAATCGGAGTGCGACGCCAAGTTCGCTCGCATGTGGCGATCGTCACGCCCAAAGCGGCGATCGTGGTTCTCCTGGGGGCATGTCCTGACCGCGGTGTTCATGTGGGTCGCCATGCTCGTCCATGCCGCCTCTCTCAAGCCTCGCGTCCCGGTGCCGCTGGGGAGAGTGGGTCGTTCGGCTTTCCGAACGGCAGGCTTGGCCCACCGTTTCTCGTCCCGCTGTCGGGCCGTTACCTGCCGTGAATGACAAGCGAACAGCCGTTTTTTCGCCCTGGCGTGCGTTCACTCGATGGGCGCATGTCTGGCTGGGCGTGGCGTTGTTGATCCCGCTGTCGTTGGTGGCTTTTTCGGGGGCCGGGCTATCCTTCGCCCAGGAGGCCGATCGTGTCCTGACACCCGGTCTCTGGACGATCTCGCCACCAAGCGGTGCCGAGCCCTTGTCGGCCCCGCGACTGATGGAAATACTCGAGACTCGCCTGCCGGGAATGCGACTGGAACGGCTTGATCTCCCGGAGCGGCGGCAGGATACCGTGATGGCTCGGCTAACCGACAGTCGGGGGCAGGGGCGGCAGGTGTTCGTCGATCCGTTTCGTGGCGAGATCCTCGGCGACCGGGCCGCGAGCGCCGACCCGAGGAACTGGCTGGGAGACATCCATCGCAGTCTCGTCGTCGGGCAGGCGGGGCGGGTGGTCGTGATCGCCGCCTCGGTGGGCGTGATCGTCCTGTTCATCCTCGGTTGGCTCGGGCTTCGTCGTCGACAGGGTGGCGACGGGGCCGGGCGCTCCCACCGTTGGCTCGTCTGGGCGGGTGTGTCGCTGTGGTCGATCTGCGCGGTGAGCGGCGTGTTTGCATTCGCCTTGGGACACTCGCTGAATGACAACACTCCTCCGCGCGGCGCGGCGATCGGCAGCGCCGACACCCTTGCCGATGCCTGCCCGGGTGGGGCGGTCGACACGGTCTGGTGGCGCGATCAGGGGCGCGTCGTGGTCCGTTGCCGCGATCCGGGGAGCCTCGGCCCGTTCGGCGTCCGGTACGACGCCGGGCATGGAGCCTCGTCGGGGGCGGGCTTGGCCGAGTGGCTCGCGGCGGTACATACGGGGACGGTGTTTGGCGTGGGCGGCCGGGTACTCTGGTTCTGGGGCACACTGCTGTTGCCACTGGCCATGTGGCTCGGGCTGATCGCGTTCTGGCATCGTCGGCAGGTCCGTCGGAGAGGTGGCGTCGGCCGCCTCGCGACAGGAGGAGACAGAGAATGAATCGACGACTCAAGCAACTGCGGCTCATGGCAATCGTGACGGTCGCGGCCGTGCTGTTCCTGATCTGGGTCGGGGGGGCGGTCCGGGCGACCGGGGCGGGCATGGGGTGTCCGGACTGGCCCACCTGTTTCGGCCAGGTGGTGCCCCCTCTGAGCGAGGCGGACCTGCCCGCCGATTATCAACAGACGTACGCCCGTTACGGTTACGACGAGATGCGCTTCGATCCGGTGCGGACCTGGACCGAATACCTCAACCGTCTGACCGGCACCCTGATCGGCTTTCTTTCCCTGATGACCCTGGTGCTCGCCATCCTGGTGCGTCAACGCGACCGCTGGCTGCCGGCAATGGCCGGCGGGGCCTTCGTGCTGGTGGGTTTCAACGGCTGGTTGGGTGCGGTGGTCATCGAGACCAACCTCCACGGGGCGGTGGTCACCACCCACATGATGCTCTCCTTCGGCGTGATCCTCCTCCTGCTGGGCGTGGTGACGCGCACGCTGCCAGCCCGATGGCGAGTGCAGGCCGCGGACAAGCGCGACTGGATGCCGCTGCTGCCAGTCGCGCTGCTGCTGAGCCTGCTGCAAACGGGGCTCGGCGCCCAGGTGCGTGAACGGGTCGACCAGGTGGCAGCCGGCGCGGCCGATTTCCACGACCGAACGGGGTGGATCGAACGCCTCGGCGCGGTGCTCGATGTCCACATGCTGGTTGCGGCGCTCGTGGTCACCGTGAACCTTTGGCTCGCGCTACGGTTGTTCCGAAGCGCAGGCCCGGCCAGGCGGGCCTCAGTGATCCTGTTGGCCGTTCTTGCCAGCCAGGTCGCGCTCGGCGGGGCACTTGTCGGGTTCGACCTGCCTGTCGCGCTACAACCGCTTCACCTGCTCGGCGCGGCCCTGCTGTTCAGCCTGCAGGCCGCCTTGTTGATCTCGCCGGCCGCCCATGCCGCGCCTGCCCCGGCCGGCAACCGTCGTCGGCACGAAGCAGGCGCGATTGGCCCGTGAGCCGTTTCGTGCGGAGCCGCTCGCTCCCCTGTTTGTGTTGATGGCGTGCTAAGCTGCCGCGCCTGACGCGGGTTGACGGCGAGGGTATCTGCGTTAGCCGGGGTGAGGCGTGGGACGGATCGCTTGGGCCCTGACGTCGGCATCGGCGCCAGGGAACCCGTCCCGATGCTGTCTGTCCCACTCAAACGACACGCGAGGGCATTTCGTCGCGCTTTAGCTTGAAAAAAGGATCGACAGCCCCAACACTGTCAATCTACCGGGGGTGATACGGCTTCGACGTGGGTCGCGAAACTCAAGGTGCATGCCGAGGTGTAGTCTCCTCGTAAAACAACTGCAAAACCAATAGTTGCCAACGACGACAACTACGCACTCG
>JAFGUH010000220.1 GCA_016938615.1 Halothiobacillaceae bacterium | reverse complement strand
TCACGCCCTCGGCGGTGAAACGGCAAAAACGCTTGCGACGGAAAAAACGGGCCATGGATCAAATCCTCTCGAAACTTATTCGCTGGACGCGTCGGATGTCGCTTCCGACCGGTTGTCGCTGTCACGACGCTCTTCGCGGCTGTTCTCATCGTCACGACGGCGCGGACGGCGCTCGGATTCGCGCTCCTGCATCATTGGAGAGGCGTCGGTATAGGCCTCGTCGCAACGGATGGTCATGTGGCGCAGCACGGCGTCGTTGAACTTGAAGGCTTCCTCGAGTTCGGCCAGGGCGTCCTGGTCGGTCTCGACGTTCAACAGCACATAGTGCGCCTTGACCAGTTTCTTGATCGGATAGGCCAGCTGGCGACGACCCCAGTCCTCGAGGCGATGAACCGTGCCCTGCGCGGCTTCGATAATGCCGCGGTAGCGCTCGATCATCGCCGGGACCTGGTCGCTCTGGTCCGGGTGGACCATGAAGACGATTTCGTAATGACGCATGGATAGCACTCCTGTGGATTGAAGGCAGCCTGCCGCATGCGAAACGGTCAGGCAGGAGAAACAAGCGGCGGATTCTAGGCGCTCGGGGCGCCAGTTGCAAGCCGTTCGGGCGGGAATCAGCGACTAATGACGACGAAGGCAAGCGCGTAGGAGCGCTCGTCGGAGATCGACAGACTGATCTCCCCTCCTCCCATTCGCTTCAAGACCTCGCGGGCTCGCCCGCCGAGCACCACCTCGGGCCGACCGTTGCCGTCGTGGCGTGTCTGGATATCGACCAGCCGCAGGCCGTCGCGAAACCCCGTACCCAGGGCCTTGGCGACCGCCTCCTTGGTCGCAAACCGTTTGGCGATCCAGGCGGGACGGTTCGTTTCGGGCAGCCGATCTCGTTCGTCGGGACCCAGCACGCGTTCGATCAGACGCTTGCCGTGGCGGTCGAGTGCCACGCGAATCCGCTCGATCTCGACCAGATCGGTCCCGATACCGAGGATCATCGCGTCGCGGCCATACCCGGGAAGAAGGGCAAGACGGGACTAACCATCAGGCGCTTCGAGCGGCGTGCATCAAGGTCTTCATCTCGCGCACCGCCGCCGGCAGACCGGTAAAGACCGACTGGGCGATGATGGCGTGACCGATGTTGAGTTCCTCGATCTCATCGATCGCCGCGATCGCCGAGACGTTGTGGTAATGCAGGCCATGTCCGGCGTTAACCGCCAGGCCCACATCCGCAGCGTCCCTCGCGCAGCGTCGGATCAGGTCGAGGTGTTCCTGAACGGCCGCGTCGCCCTCGGCATCGGCATAATGGCCGGTGTGAATCTCGATCACCGGGGCCTCGCAGGCTACCGCGGCATCGATCTGGCGCGGATCGGGATCGACGAACAAGGACACGCGAACACCGGCATCGCCCAAGCGGTCGCAGGCGGCATGGATGCGTTCGATCTGACCAGCAACGTCAAGCCCACCCTCGGTGGTCAATTCCTCGCGCCGCTCCGGCACCAGGCAGACGTCGTGGGGACGGAGCCGGCAGGCGAGATTGATCATATCGTCAGTCGCGGCCATCTCGAGGTTCATGCGGGTCTGCAGCATCTCGCGAAGAATCTCGACGTCCCGATCCTGGATGTGGCGACGGTCCTCGCGCAGGTGCAAGGTGATGCTGTCGGCACCGGACTGTTCGGCCATCAACGCCGCGGCAATCGGATCGGGGTAACGCGTGCCCCGTGCCTGGCGCAAGGTCGCGACGTGATCGATGTTGAGACCGAGCAACGGATAGTGGGCAGTGACGCGATTGGTCATGGGTTCTCGATTTCCGCGGTAGTGAATGAGAGGGGGCGATCTAAGCAAACTCGGCCGAGATCCGCAAAGGCGTCACGCGGGCGAAATCCCGGGCTTGCACCGACCCAAGGCCTTGCCTGTCGAGGTCAATCGGTGCCGCCATCCGGTTTCTCGCCCTGACCCGACGGCCAAAGACGCCTGGACACGAACGGCGCTCGGCCAACGTGATCGGCAAGGAGCGACTGCATCAGGTCGCGTGCGGCCCGCCGTTCCTCTGCCCGACTCAGCGGCAGGTCCCGGGCGATAGCGTCGAACACGCGCCCCGGCACACCGCCCACCGAGGGGACGATACCGGTCTCCAGACCGACGCGATAGCCAGCCTCGGCCGCCAATGGTCGATCGTGCACATCGCGCCTCCAGTCGATGCCGGCCCCGAGATGCTCAAGAAGCTGGCGTTCGAAGCGTCGGACGACCACCGATAGCGGCATGGCCCGACTGTCGAGCATCGCAAGGCTCTTCCAGTAATCGAGAAAAAGGCCCGGCAGGGCCTCCTCGGGCCGCAACGCGCGCAGGATCAATTCATGGAGGTAAAACCCGGCGGCGAGAGGTTGCCCATGCAAAAAACGCAGCGACTCGACGGGTTCCGCGGCGGTCAGCACCGGCCAACCGCCCCGGCCGGCCGTCTGCAACTCCAGGCAGACGAAACTCGGCGGCCGCGACGGGCCGCCCTTTTTGACGCGTCGCCCACCGGACTGACGCATGCGAACCCAACCCCGAGTATCGGTCAGCCAATCGAGCAGCAATCCGTGTTCCTTGAACGGCCGCGCGTGGAGCAGGAATCCACGCACGACGTCAGCGAACCTGACCGCACGTTCCGGTCATTCGGGCAATTGGTAGCCGAGCGAGGCGACCGATCGCTCGTCGTCGGCCCAGTCATCGGCAACCTTGACCCAAAGATCGAGCATGACGCGTTTTTCCAGTAAGTGTTCGATGGCCTCGCGCGCCTGCTGGCCGACTGTCTTGAGCCGCGAGCCGCGGTTGCCGATCACGATGCCCTTTTGCCCGGCGCGCGCGACGTAGATTACCGCCCCGATCGTGACCAGCCGGTCGGTGTCCTCGAAGCGCTCGATCATCACGGTGGTCTGGTAGGGCAACTCGTCGTGCAGCGAACGAGCCAGTTTTTCGCGCACGATCTCCGCGGCCATGAAACGCACCGGCGCGGTGGTCACCTGATCCTCGTCGTAACCGGGCGCCCCCTCGGGCAGGTAGCGGAATGCGAGGTCGACCAGACCCTCCAGACCGCGTTGGCGACGCGCGCTCATCGGGTAGATCTCGGCGAACTCGCCTGCCTCGCCCACCCGGGCGAGGAATGGCAGCAACTCGGTCTTGTCGTTGACCAGGTCGACCTTGTTGACCACCAGCACCACTGGGACATCGAGGTGGGCGAGCAGCCGCGACACGGCCGCGTCTTCGGCGTTGAACTGCCCGGCCTGAACCATGAACAGGACCAGGTCCACGCCCTCGAGCGCACTGCGGGCGGTGCGGTTGAGTTGGCGATTCAACGCATCCTTGCCGCCCTCGTGCAGGCCGGGCGTGTCGATCAGCACGATCTGACCGCGTGCCTCGGTGACGATGCCGGTAACCCGGTGGCGCGTGGTCTGCGGCTTGGGCGCGGTGATCGAGACCTTCTGGCCGACCAGCCGGTTGACCAGAGTGGACTTGCCGACGTTGGGCCGGCCCACGATCGCCACGTGGCCGAAACGGGTGGAATCGCTCACGCGTGATCCTCCGTTCTGCTGGCGCCACCCGACGCCTCGCGAAGGGTATTCAGCATGCGGCGCGCCGCGGTCTGTTCGGCACGACGCCGCGAGGACCCCGTCGCGCGAGTGACGAATGCGGCGCTGTCGTGCGCGACCCGGCACGCCACCTCGAAGACCTGCTTGTGGGCCTGCCCGCTCTGCTCGATCACCTCGTACTCGGGCAACGGCAACCGGTCGCGCTGCAAGAATTCCTGCAACTGTGTCTTGGCATCCTTGAGTTCCTGGGCGTCGGGCAACGACACCAGTTCCTCGCTGAACAGTTCCACCACCCAGTCGCGCGCCGGGTGGAAGCCCTGGTCCAGATACAGCGCGCCGATCACCGCCTCAAGCGCATCAGCGAGGATGGAATCGCGTCGATGACCACCACTCTTGAGTTCCCCTGACCCCATCACGAGGTAATCGCCCAACCCGATCCGCCGGGCCACCCGGGCCAGCGTCTCTTCGCGGACGACGGAGGCCCGCAATCGTGAGAGTGCCCCTTCGGGGCACTCGGGTTTGTGGCGATAGAGATAGTCGGAGATCGTGACGTTCAGGATCGAGTCGCCCAAAAATTCCAGGCGCTCGTTGTTGACTCGCCCCGACGACCGATGACGCAGGGCCTGGCCGAGGAGATCGCGGTTCTCGAACGTCAAACCCAGCGATTCGGCCAGGACGAGCGGTTCGCGGATGAGGGGATTGCCTTGTCTGATGTGCTGTTTCACTCTTGTCGGGGCGTTCAGCGAGTCGCCGGTCGGTCAGATGCAAGGCGCGGTTGCGCAGGAATGGCGTGCCCTTTCAAGCAAACGCAACGCAGCAGATGGCCGACCAGCGACTCGCCCGGAGGGAGCCGCCCAAAAAGCTGCAATGCTGTATTGCGCTTGCCAAGGGCTCGGCCTTTGTCTGCGCGACGCGACTCACCTTGCTGCTTTTGGGTGGCTCTGAAAGCGCCGCCAAGAGTGAAACCGTACATCTAGTTGCTGACACGGGTATGGTGTTTGAATGCCGCCACGAGAGACAGGTTGCCGAAAAGGCGCGCACGCCCGTCGTAGTTGTAGGTGACGTCGAAACCGCCGGACACCGGGCGGATATCGAAGTCCTTGGGGTCGAACCGATCGTCGGCCTCGTTGATGTCGAGACGCTTGCCGATCATGCGGCGAATCTCGCCAGGGCTGGCGGCCGATTCCTCGCCGAGACTCTTGAAGATGGTAGTGAGCTTCTGGTCGGCGATGTAGAGAGGCACGACCTGCATCACGACCAGCGCGGCAAAACCGAGGACGATGGCGGCGATGATCAGCCCGACCAATGACATCCCTCGCTCGCCCCGGCCGGCCATACCTCGCGAGCGGTCGCTCGTTTCCATTGCCACGGTCCGTTCCATAGTCCTCGTCCTCACCTTGTCCACCCTTGATGTCATTGCTCGACGGTGCCCGCCTCGTCGATCGACAGGCCGATGCGACCGGTGTCGAAGCCACCGTCCTGCCAGTTCCAGTGCAACCAGATCATAACTGCTTTGCCGACGAGATTCGATTCGGGCACGAAGCCCCAGAAACGACTGTCGTTGCTGTGGTTGCGGTTGTCCCCCATGACGAAATAATGCCCTTCCGGCACGGTCCATTCGCCCACGCCGAGGCGGCGGTCTGGGTCGATCAAGACGTGGTGTGGCTCATCGTCCCCCGGCAGGGCTTCCATACCTAGCGTCAGGCCTGCCTCTTTGAGGTTGGCATCGCCCGGATAACGACCGTCGATTTCTAGCGGTACTTCCTCGCCGTTGATCCAGACGCGCTGCTCATCGACCCGCACCGTGTCTCCCGGCAGCCCCACCACGCGCTTGATGTAGTCCACCTCAGGCTGACGCGGATAACGGAATACCACCACGTCACCCCGTTCGGGTGCCGAGATCGGGACGATCTTCGTGTTGACCACCGGCAAGCGCAAGCCATACTCGAACTTGTTCACCAGGATGAAATCGCCTACCAGCAAGGTGGGCATCATCGACCCGGACGGGATGCGAAAGGGCTCGAACAGGAACGAGCGGATCACCAGAACCACCAGCAGGATCGGGAAAAACGACCGCGCGTAATCGACCAGTAGGGGTTCCTTGTCCGAGCCGGCCCTGGCCGCGATCCCGGCCTCCTCGCCAAGTTGACTGGCCTCGGCGGCCAGTCTGTTGCGTCGTCTGGGCCGGAAGACCAATCGATCGACGAGCCAGATCAGGCCGGTTGCGAAGGTGGCGATCACCAGAAGTAGTTCGAAATCCACGCGCTGCTCCCGTTGTTGTCAGGCGGTCGGCCGAAGCCGGGTCAGTTCTTGTTGTCCATTTGCAGCACCGCCAGGAAGGCTTCCTGGGGCACCTCGACCTTGCCGATGTTCTTCATGCGCTTCTTGCCGGCCTTCTGCTTCTCGATCAGTTTTTTCTTGCGCGAGACGTCACCGCCGTAGCACTTCGCCAGCACGTTCTTGCGCAGCGCCTTGACGTTGGTACGGGCGATGATCTTGCCGCCGATCGCGGCCTGCAGGGCGACCTCGAACATCTGTTGAGGAATCAGTTCCTTGAGCTTCTCCACGAGATCTCGACCGCGCTGCTCGGCCTTGTCGCGATGGACGATCAGCGACAACGAATCGACCGACTCGCCATTGATCAGGATATCCATCTTGACCAGGTTGGCGGCCTCGAAGCGGTCGAGGTGGTAGTCGAACGAGGCATAACCGCGCGAGACCGACTTGAGTCGATCGAAAAAGTCGAGCACCACCTCGGCCAGTGGCAGATCGAAGATCAGCGTGACCTGGTTACCCGAGTAGAGCATGTTCTTCTGCACGCCACGCTTTTCCATGCAGAGATTGAGTACGGGGCCGACGAAGTCTTGCGGACAGAGGATGTTGGCCTCGATGATCGGCTCGCGGATTTCGTTGATCTCGGAGGGATCGGGAAGCTGCGAGGGGTTGTGAATCTTGTAGGTGTCGCCCCCCTTCTCCTCGACCTCGAAGATAACCGTCGGCGCCGTGGTGATCAGGTCGATCCCGTACTCGCGCTCGAGCCGCTCCTGGATGATCTCCATGTGCAGCAGGCC
The DNA here is from genome assembly GCA_016938615.1 of Halothiobacillaceae bacterium. Classification (GTDB taxonomy): domain Bacteria; phylum Pseudomonadota; class Gammaproteobacteria; order Halothiobacillales; family Halothiobacillaceae; genus Guyparkeria. The sequence goes on along the minus strand of JAFGUH010000220.1, from coordinate 9,283 downwards.
GAGGAAACCACAACGGAAGCCGAAGCCCAGCGCGGTCGACACCTCGGGCTCGAAGGCCAGTGCCGCGTCGTTCAGGCGCAACTTGCGCAAGGCCTCGCGCAGGTCGTCGTAGTTATCCGACTCGACCGGGTACAGTCCTGAGAAAACCCGGGGCTGCATTTCCTTGAACCCCGGCAGCGGGGAGCCCGCGGGATTTTCCGCGTCGGTGAGCGTATCCCCTACCTTCGCCGAGTCGATGTCCTTGATCCCCGCCATCACGAAACCGACCTCGCCGGCGAACAGCCCATCCCTCGCGAGGGTCTTGGGCGTGAACACGCCGGTCTTGTCGACCGTGAAGATGTCGCCGGTGCCCATCGCCTTGATCTTGGCCTTGGGCCGGATCGCCCCGTCGATCACGCGCACCAGGGCGACGACGCCGACGTAGTTGTCAAACCAGGAATCAACAATCAGTGCCTTGAGCGGGCCCGCCTCGTCGCCCTGCGGCGGGGGAATCTGCCGAATCAGCCGTTCGACAACCTCGTCGACGCCCTGCCCCGTCTTCGCCGAGCAACTCACGGCGTTCTGGGCCTCGATGCCGATGATGTCCTCGATCTCGGCCTTGACCCGGTCGGGCTCGGCGGCCGGCAGGTCAATCTTGTTCAGTACCGGCACGACCTCGAGCCCGAGGTCGATTGCCGTGTAGCAGTTAGCCACCGACTGGGCCTCGACGCCCTGCGAGGCATCCACGACCAGCAACGCGCCCTCACAGGCGGCGAGCGATCGAGAGACCTCGTAGGAGAAGTCGACGTGCCCCGGCGTGTCGATGAAATTGAGTCGGTAGGTCTCGCCGTCCTCGGAGCGGTAATCGAGCGAAACGCTTTGCGCCTTGATCGTGATGCCCCGCTCGCGCTCGAGGTCCATCGAATCGAGCACCTGCGCGCTCATCTCGCGCTCCTCGAGCCCCTCGCAGCGCTGGATGATGCGATCGGCGAGCGTCGACTTGCCGTGATCGATGTGCGCGATGATCGAGAAGTTGCGAATCCGGGAGAGTCGCTCGGAGCCCATAGAGGTTCAACTGTCGGTTCGTGGTGTAAAAGCCCGCCAGCCTGGGAAAGGCGGCGAGGATAGCCGCACAGTATATAGCGCAAGCGAAGCTCCGCGCGAATTCCCGACCGATCCCGTCGCCGTCCGGCGAGATCGGCGTCCGTGATTCGTCCATGGCCACCCCGCGATCAGTCGGAGGCGTGTGGGTTGCCCGCGAATGCCGGCATGAAGAAGCGTTGCTCGCCGTCGCGTTCGACCAGGAAGAGGATGAGGTCGTTGCCCCGCCTGGCCCGGTTGTGCGCGATCCGCGTGACCAGCCGGTACGCTTGTGCCAGGGACTCGACCGACTGGCGATCGATGGAGAGGATCCGATCGCCTGTCATCATGCCGGAGAGTTTTGCCGGCCCGTTGGGATCGAGCTCTCCAACGCGCACGCCGCCCTCATCCAACGGCCGAAGGATCATCCCGAGGTTGTCTAGCACCACGAGTTCCGGATCCTCGGGCACCTCGGGGCTTGGGGCGGAACTGGCATTCACCGAATCAGGCAGGCGGGTAAGCGCGACTTCGATGTCGCTCGTCTCGCGCCCCGATCGCACCGACAGGCGGATCTGCGAACCGGGCATCAGGGAGCCAAGCACTTCGGTGAGGTCGGCGCTGTCGGCAATCGGGACGTCGTTGACGGCCAGGATCACGTCCCCGGGGAGCAACGGCGACTCAGCCGCTGGCGAGCCCTCGATGATGTTGACGATCTCGGCCCCTCGAGCCTGCTCCATTCCCAGCCGATCGGACAGTTCCCGATCGACCGCACGCACCTCCACGCCGAGAAACCCGCGCTTGACCTGGCCGCTTTGCCGGATCTGACCAATGACATCGACGACGTAGTTGATCGGAATTGCAAAGGAGATCCCGTTGAACGCCCCGGACTCGGTGAATATCTGGGCGTTGATCCCGATCACTTGGCCCCGCGTATTGAACAGCGGCCCGCCAGAATTACCCGGGTTGATCGCCACGTCACTCTGGATGAACGGCACGTAGGGCTGGGTGGTCTCGGATGGCAGATGCCGCCCCAGGCCGCTGATGATGCCGGCCGTCACGGTCTGATCGAATCCGTAGGGCGAGCCGATGGCCAACGCCCACTGCCCTGGACGCACGGCATCCGAGTCCCCCAGCGAGACCGGAGGCAAACCCTTGGCGTCGATCTTGAGCAAGGCGATGTCGCCGATCGGGTCCACCCCCACCACCTCGGCGGCAAGTTCGCGACTGTCGGCCAGACGCACGAACACCTTGCTGGCTCCCTCGATTACGTGGGCGTTGGTGGCGATATACCCGTCTTCACTCAGAATGAATCCTGACCCGTCGTTTTCCTGCGGCAAGAGCCGTCCGGGGAGTTCACCGGACGGTCGCTCGTAGAAATCGTTGAGCCAGTCGCGCGGCTTGCCATCGGGAGGCGCCTCCGACAATGAGGGCAGGCTGCGCACCCCGGTGACGTTGACCACCGACGGCGCGTTTACCTCGACCAGGGTCGTGAAGTCGGGAAGACCGGTGACCTGTTTGCGGGGTGGTTGGTCCTCGGGATCCGCACAGCCGGACAACGCGAGAAAAATCACAGACAGGGAGGCAAGCGCGAGAGTCGGCCAGCGGGTAAAGGCGGACATCGCGACGCATGGCACGAGACGTTCGGATCGGAAAACGGTGGACATCAGGACAGCAGGGAACCAGTAAAAACGGGGCAGACGCCTGAGGCAACTCTGCACAGCTTACTGCTATCCGGAAGAAAACGACATGAACCGTTGCTTGCCCGGCTGGGAAAAGGGACTTTTCACCATCACCGGCCACCTACGGGCAGGCAAGAGCGGAGCGAATGCGACGGGGTGACGCCCGCCGGTTAGCCGACCGAGGGCATTCAACGACCGGACGCGGACCGATCTCGCAAGGTAATCTCGTGGAGCAGCGGAAAGAACCGACCGCTTTGTACCTGGCGAGCCTGGCGACTACGCACGAGGCGCAACGTGGCAAGCATGCCGCCTATCCCGCCGACGACAGTCAGCCATTCGCGTGAAAACGCCAGATCAAGCACGATGGCGGCGACCAGCAAGGCCGCAAGCGGGGCCAGATAAAGCCAAAGCGATGCGATCAACAAGGCGCGCTGTTCCATGCCGATCACCACGTGATCCCCCACGAAGAGCGACTCGCGGGTCGGCAGAAAGACCCGGTGGGACGGCAAACGGAACAACCGCTGAAAAATGCTGACGCCACAGCCGCGCCCGTCGCGACAATTCGCGCAGCCCCGCGCCCCATCGGTTTCCAGCCATGCGCCCTCCGCCACGACTTCCACCACCCGGGCCGTTTCCAGGGCCAATGACTCGGGATCAAGGTCGGTCGAGGTCGGTGACGTCACTTGACCGCCGCCTCCTGCCGCCCCGCCGAGTCGCCCGTCGATTCGGTGGGATCGGGCACGGTGTGTTCGACCAGATACTCGACCGTCGCCGCCGGCACATCACCGATCGCAGTGACGCTGACCGCATCGACGCTACGCGCCGCCACGGCCATACCCTGGTCAGGCTGGGTCACCTGGTGAGTCGCATCCGTATCGCGCTTCTCGATGAAAACGGAGGCCGTCGCCAAGCCGTCGGATACCACGATGTGCTCGAAATACTGGCCGGTAACGGGGTTGCGTCGCCAGCTACGCGAACGCACTTCGTAACCGACAGGCAACGCACTGATCGTCCAGCGTTGCTGGCGGATCGGTGGCTGCTCGACTGGTTCACCGTCGATCTCGACCTGCTCGTACCCCTCCTCGAGCCCCGCGGTGAGGTCGTCCTGAAAGGTCAGCCGGGCCGACTCGATCGGCTCGATCTTGGTGAACTGATTATGCTCGATGGGGCTGCCCGACTCGTCGTAGATACTCATCCGCAAAAGCAACGGGGTCGATTTGCCGATGCAAAGCTTGTACCCGAAACGAAGGTCGTCCCGAGGAACGACCGCAATCAGGTGACAGGCCTGACTGGCCACGCGGCTGTCGCCCAGATCGATCAGTCGGTAGTTCTCGGCAAGGCGATCGGCCGACTCGAAACGCTCGCCCGACAACCGCCCATTGATGTTGGGATAATCGCCCAGCATCACTTGGTCGCGCTCGGGCCAGACGCAAGCGCAACGGTCGCCCACTCGCCGGATTTCCCGAATTTCGCCGTTTTCGGAGACCATCAATTCCACGCGCCGACCGTCGACTCGGCGATGAACGACGCGCATCAGGTCTAACTGATCCCCGCGGATGTGGACGAAACGCCCACCGTACGTGCCTTGCTCCATGGCCTTCACCATGGAGGCGATTTCCCGACTCAATGCCTGCGGATCGGCCGGTGCGCCGGAATCTCCAGACTCGCCATCCGATGGCGTTACCAGATCGCTCGGCGCTTCGGGCGGTGCCGGCAAAGATTCGAGAACCGGCTCCGCCCCCCCGTGCGAGGCAAATAGAATCGTCACCGACGCCAATGCGCCGGTGACGGACTTACGTGAGAAGAGACGGTCTGGGAGTCGAATCAATCGCATCACGAATAGGCTATTCCCGGCCAAAGGTGGCCGCGCGCGCCTCGGGACCGGTGGTGCCGAATTCCGGTGCGGCGGTCCGATAGTGAGTGACCACGTAGGGATCGGCACCACGGCTGCTCTGGCCCGTGGCCCAGTCGGGCAATTGGGCCGCACCCGCCGGAGATGATGAGGCCGGCACCGCCTTGCCTACGGTGCTCTGTTCGGGGCGAACCGTCGCCGGCGAGACACCCTCGGGCATGGCTTGCTCGTTCAGCGACGCCATGACGGCGCGGTCGTTTTCCGTCAATCCTTCCGCCTGCATCGGTGCGACGCCTTCAGCGGCCGGGTCCTCGCTCAGCGACACGGTCAGTCCGACGGCCGTCACCGCAGCAAACAACGATGCGGCAATGGCGCCTTGCCAAACGCGCCGCTGCCGCACAGCACGGCTCGGGAAAGCGACCACGCTGCCCCGATCGCCACGATTGCGATGCTCGGCATCCGGCAGTTCGTCCAGGCGCTCATTGATCCCATCGAGGAGATTGCGCGTCAGAAAGGACTCTCCACGAATGCGGCTGCCGATGCACTCGTAGGCACCCGCGTGACAACGTACCTGGCCGATATCGCCGAGCATGGCATCGAGCGTCTTGTCGTCGAGCGGTTCGTCGTCCCACCATGCCGAAATCGCATGACGGAGGGTTTCCGGGTTGTTTGCGTACTGTTTGCTCATTGCTCTTGCCACCTGCGTTAAGCGCCCTTGAGCGGCTTTATCGACTGCTCGATCGCCTCACGGGCACGAAAGATCCTCGATCTGACCGTTCCGATCGGGCAATCCATCACCGACGCGATCTCGTCGTAGCTCAACCCTTCCATCTCGCGCAGCGTCAATGCCGTGCGGAGATCCTCGGGCAAGGCCGAGATTGCCTGGTCGATCGCCGTCCTGAGCTCTTCCGTCGCCGCCAGAGCATCCGGCGTGCCACCGTCGCGCAAGGCTTCGGGCTCGATCATTGGTTCGTCTGACTCGTCCGAACCACCGGAGTTCAACGACACCATGTAGCCCCCGCGCGCGTCGGAAGCAAGCTGGTTCTTCGCGGTGTTGACCGCTATGCGATAGATCCAGGTGTAGAAGGCGCTGTCACCGCGAAACCGGCCGAGTGCCCGGTAAGCCTTGATGAAGGTTTCCTGGGCGAGGTCGAATACCTGTTCCTGATCGCGGATGTAACGGGCGATCAGCCGCTGGACCCGGTGCTGATACTTGAGAACCAGGAGATCGAAGGCACGCCGGTCGCCATCGCGGGCTCGGGCCACGAGGGCCTTGTCTGTCTCCTCGGCGCTCATTCGGATCTCGGTTCCTGCCTTCGATTCATTGGAGTGGAGTCATCGGCTAAACGTGGATACGACATGAGCCCACAGTGGACCGACCAGTGGCGGGAGCCGCAAACCCAAAGGCCCAAACACGTATACTCGACGACATCATTGTACCGAAAACGGGATGCGTGGACATGGTGTCATGACAACGACCATGAACATCCCCGGCAGCGAGGAAATTGCGCGTTCATGAGCCAGGCGATCCAATCCCCGACCGAGCATCAGAGTGATGTCCTGATCATAGGTTCCGGCGCCGCCGGACTGGCGATGGCGTTGCGGCTACCCGAGCACCTTAAGGTCATAATCATCAGCAAGGCCGGACTGATCGGCGGCAGCACGCCGTGGGCTCAGGGCGGAATCGCGGCGGCCCTGGGCGGGCCGACGGACATCGAGCAACACGTCGAGGACACGGTCAAGGCCGGCGTACAACTGCCCAACCGCGAGGTGGTCGAACGCGTGGTCCGGGCCGGGCCGGCGCAAATCGAGTGGCTCGAATCGCTCGGCATGCGTTTCACCCGCGAGCAGGCCCACCCAGATCGCCGTCATCTGACCCGCGAGGGAGGCCACAGTCGGCGCCGGATTGCCCACGCGGCCGACCACACCGGCCGTTCCTTGATGGAAACGCTGGTGGCTGCGGTTCATCGGCGCCCCAACGTCGCCATCCTCGAGCATCACAATGCCGTCGACCTGATTACGGCGCGCCGACTCGGCGAGTCGCGCGATGCGTGTCTGGGCGCCTACGTGCTCGATATTCAGAACGATCGCGTGGTCACCGTGCGGTCGCGGCACACGGCCCTCGCCACTGGGGGCGCGGCCAAGGCGTATCTGTTCACGACCAACCCCGACGGTGCCACCGGTGACGGCATCGCCATGGGGTGGCGCGCCGGCTGCCGCACAGCCAACCTGGAATTCATCCAGTTCCACCCCACCTGCCTGTATGAACCTCGCGCCAAGTCGTTCCTGATAAGCGAAGCGGTGCGTGGCGAAGGAGGGCTACTGCTTCGCCCCGACGGTTCCCGCTTCATGCCCGACCACCACCCAGACGCGGAGCTCGCCCCGCGGGATATCGTCGCTCGCGCAATCGACGCGGAAATCAAGCGACTCGGCATCGATTGCGTCTACCTCGACATCCGACACAAGGGCCGCGAATTCATAGAGAAACATTTCCCGATGATCCATGCGCGTTGCCTGGAGTTCGGTTACGACATGACGCGGGAAGCATTGCCCGTCGTTCCCGCAGCGCACTACACATGCGGCGGCATCATGGTGGACGAACACGGCCGAACCGACGTACCGAACCTGTACGCGATCGGCGAGACTTCACACACGGGGCTGCACGGAGCCAACCGTCTGGCGAGCAACTCGCTGCTCGAATGCCTCGTCTTCGCCGAGGCCGCCGCCAAGCACCTCAGCTCGGCGCCGGCCGACCTCGCCCCGTCCACACGAGTCATCCCACCCTGGGACGAAAGCCAGGTGACCGACCCCGACGAGGCAGTCGTGGTCACCCATAACTGGGACGAGTTGCGACGCAGCATGTGGAGTTACGTTGGTATCGTGCGCACCACCAAGCGGCTCTACCGGGCACGCGACCGTATCCAGTTGCTCCGCCGGGAGATCCACGACTACTACGCCCACTTCCGGGTGACCAACAACCTGATCGAACTGCGCAATCTCGTGGAAATCGCCGACCTGATCGTGCGATCGGCTCTGACCCGCCACGAGAGCCGTGGCCTGCATTTTTCCAAGGACTTCCCGACGATCAATCCACGAGCGGACCACTTCGACACCGTTCTCGTCCCGCCACCGGCGCGCCCCTACCCGAGCATCAACGATCCGACCCGACCGGACTCCCTTCAGGATTGAAGAACCTCTCTACGTCCGCCTCCCCAACCTGTAACGACCACATCACCTTCGGGGCCAACGCAACGACCGGCGGGCGCTGGCAATACTCCACGGCAAACCAGAATCGGCGAGACCCACACGGTGACTGGTCGACTGGACGACCGAGAAACCGTATATGCGGACGACGGGCATGGCATCGCTCCCCCGTGGCAAGGCCCGGTCCCGGGCGCAGGGCGGGTTAAGTCCGGCCGAGCGACCTGCAGAGACTGCTGGTCGTGGTGAAAAACCCACTGCCGGAAACGAGAAAAGCCGGGCAGATGCCCGGCTTTGACACTTATCGGCCTGCGTTACTTAAAGCGTGGATACCCTCGACGAGGGACCTCACACTCAACGAGGCTTACTGACTTTGGTGCTTACTGGCCGTATTCGATCACCGCACGACGGTTCTGCGACCAGGCGCTCTCACCACTACCCTCCACAGCGGGACGCTCCTCGCCGTAGCTGACGGTGTCCACCTGACCGGCCGACACCCCATAGGACAAGAGGATGTCACGGACGGCATTGGCGCGCTTTTCGCCCAGAGCCACGTTGTACTCGCGGCTACCGCGCTCATCGGTGTGACCCTCGACGACCACCTCGCGGTTGTCGTTCGCCTTGAGGAAGTCCGCATTCGTCTCCAGCATGCCCTGGTAACGCGCGGCGACCGAGTACTCGTCGAACCCGAAGTAGACGACACGCTGGGTCTCGGCGGGTTGGCCTTCGTACAACTCGGCCTCACTCATTCCCGCTCCGCCTGCCATGCCACTGCTCTCGGCACCTCCGGCGCCGGCGCCATCGGCCGCACTGCCTGCACCCGGCCCTTGCTCCGGCGTGGAGCTACAGGCGGAAAGAACAACGGCCAGCGCACCGACCGACGCAAGATAAGACCAACGCATAATTCAATCTCCTTGTTGAACTGCAAACGAACAAAAAAACTTTATCACAGCCCCGCCGAGTGCTGACTCATCGGGTTGCGCGAATGTGACCGGGGCCGGTCGTTCCGGTTCCCTGGAACACGCTCTTCTCGTCGCGCAGCCGGACAAATCGTTGCTGCATTGCAACATCGGGCGGTTCGCGCTACCCGGCATGGGCCCAGCGTGTCTGCAGCGGGACCGTCAGGGGTCCCGATGCCGGGCGCGATGAACGGCGGCAGACCATCCGTCCCCGCCGCGACCACGCACACTCCGGCCCGGTGAGGCTCGCGTGTTTAACCGCCTGCGGTGTTTCACCACACGCGTCGTTGCCAACCCTGGATGGGCCCGAGCAAGGCCAGTGGATAGCCTCCGGCCACGCGCCGGGCAGCCGGGCAGCGGGGCAGCCCCGCGCGTCAGATGAGCAATGCACCCGCGCCGCGTCTCCCTTGACAGTTTTTGGGGTATCCCGGAAGATGCGCGGGCATCGGAGGGTTGGCAGAGCGGTTGAATGCACCGGTCTTGAAAACCGGCAAGGGTTAATAGCCCTTCCAGGGTTCGAATCCCTGACCCTC
>JAFGUH010000219.1 GCA_016938615.1 Halothiobacillaceae bacterium | reverse complement strand
GCTTTACGTGGTGGTGCCGATCACCCTGGCGCTGATCTTCCTGATGCTGTTCTCGGCGTTCGGTAGCTTGCGTTACGCCACGTTGATTTTCCTGAACGTGCCGTTTGCCGTCACCGGCGGGATATTCGCCCTGTGGGTATCCGGGTTGTACTTGTCGGTGCCCGGTGCCGTGGGCTTTATCGCCGTGTTCGGCGTGGCGGTGCTCAACGGCGTGGTGATGGTCTCCTATATCAACCAGTTGCGTGAACGGGGCATGGAGATTGCCGATGCGGTACGCACCGGGGCTGAGCACAGGCTGCGTCCGGTCCTGATGACCGCCTCGGTGGCCATTCTGGGTCTGATTCCATTGCTTCTGGCTGACGGGATCGGGTCGAACGTCCAGCGTCCGCTGGCCGCAGTGGTGATCGGGGGACTCGTGACCTCGACATTGCTCACGCTGTTGGTGCTGCCGAGCGTATATCGCTGGTTCGCCGTGCCGCGGCGTGACGTCGACGTCTGAACAGGAGGAAGATCATGAAGGAAATCAAGGCGTACATTCGCGAATCGATGACCGATGCCGTGGTCGACGCCCTCGAAGCCATGCCCGGTGTTCCCGGCGTGGCCGTGATGCCGGTCAGTGGGTTTGGTCACGCGGGGGAGGGCGGCATGACGGCCCGGGTGACACTGACTCGTATCGAGATCGAGGTGCCCGACGCGCTCGCCGACGCGGTGGTGAGCTGCCTTCGGGATCATGCCCGCACCGGTGCAGGCCACGCGGGCGACGGCCGCATCTATGTCACCGACCTCCGGCGCGCCGTCCGCATCGCCGACGGCGCCGAGGGTGAGGCCGCGTTTGGCGCGATGGAATGAGCCCGCGGGCCGACGAGGGCCGTCCCGGGGCCGAACGTGACGATGGCCAATCCATGATCGCCCCTTGATCGTGGCGATGCCCCGGATCACACGGGTCATGGCCACCACAAAAAACCCCGCGACCGAGACCGGCGCGGGGTTTCTCTCGTTCGCGGCGAGTCGCGCGTCAGGAAGCGGTGGCTGCCGCCGTGGCGCGCTGACGCTCGGCGACGGTCGCGCCCGCCGTGATCGTGCGCAGCAGGTTGTAGGCCATCAGCACGAAGCCGGCGAGGAAGATGGCGCCGCCGAGGGCCCGCACGACATACGGGATATGCATGAACGACACGGTCTCGATGAAGGTGTAGGCCAGGTTGCCGTACTCGTCGAAGGCCCGCAGCATCAGGCCCTGACCGATGCCGGCGACCCACAGGGCGACGATATAGAGCACGATGCCGATGGTCGCCAGCCAGAAGTGGACGAACACCAGCTTGGTCGAGTACAGCGCCTTGCCCCAGATCCGCGGGACCATGTGGTAGAACGAGCCGATCGTGATCATCGCCACCCAGCCCAGCGCGCCGGAATGCACGTGGCCAATGGTCCAGTCGGTGTAGTGCGACAGGGCGTTGACCGATTTGAGCGACAGCATCGGCCCCTCGAAGGTCGACATGCCGTAAAAGGCCAGCGCCGTGATCAGGAACAGGATGATCGGATCGGTGCGCAGTTTCTCCCAGGCCCCCGAGAGCGTCATCACGCCGTTGATCATCCCGCCCCAGGACGGCAGCAGCAGGAGGATGGAGAACGCCGCGGCCAGGGTGGAGACCCAGTCGGGCAACGCGGTCCAGTGCAAGTGGTGTGCACCGACCCACATGTACAGGAACGACAGCGCCCAGAAGTGGACGATCGACAGCCGGTAGGAGTAGATCGGCCGCCCGGCCTGCTTGGGCACGAAGTAGTACATCATGCCGAGGAACCCGACGGTCAGGATGAAGCCAACCACGTTATGGCCGTACCACCACTGGGTCATCGCGTCCTGGGTGCCCGAGAACACCGAGTATGAGGTCCAGCCCGACAGCGGGATCTGCAGGTTGTTGAAGATGTGCAGCAGCGCCGTGGCGAGGATGAACGCGAGATAGAACCAGTTCGCCACGTAGATGTGCGGCTGCGAGCGGCGCAGGATCGTGCCCAGGTAGATGACGAAGTAGGTCGTCCAGGCGATCAGGATCAGGATGTCGACCGCGAACGGGAACTCGGCGTACTCGCGGGACTGGCTATGACCGGCGAGCAGGGAGGCCGCCCCGACCAGCAGGATGATCTGCCACAGCCAGAACAGCCCGTGGTGCAGCGAATCCTTGCCCCACAGCCGTGCCTGGCAGGTGCGCTGGACGATGTACAGCGACGTGGCGATCAGCGCGTTGCCGCCGAAGCCGAAGATCACGAGATTGGTGTGTACGGGACGCAATCGACCGAAGGTGATCTCGGCGATGTTGAAGTTCAGGAAGGGCCATGCCAACTCGCTGGCTATGTAGACACCTGCGGCCATGCCGATGATGCCCCAGACCACGGCCGCGACGGCGAACCAGCGAATGATGTCGTATTGGTACATCTCGCCGGCCTGCGTCGGCGAGCGTGTATCAGCGCGAGCTGCAAGAGTCATGGGCGATCACCTCGTTCGTTCGGGCGTTCTACTTAAGCATATAAGGTATAACTAAATTCGAATGGCATTGCAATGAATCCTGTTCATGTTGGCAGGAGTCAGCCGCAACAGGGGTCGCGTCCGCGCTCGCGCGAGTGGCCGTTCCCGGGGGGTGTCACCGGGTAGCTGGCAGGCTGAGGGGTGTCTTCCGGTCGGATAAGTTCAGGTCGAGGATTGACCGGTGAGCAGGGCGGTCGCTACCAACAAGGCCAGGATCAGCGCGATCAGGATCGCGAGGTCGCGCCAGTAGCGCCAGTCCTCTTGCGGATGGCGCGAGAACGACCAGCCACGGGCGTTCCGGGGCCGTCCGCGGCGTGACGGCTGGCGCCGCCGACGCCGACGGACGGCAAGGACAATCATGACCAGTGCGACCAGGGCGACGAGAAACAGATCCATGCGCTCAGTGCCTGCTTCGACCGAAGCGGCCCGGAACCGCGGGTCGCGGATGGCCGGCCTCTTCCCGGGATGTCGTCGATTGCCGGTGTGCGTGTCGGCGGGCCGCGTCTCGGCCGTGGTTTGTCAGGTCGTGCATGGTCGTTTCGATGCCCGTTCCTTTTTGGGAAACCCTCCACGAATGCAATGCCCCTGAAAGCGTAGCGAGTCGTTCGTGATCAGGGTGTGCAGCGCAGTATGGCATTCGTGCAGAGGTTCCTTACGTGCTTGACTGGAGTCCGGGATGATCGCATACCGCCTCGTTCCCGAGTCATGTGGCCGAGTCACGTGGCCGAGTCACGTGGCAGGGTTTCCCGGGCGAGGCGACCGTCCCGAGTCCTGTCGCGTGATAGTCTGCCGATCCGCGTCGGGGCAATGCCGCCCGCCTGCGAACGAGCTGGGTTGCGACCCGGTTGGCGTGTGGATCGTGCACGCACCGGCAGCTGCCGTCCTCGTTCAGCCTCGACTCTCGGCCAACTGTCGGTTCCGGTCACGTTCATGAGCGAAACATTGCCCTTCTGGCGCGAGAAGCGCCTAAGCGAAATGAGTTCGTCGGAGTGGGAGTCCCTCTGCGACGGTTGTGCCAAGTGCTGTCTCGAGAAGGTCGAGGACGACGGCGGTGACGTCTACTACACGGACGTCGCCTGCCACCTGCTGGACGCCGGCACCTGCCAGTGCACGGATTACCTCAACCGCCAGACCCGCGTGCCCGGTTGCGTCTGGCTACGCCCCGAGGACGTCGAGGAGTTCGACTGGTTGCCGCCCACCTGCGCCTACCGCCGCATCGCCGAGGGGCGCGACCTGCCATCGTGGCACCCGCTGCTCACCGGTGATCCAGCCAGCACCATGAAAAGCGGTTACTCGGTCGCCGGGCGCGCCGTGATCGCCGAGAACGCCGACCGTGACTCGATCGACTGGGAGACCCACGTGGTCGATTGGCCGCTCGAGGAGAGCGACTAAGGGAAGGTCTGCGCGAATCCGATATCGCTTTGCGCGTCTTGATCACGAACGACTCGCCAAGCCTTCAGTGGCATCGGATTCGCGTAGACCTTCCCTAATCCAGCCGGATCATCCGCAGGCGCAGGGCATTGCCGATCACGCTCACCGAGGAAAACGACATCGCGGCCGCCGCGATGATCGGCGAGAGCAGCACGCCGAAGACCGGGTAGAGCAGGCCGGCGGCAATCGGGATGCCCACCGTGTTGTAGGCGAAGGCGAAGAACAGGTTCTGGCGGATGTTGCGCATGGTCGCCTTCGACAGACGATGGGCCTGCACCAGCCCGTCAAGATCGCCGCGGAGCAGCGTGATCCCGGCGCTCTCGATGGCCACGTCCGTGCCGCTGCCCATGGCGATGCCGACGTCGGCTGCGGCCAGGGCCGGGGCATCGTTCACCCCGTCGCCGGCCATCGCAACGACCCGGCCTTCCGAGCGCATCTGTTTGACCACCTCGCTCTTGCCCTCCGGCAGGACATTGGCGCGCACCTGATCGATGTCGAGCTGCTTGGCGACGGCGCGGGCAGTCTCTTCCGAATCGCCGGTGAGCATGACCACCTCGAGCCCGGCCTGTTGCAGGCGGTGAATGGCCTCGGCGGTCGACTCGCGTATCGGGTCGGCGATCGCCAACAATCCGGCGGGGCGACCGTCGATGGCGACGACGATCACTGTCGCACCCTCATGGCGCCAGGTTGTCGCTGAATCCTCCAGCGTTGTCGTGTCGATGTCGTGGCCCTCCATGAGGGTACGGTTGCCGACCAGTACCGTTCTCCCGTCCACACGGCCGGTGACCCCCTTGCCATTTTCGGCATCGAAATCGTCCGCGTCGGGCAGATCAAGGTGCCGTTTCCGTGCTTCGGCGACGATCGCCTCGGCCAAGGGATGCTCACTGCCTTGTTCGAGTCCGGCGACCAGGCGAAGTAGCTCGTCCTCTCCAAGCTCGCCGGTTGCCGCGCCGATTACCTGGATGCGGGTCACGCGTGGACGTCCCTCGGTGAGCGTGCCGGTCTTGTCGATCACCACCGTGTCGACCTGCTCGAGGCGTTGCAGGGATTCGGCATCACGGATCAATACCCCGGCGCGTGCACCACGCCCGACGCCCACCATGATCGACATCGGCGTGGCCAGGCCCAGGGCGCAGGGACAGGCGATGATCAACACGCTGACCGCTGCGATCAGGGCGTAGGCCATGGGTGGTTCGGGGCCGACCACCGACCAGATGACGAAGGCAACCACCGCCGCGGCGATGACGCTGGGTACGAACCAGGCGGCGACGCGATCGGCCAGCCCCTGGATGGGCGCGCGGCTGCGTTGGGCCTTGGCGACCATCTGCACAATGCGCGAGAGCATCGTGTCGCGCCCGACCTTGTCCGCGCGCATCACGAAACTGCCCTGGCCGTTGATGCTGCCGCCAATGACGGTGTCGCCCGCCTTGCGGGCCACCGCCATCGGTTCGCCGGTGATCATCGACTCGTCGATATTGGAGCGACCCTCGAGGATCTCGCCGTCCAGCGGGATGCGATCGCCGGGGCGCACCCGCAGGTGGTCGCCGATCTCGACCTCCTCGAGCGACACGTCTTCCTCGCCGCTGTCGGTGATCCGCCGGGCGGTGGTCGGCGCCAGGTCGAGCAGGGCGCGAATGGCCCCGGAGGTCTTCTCGCGGGCGCGCAGTTCGAGGACCTGGCCCAGCAGCACCAGCACCGTGATCATCGCCGCGGCCTCGAAATAGACGGCGACCGAGCCGTCGGACTGGCGGAAGGCATCCGGGAAGAGGCCGGGCAGGGCGGTGGCGACCAGGCTGTAGGCCCAGGCCACGCCCGTGCCGAGCGCGATGAGGGTGAACATGTTGAGCTGGCGGTCGACCACGGAGCGCCAGCCCCGTACGAAGAACGGCTTGCCCGCCCACAGGACCACCGGGGTGGCCAGCAGCAACTGGATCCAGTGGTTCATCTGGGGTGAGATCCAGCGATCGATGCCGAGGAAATGGCCCCCCATGGCCATGAGGAACAGCGGCAGGGTCAGCAGCGCGCCGATCCAGAACCGCCGGGTCATGTCGACCAGCTCCGGGTTGGGGCCGTCGTCACGACTGACGGTTTCGGGCTCCAGTGCCATGCCGCAGATCGGGCAACTACCCGGGCCCTGCTGGCGGATCTCGGGGTGCATCGGGCAGGTGTAGATGGCGGCCGTGTCCTCGGCGATGGCCGAATCGTCCGACCCGGCATCGTGGGACAGGTAGCGTTCGAGGTCGTCCTCGAAGCGGGTCTGGCAGTGGGCCGAGCAGAAGTGGAAGGTCTCGCCCTGGTACTCGCTGCGATGCTCGCTCGTCGCCGGATCGACCTGCATGCCACAGACCGGGTCGGTGACGTGCTGCTTGGTATCGGCCGTCGGCTGGGTCATTAGGTCGCACCTCTGGGTTTGAGATCATTCACTAGGTCAAGCCTAGACCCCCAAGGGTGCTGGTGATGCGCTGGCCGGGCGACCGACGAGGTGATGCCTAGCGCTTGAGCTTGTCCTTGAGGCACTCCATGAGCTTGGCCTCGTCGGGTGGGCCGCCATTCTGCTGGGCCTGCCAGAGGGCCTCGCCGAGGCAGTCGATCATCTCGTGTTCGGCTTCCAGCGGATCGGCCTTCTTCAGGGACAGTTCCGAGTGCACCGAGCGGATGCCGGCCGGGCGGTCGGTCTGCACCATCTCGCGCCGGGAGAGGTGCATGCTCATGTGCAGGAAGGGGTTGGTTACGCCCATCTCCGGGGGCCAGTCGGCCTCCAGGGCGAACTCGGGCTGGTCGAGCAGCGAGTGGTATTCGGGGTGATCGCGGATCACCTCGAAGATCATCTGCTCGATCGGCGCCAGCGGCTTTTTCTGTTTGCCCTTGGTCCAGGCATCGATAAAGGGCTGGCGCATCTTGCGGCGGTCGCTGGAGTACATGACAGTCAGGCCTCGGTGGGTTCGGTAGCGTAGCGGGCGATCATCTCGGGGCTGCATTCCTCGGTCTTGTCGCGAAAATCACACAGGTCGCAAACGATACAGGCGCCGCAGTCGGGGCGACGCGCCTTGCAGACGTAGCGGCCATGCAGGATCAGCCAGTGGTGGGCATCAAGCTGGTATTCCTTCGGGATGACCTTGAGGAGTCGGTCCTCGACGGCGCGCACGGTCTTGCCCTTGGCCAGGCCGGTGCGGTTGGCGACGCGAAAGATGTGGGTGTCGACCGCCATGGTCGGCTGGCGGAAGACGGTGTTGAGCACCACGTTGGCGGTCTTTCGGCCCACGCCGGGCAGTGCCTCGAGTGCCTCGCGATCATCGGGCACCTCGCCGCCATGCTTGTCGATCAGTTGTTGGCACAGGGCGTAGACGTTCTTCGCCTTGGTCTTGTACAGCCCGATGGTGCGGATCGCATCGGTCAGTTCGTCGAGTCCCACGTCGAGGATCGCCTGCGGGCTGTCGGCGCGGGCGAACAGTGGCCGGGTCGCCTTGTTCACACCGACGTCGGTCGCTTGCGCGGAGAGCACCACCGCCACCAGCAACTCGAATGGCGAGCGGTATTCGAGCTCGGTGGTCGGCTCGGGGCGCTGACGTTGAAAACGGGCGAACATCTCGCGGCGGCTGCGGGGATTCATCGGGGCAGGGCACTCGGAATCGGTGGTTGAGCCCATGATAAACTCCGTTGTTTCGCCAAAGAACCCAACGCATCGTCACAGGGCCACAGGTCCGGGGGGAGTCGCCGTGAACAAGTCATTGGGTGTGATCGGAGCGGTCTGGGGCGTGCTTGGACTGTGTGGCCTGCTGGCCTGGGCCATCTATCGCCTGTCTTTCTTCGCCGTCGAGGGTTGGCAGACGCCCTGGGCCTGGTGGCACTGGGCGTTCTTCGCCGGCTGGATGGCGTTCATGCTCTACGGCGAAGGATACAAGGGCTTCCAGAAGGGGTTTTCCCCGCGGGTGGTCGCCCGTGCCACGTACCTCGCCCACCACCCGGTCGGCTGGCATGTGCTGCTCGCGCCGATTTATTGCATGGGATATATCCACGCGACCAAAAAGCGCCGGATCGTCGCCATGTCGGTGACGGCCGGCGTGGTGGCGCTGGTGCTCGTGGTGCATCAATTGCCGCAGCCGTGGCATGGCATCGTCGACCTGGGCGTGGTCGCCGGGCTGCTCTGGGGCGTCGCGGCGATCATCGTGTTCGCCGTCAAGGTGCTGGTCGACGGCCCGCTCGACTGGCCCACGGACGTACCTGGCAGTGAGCCACAGGCCGGCTGACATGACTGAATCGGATCGCGAACGCCCACGACTGTCGCGCGTGGTCACCCGCAGCGGCGATCGCGGCGAGACCGGGCTCGCCGACGGTAGCCGGCTGCCCAAGCAGGACGTCGCTATCGAACTGCTCGGTGAACTCGACGAACTCAATGCCCGGCTCGGTTCGCTGGCCGTCTCGCTGGCGGGTGAACCTAGGCTCCTGAAGTTCGTCCGCGAACAGCAGCAGGCGATCTTCGATCTGGGCGGCTTCGTCGCGATGGGCGCGATGGCCGAGACGGCGCAGCTGCCGTCGCTCGGAAATCTGGAGACCTGGCTGGAGGCGGCCAACGGCGATCTGCCGCCGCTTCGCGAATTCATACTGCCCGGCGGCAGCGAGGCGATGGCGCGGGCCCACCTGGCCCGCACCGGTACGCGCCGGGTCGAACGCCTCGCCTGGGCCTGGTGCCGGGGCGATGGCTGCGCCGGCCAGGGCGATGGCGGCGCTGGCCAGGGCGATGGCTGCGCTGGCCTGGCGACCTACCTCAATCGTCTCTCCGACGCCTGGTTCGTGTTCGCCCGCCTGCTCGACCCCGGCGGCGAGTACACCGTCTACTGGCGTGGTGCCTCGTCGGAACGATCCCCCGACTGATCCCGTGGCTGAACCCCGGAGTCATCCCCGGACTGATCCCGCGTCGAGAGCGACGTTCGGGCCAGTTCGGCCTGCCATTCTCGCTGATGCTCGCCGAATCGGGCCAGGGCCGGGATCTCGTCGCGCAGGGCGGCGGGTAGCGCCGGGGCGGGGCCTTCAATGGCGTTCTCGACCTCGTCGAGCGTGATCGCCGGGCCCGGTCGGGCCGGCAGGAAGCAGGTGGCGGCATCCGAATCGGTCACGCGTAACAGTTCGGCCTCGACCAGCGTCTCCAGCAAGGGGTCGATCCAGACCTTGGCCAGCGTCGGGTATCGGCCGACCCTCTCGGCGAGGCCATCGCGGTCCGGCGGCCGGCGGCCGGACTCGAATCGTCGTTCGATCTCGTCGAACATGACGATGGCCGCGGCAAGACGCTGGCTGGGGTGAATGCCGCTCTCCTCGCCAAGCGTCAGACGGTCGCTGTGCTGCCAGCCGTAGCTGATGCCCGCGCCGATCAGGACGATCATCCAGGCGATCTGTAGCCACACCAGGAACAGCACCAGCGAGGCGAACGCCGAGTAGACCGCCGTGTAGCTGGTCGATCCGGCAATCAGCCCGCCGAAGACGAGACCCAGCAGATTCCAGAGCACGGCGGCGACCAGCCCGCCGACCAGGGCCGAGCCGGGCCGCACACGGGTGTTGGGTATGAACAGGTACAGGAACGCGAACGCGCCGGTCCAGATGGCCAGCGGCACGAGGTAGCCGAGCCACTGGAGCACGCTCGCCAGCACCGACAGTTCGGCGAAGCCGCGGATCGTCGGGGCGGCGAACAGGGTGGCGGTCAGGCTGCCCGCGGCGATCACCAGCACCGGGCCGACCATCAACACCGACAGGTAGTTGGCGAAGCGCACAGACATCGACCGCATCTGGTGGACGTGCCAGATGCGGTTGAAGACTCGCTCGATCTTCTGCATCAGGGCGATCACGGTATAGAACAGCAGCGCGACGCCCACCGCCCCCAGGACGCCGACGCGGATGTTGTCGACGAACCCCAGGAGCTTGAGGGTCAGCTCGTCGGCCGCGTCGCCGAGCGGGGCGAGCAACGACAGCAGGAACGGTTCGATCACGGAGGCCGAGCCGAAGGCCTTGAGTACCGAGAAGCTGACCGCAAGCAGCGGCACCATCGACAGCAACGTGGTGTAGGAGAGGCTCATCGCGTTGAGTTGAAGGTCCCCGCGCGAGGCCGACGACATCACGCCCAGGAACGCCCGGACGAGACGTTGGCCGGACCGCGCGAGATGGCCGGCAGGCTGCTCCTGCCAGATCCAGCGCCTGATCGGGCGAATCCATTCGGCGGGGTGCGGGGGTCTCATCGCGCGATGGGTCCTCGTGAGAAATCGGGGCGGGAATGGCGAGGGGCTGATGGCTGCAGCGCCTGCTGCGTTATGATGACGGACCCGGCGCGCTCAGGCGTCCGCAGCCGCCACGGCGTGCATCACCGTTCCAGGGAGCTTAGCACCAGATGGACAGCAGACAGACGCTCAACGACCCCCCGGACGTTCCGGTGGTCCTCGCGATTGCCGGCCACGATCCAAGCGGCGGGGCGGGTATTCATGCCGATATCGAGGCGATCGTCAGCCAGGGCGTACATCCGGCTACCGCGATCACCGCGCTCACGGTACAGGACACCGTGGACGTGCGCCGGTTCGTGGCCAGCGATCCCCAGCTGGTGATGGACCAGGCCTTGGCGGTGCTGGAGGACATGCCGGTCGGCGCGATCAAGATCGGCATGCTCGGGAACGTCGCGCTGGTCGAGGCCGTCGCCACCGTCCTGGCGCGCTATCCCGAGATACCGGTGGTGCTCGACCCGGTCCTCGTTGCCGGCGGGGGCGGGCCGCTGGCGGATGCCGCCGTGGCCGCCGCGATCGTCGAACACCTTTTCCCGCGCGCGACCATCGTGACGCCCAATGCCCACGAGGGGCGGGTGCTGGCGCCCGAGGCTCGTGATCTGCAGGAGCGCGGCGCGATGCTTTCGGCACTGGGGGCCGAGTACGTACTCCTCAAGGGCGGTGACGAGCCGGGCGAGAAGGTCGAGAACTGGTTGTTCGGCGTCGAGCCGCCGCGGCGCTTCGTCTACGAGCGCCTGGCCGGCAAGTTCCACGGCTCGGGTTGCACGCTTTCCTCGGCCATCGCCGGGCTGATCGCCCAGGGTAGTGACCCGGTCAACGCGGTGCACGAGGCCCTCGAGTACACACACCAGACCCTGATGTATGCCGCGGCCATCGGTCGCGGGCAGCTCGTTCCGCACCGGCTGTTCTGGGCCGACGACGACGGCGTGACAGAGATGAGCGACGAGCCGCCGGGGTCCTCAAGAGTTCACTAAACAGACGGCGCGCGAACCGACGGTCCGGCTTCCGACACTGTCGATTCGTGCAGACCTTTCTTAGCCGAGCAACGAGATGAGACACGTTCGACCCAGCACCGACCAGATGCTGCGCCAACTCGATCGTATCGCCCTTGAGATGCAGCGGGCCGGACTGTGGTCCGACACGCGGCCCAGCCACCAGGCGCTGTCCAGCCCGAACCCGTTCTGCTTCGACACGCTGGCGTTCGAGGAATGGTTGCAGTGGAAATTCCTGCCGCAGATGCGCGAGTTGCTCGCCCAGTACGGCACGCCGCCGGAGAACTGCTCGATGGCGCCGCTGGCCGAGCACCAGTTCGCCGAACTCGACGAGGATACCGGCTGCCTGCTCGCGGAAATCACCGAGTTCGACAACCTCGCCTGGCATTTCTTCAACGCCCGTTGACACGGGCCCGACCGACTCGAGAGCCATGACCGATTCGACCCACCGTCCCGATCCTGCCTGGTCGCTCGCCACCCAGGCTATTCGTGTCGGCCACCACCCGACACCCGAGCGCGAGCACGGCGAGCCGATCTTCACTACCTCGAGCTTCACCTTCGAGTCGGCCGAGCAGGCCGCGGCGCGCTTTGCTGGCGACGAGCCGGGCAACATCTACGCCCGCTTCACCAACCCCACCACGCGCATCTTCGAGGAGCGCCTGGCGGCGATGGAAGGTGGCGAGGACTGCGTTGCCACCGCCTCGGGCATGGCCGCGATCCTGACCACCTTCATGGCCCTGTGCGAGGCCGGTGACGAGGTGGTGATCGCCCGCCAGGTCTTCGGTACCACCAAGGTGCTGTTCGACAAGTACCTGGCGAAGTTCGGCCTGGTGGTGCACTGGGTGAACCTGACCGATGAGTCGCAGTGGCAGGCCGCCGTCAATGAGCGCACCCGCCTGCTGTTCATCGAGACGCCGTCGAACCCACTCACCGAGGTGGCCGACATCCGGTGGCTGGCGGACCTGGCGCACCGGTTCGATGCCGCGCTGGTGGTGGACAACTGCTTTTGCACCCCGGCCTTGCAGCGGCCGCTGAGCCTCGGCGCGGACATCGTGATCCACTCGGCGACCAAGTTTCTCGACGGGCAGGGGCGCGCCATCGGTGGGGCGGTCGTGGGGGATGCCGAGCGCGTTGGCAAGGAAGTGCGCGGCTTTTTGCGGACCTGCGGGCCGACGATGGCGCCGTTCAACGCCTGGATCTTTGCCAAGGGCCTGGAGACGCTGAACCTGCGCATGGAGGCCCACAGCCGCCATGCGCGCGAGGTGGCCGACTGGCTGGTTGCCCACGAGCGGGTCGCCCGGGTACATTTCCCGGGGCTGGCCGATCACCCGCAGGCGAAGATCATCGCCGCCCAGCAAACAGGTCCGGGGGCGATCGTCTCGTTCGTGGTCGAGGGCGGGCGCGAGAGGGCCTGGGAGGTGATCAACCGCACCCGGATGCTCTCGATCACCGCGAACCTCGGTGACACCAAGACCACCATCACCCACCCGGCGAGCACTACCCACGGCCGGCTTAGTCCCGAGGCGCGGGCCGAGGCGGGCATCGACGAAGGTCTGATCCGACTTTCCGTCGGCCTTGAGGACCCGCGGGACATCATCGCCGACTTGTCACGCGGGTTGGGCGAGCGGGTCGACTGAGTCGATCATTCGCAGGGCGTGCCAGATGCACCGGGTCACTCAGGTGAGGGCTCGAGTCGATCGCGGCGCGGCGTGACCTCGATCAGGTCGCCCGCCTCAACCGGTTGCGTGCCGAGGTACCGGAGCGTGCTCTCGCGTTCCCCAAGGTAGGTAAGGCGCGCCTCGCCGAGCGAGCGGGGGTCGCGAACCGGACCGGCCGTCGTCTCAAGCGCAGGACGAGTCAAGAGATTGACGCCCAGCCAGTCGATCGGCGTGCCCGGATCGACCACGAGGATGCGGTCGCCTGCGCCGAGTCCGTCCTCGCGGCCCAGATCGACACGTAGATCCGTCGCGCCGCCACGAGCCTGCGTGGACACTACGCGGCCGGTCAACGGGCGACAATCGAGCGTGGCGTTGATCGCCGTGGCCAGTCGTTCGATGCCCGCGTCGAGGGATCGTCCCCAGTCGCTTTGCCAGAAGGCGCGGCCCCGGGCGTCGACCGGCGGATCGAACGGCCGGCCACTCGTCGCTTCGAGGTTGATGCGCCAGTTGCCCAGTCGAATGCCGCGAGCTCCTTCGTCGAGGGTGGCGACCAGTTCCCCCGCACGCGGCGCGTAACGGGCCGGCAGCAACACGAACGCCGACGGGCGGCCCTCGGTGACCAGGTCGACGGCCTCCAGGCGGAGAAAGTAGGGCGCGGCGTGGCGGGCGAAGGCGTCCATTGCCGGTGTCAGTCCCTCGGCGCGGGTCGGCGCCACGACCGCCTCGACATTGAAGCCGCCGGCCTCCAGTCGGCCGACCAGCCTGCCGGTGAGGGCGCCGGACAACCCGGCGACGTCCCCTGGCTCGCGGACGATGCGCGCTTCGGTGATTACCAGCCGATGCTTGGCCTCACAGGTATCGGACTGAGTGTGTCCCGGGCCGGCCCAGGCCATGACCGGCAGCCACAGTGCGGCAATCGCCAGCCGGACGAATCGGCTCGTCGATGCGGGAAGGAAGCGCGGGGCTCGGCTCTCGGGATCGGGGTGCGTGGGTATCATGGCGACTGCTGTCCGAAGGATTCGGTAACGTTCTAAGCACGAGCCGTGCCATGGTGCGAAAGTTCGAATCGACGGTGTTGTCGCGCTGTCAGGCCGGGCGATCATCGAATGACGCGAGGAGGTGCCGTGGAGACGACCCGGGAGACGACCCGCGACCTGGATCGAATGCTGGACTGGGGCTGGTTGCCTTTGTTCCTGCTGTTGGTGGCGGTGTCCTTGCTGATCCGGCCGCTGATGCCGGTCGACGAGACGCGTTACCTCGGTGTCGCCTGGGAAATGTGGCAGTCGGGCTCGTGGGTCGTGCCCCTGCTCAACGGCGAGCCCTACAGCCACAAGCCGCCGCTCCTGTTCTGGCTGATCCATGCGGGCTGGGCCGTGTTCGGTGTCAACGAGATTACCCCGCGGCTGGTCGCGCCCGGCTTCGCACTGGGTAGTCTTTTCCTCGTTCGGGCCATCGCGGCCCGGATGGTCCCACAGCGGCCGCTGGTTTCGCGTCTGACGCCTTGGATCCTCGCAGGGACGATCTACTGGGCTGGTTTTGCCACCCTGACGCTGTTCGATCAGCTCGTGGTGTTTTTCGTCCTGCTTGGCGTGTTCGGGCTGCTTGAACTGGGGCGGGGGTGGCGGCGCGGCTGGCTGTGGTTGTTTTTGGGGACCGCGCTGGGCGCACTCGCCAAGGGGCCGTTCGCCCTGATCTACCTCGTGCCGTTGACGGTGGCCGCGCCCTGGTGGGCCGGGGTATCGCTGTCGTGGCGCTGGTTCGCCAAGGCCGGCACCGTCGGCTTTCTCGGTTCTGCCGTGGCGCTCGGCTGGGCGCTGTGGGCGGCGAGCCTTGGCGGGCCGGCTTATGCCGAGGCGATTCTCTGGGGGCAGGTCGCGGGGCGCACCGTGCACGCCTTCGCCCATGCCCAACCTCTCTATTACTACCTCTGGGTGCTGCCCCTGCTGTTCCTGCCGTGGACGCTGATGCTTCCTCTGATCTGGCGTCGCTCGATTGAATGGCCGGAACCGTACAAGGGTAGACTCACGGCGATGCTGCTCGCCTGGGTTGGGTTTCCCTGCTTCGTGCTGTCGCTCGCCTCGGGCAAATTGCCGCACTACCTGTTGCCGATGCTCCCGGCGCTTGCGTTGGCGACGGCGGTCGGTCTTGCGAATCGAGACGATCACTCTCTCCGGGGCTGGCCGGCCGCCATCCTGTGGTTGGCCTTGGGGTTGGCGGTGGTGATGCTTCCCTGGGTGGGGGGAAGCGCCCTGATGGACATGCTTCCGGCCTGGGTCAGCCTTCTGGGGTTGGCGTTGGTAGTGCTGGCCGTGTGGCCCGGATGGCTTTGGGTCGCCCGGAGCCTGGTCCGCCGGGTGATCATCATCACCGCGACGACCATGGTGGGGTTGCTGCTGTTACAGCTCGCGCTCGCCCCCCTGCGCCCGGCTTTCGATGCCGGGGCCTTCGCCACGCGCCTGGGCGACTGGCAGCGCGCGGGCCATTCCATCGCCTTCGTCGGCAAGTATCGCGACGAATACAACTTCACCGGTCGGCTGGTTCGTCCATTGGTGGTGTTGTCGGACGACGAAGGCTCCGTGGCGGGGTTCTGTGCCCGTGCGCCCGAGGGAATCGTGGTGCAGCGCCTGCACTCGCCGGCTCTGCCTGCCGCGGCGCTGGCCGCGACTCGGTTTCGCAGCAAGCACGATGTCGCCCTGCCTTGTTCGGTCTTTGTCGGGGCGAGCTAGCACCGATTCGTGATGAGATGTCCGACCCTCTATAATTCCCCCGTTCCCCTGCCGAGGGCGCGAAGCGTCCCGGCGACCGCGACCACCCGACAGTCCGCCTCGAGGTACCGATGACCGTTCGCACCCGCTTTGCCCCGTCGCCCACCGGCTACCTGCACATCGGCGGCGCCCGCACGGCCCTGTTCAGTTACCTGTACGCGCGCCGCCACGGCGGCGAGTTCGTCCTGCGGGTGGAGGACACCGATCGCGAACGGTCCACCGCCGAGTCGGTCAACGCGATCCTCGAGGGCATGACCTGGCTGGGGCTGGACTACGACGAAGGGCCGTTCTACCAGACCGAGCACATGGACCGGTACCGGGAGGTGATCGACCAATTGCTGGCCGAGGACAAGGCCTACTATTGCTACGCCACGCGCGAGGAACTCGACGCGTTGCGCGAGGCGCAGATGAAACGCGGCGAGAAGCCGCGCTACGACCGTCGTTACCGCGATTTCACCGGCACGCCGCCGGCGGGCGTCAAGCCGGTGGTGCGCTTCAAGAACCCGCTCGACGGGCTGGTGGTGGTCGAGGATGCCATCCGCGGACGGGTTACCTTCCGCAACGACGAGCTCGACGACCTGATCATCGCGCGCGGCGACGGTAGCCCCACCTACAATCTCACGGTGGTGGTCGACGACATGGACATGCGTATTACCGATGTCATTCGTGGCGACGATCACCTCAACAACACGCCGCGCCAGATCAATCTCTACCGTGCGCTGGGCGTCGAGCCGC
Organism: Halothiobacillaceae bacterium; assembly: GCA_016938615.1. GTDB lineage: Bacteria > Pseudomonadota > Gammaproteobacteria > Halothiobacillales > Halothiobacillaceae > Guyparkeria. The sequence goes on along the minus strand of JAFGUH010000219.1, from coordinate 18,586 downwards.
CCCGGTTCGCGCACCTGCCAATGATTCACGGCCCCGACGGGGCCAAGCTGTCCAAGCGCCACGGTGCGGTATCCGTGATGCAGTACCGCCACGACGGGTTCCTGCCCGAGGCGTTGCTCAATTACCTGGTGCGCCTGGGTTGGTCACATGGCGACGAGGAAATCTTTTCCCGCGCCGAGCTGGTCCAGCTGTTCGACATCAAGGATGTCAACCACTCGGCCTCCAGCATCAATCCCGACAAGCTGCGTTGGCTCAACCAGCACTACATGCGCGAGCTGCCGGTGGCCGAGGTCGCCGCCGAGTTGCGCTGGCATCTCGGCCAGCTGGGCATCGATCCGGACGGGTTCGGTCCTCGGCCCGCGGCGGTCGTGCCCGCTTACGTCGATCGGGTACACACGCTGGTGGAGATGGCCGAGGAGGCCCGGCCGTTCTTCCAGGACGCCGTCGAGCCGGATCCCGAGGCCATGGCGAAGCTCGACGCCTCGGCTGCGATGGTGGTCGACGCGCTGATCGTCGCGCTGGACGACGATGGTGTCTGGGAGAGCAGCGACACGCTCGAAGCCGCGGTAAAGGGCGTGGCCAAGACCCTGGAACTCAAACTGGGCAAGGTCGGGCCGGTGCTTCGGCTGGCATTGCTCGGACATACGTCCTCACCCGGTTTCGGCGTGATCCTGGAGTTGATGGGACGCATGCGCAGCATTCAGCGTCTCAACGCCTTCCGGGATCGGGTCGGCGCCTGACGTGAGGGCGCCTCGAAAAACCGTCACGAGTCGCCCGAGTGCAAGGAGCCGCACAGTGAATGACGATAAATATCAACGTGATAGGCGAGAAACGAGCGAGCACGCGACACGGCGATCGGGTGGCGCAATAGGTTTTTCGAGGTTCCCATGAGGATTGGGGCCATGCGACCGGCATTACCGATCACGGTCGCCTACCTGTTGCTGGCCTCGTTGTGGATATGGGCCACCCAGTGGCTTCTCGGCCGGCTGGGCGGGGTCCACTGGGAAATCTCCACCGCCGGGCTGGTGTTCGGCGAGATCTTCGTCCTGGTCACCGGCGCGCTCCTCTATGTGCTGGTCGATCGGCTGTATGCCGCTCGGAACGGGTCGCAGGATTTCCTTCACGACCGGGTCCGTGGTTCGCGGTTCTGGCTGATTGCCCTGGTCGTAGCCCTCGTGGTGATCGCCGCCTCGCAGATCCTGATCACGGTAGTGGCCGCCCGGCAGTATGCGCCGCTGCTCCTGGACAAAGCCCAACGCGAGGTCGGTAACCTCGCGGCCATCCGGGCGATCGAGATCGACAACTGGCTCGACGAGCGCGAACAGCAGGTTCAAGCCATCGTCCAGCGCCGCGAGTGGCTCAGCCAGTGGGTCAGGGATCTCGAAGAGGGGGGCACCGAGGGGTTCCCCGACGACCTGCGCCGGGCCGGCCTGCTGTCGCGCTTCGATGCGATAACCCTCCTCGATCCCGATCGCAACGCGCGTCTGCAAATCGGGTCGGCGACCGTGCTTCCCCCGGACATGCAGGCCTTCGACCAGGCCGCGGTCACTGCCAAGGTGGAGGCGGTCAGTCGTTTCACCCGCGGACGTCCTGGCATCGATCGGTTCTGGATACTGCCGATCTACGATGAGCGTACCGCGGTCAGCCGGGGTCCGTGGTACCTGCTTTTCTGGACCCGGTTGAACACCGAGGCACTGGTTGATGGCGCCGAGGCGCGCGATCGACGGGTGCGCGCCGATGACGCCTTGCGGACGCTGTTGATCCAGGTTCCACCCGCACCAAGGACGGATGCCTCCGCGTGGCCGATGCTGACGCTCGACCCGCGCGATGAATCGCAGCGGGTAGCCGAGACCCCGGCTCCGATCGTCGACCGTCTGCAGGCGGGACTGTTTTCGGAGCCGAATTCGCCGGTCACTGAAGGCGTGACACGCATCGAGGGCGTCGACCGGGTGTACGCCACGGTCGCACTCGACCGGCTCGACGCCCGCCTTCTGGTGCTGCAGGACCGTCGAGCGGTGCTCGCGCCGGTCGAGCAGATGGAAAAATGGCTGAGCCTCACGGCGATCCTCTCGACGCTCGGCACCCTGGCGGCGCTGTTTTTCCTCTGGCGGTTCTCGGTGGGCCGGCATCGCCTCAAGACCCGGAACCTGCGGCGCGAACGCGACTTCTGGCACCGCGCTTGGCTCGATATGCCGACCCTGGGCCTGATCGAACTCGACCCGGCGCGCCTGCACCTGGTGGCCGCAAATCGACAGGCGGCGAACTGGCTGGGTCAGCCACGTGAATCGCTGGTGGGCAGTCCGCTGTTCGAGTTGTTCCGCCCCATCGACCCGACCTCGCCCCTGGCCTTGGACCCGGAGGTTGCGCTGCCGGCCTATTTCGCCCGTGGCGCCGTCGATCGGGTGGCGATCGAGGGCCAGGTGCCGGGGCAGCCTTCAGTCGGGACGCTCTGGCTCGAGTTGCTGGTGCAACGCAACGCCGAGGGGGACCCCGAACGCCTGATCGGCATGCTCAAGCCGGCGAATGAGGTCGACGACGGGCTGGTGCGGGCGAAGGTGGATCAGCTGGCGGCACGATGCGCGACGCTGCCGTTCGAGGACCGCCTGCGGATGCGCGAGCAACTCGCGCACCAGGACACCAGCCCCTTCCTCGACGTCTTCGCCGTCACGGTCGGCCTCGACGAGGTACACGACCGCGAGGCCTTGCTGCATCGGCTGGAACACGTGCTCCCGCCGGTCCTGTGCCGCCACCAGGCGTTACTGCGGCCGCTGGCCGACGAGGTGGGGCGCGTACTGGTGAGCGGCGAGGGCCGCTGGGTGCAAAGCGACGGCGAGCCGGGTGACCCGGGGGTGGACGAGGGCGGCGCACCAGTGGTGATCAACGCGGCCGGTCACACGGTGGTGATTCTCGCCACCAGGACGGTCGGGCAGTCGGCGGGCGAGGTCTCGGCCTGGCTCTATATCAGCCGCGAGCGCTGGGAAGTCACGTCCGAGTTGCTTGCAGCCCTGGAACGGCTGCACGCCATCTGCCAGGGCTAGGAAACCTCTGCCATTCACGCACCGTGACGGGTCCGGCCAACATCCGGCCTGTGATCAGTCCTCCCGTTTGCCGTCCTCCGGCCATTCCCGGTCGGGATTGTGCCCGTCGAGCCCTCGGTGCAGGCCGGCGCGCGCCATCAGCAACGCGCTGACCGGCGCGGTGAGAAACAGGAAGATCAAGATCAGGATCTCGTGGACGGTCAGCGCGTCGCGCGTGGAGAAGTAGATCGCCGACCCGAGCAGGAGGGCACCGACTCCCAGCGTCGAGGCCTTGGTCGGTGCGTGCAGGCGCATGAAGAAGCTGGGCAGCTTCGCCAGGCCCAGCGAGCCCAGTAGCACGAACAGCGCACCGAACAGGATCAGGGCGCTGACGATCAGATCGACAATCATGGCGTGTCTCCGGTCATTCGACGATGTCGCCGCGGATCAGATACTTGCTCAGCGCGACCGTGGTGATGAACCCCAGGACCGCGATCAGCAGTGCTGCCTCGAAATTGATCGAGGTCTCGAACCAGATGCCGAGCGCGATCAGCAGCGCGATGGCGTTGATCGAAAGGGTGTCGAGCGCCAGCACCCGATCGACCGTCTCCGGGCCCTTCAACAGGCGAAACGTGGCCAGTCCCATCGCGACGACGATCAGGACCAGGGCGAGGCCCAGGCTGACGTGGATCATGACTCGGTCCTCCCGTGGCTGGATGGCCGTTCCCCGGCCGTGACGGGCTGGCCGAAAATGCGTTGCAGGCGCGCCTCGTAACGCTGCTTGATGCCGAGGATTTCCGCGTCCTCGTCGTCCGTATGCAGGGCGTGTACCCAGAGGCTGCGCTGGTCGGGGCTGACCCGGCATGAGACGGTCCCGGGCGTCAGGGTGATCGTCGCGGCCAGCAGGCTGATGGGGAGGGCGCCCTCCAGGTCGAGCGGCAATTCGAACAGTCGCGAGCGCAGCGCGGCATTCCGCCCCAGCACCTGGCGCGCCACGGTGAAGTTCGCCTGGATGATGTCGATCACGACGATCCCGAGGTAGCCCAGCAGGGCGGCGCCGTTTTTCACCCCGGCGCCGATTTCCCAGAATCGGTGGGTGATCCACGGCACGACCAGGGCGACGATCGCCCCCATGACGATCGAACCGGGCGCCACGCTGTTGTTGAGTGCCAGCCAGGAGACCAGCAGGACGAGGCTCAGGATGGGTTGGGGCAGCGCACGTTGCATCTCAGTGTTGGCCTCCGTCGTGGTCCGCGCCGAACTTGCCCGGCGCGGTCGCCGGTTCGAGCAGGCCGTTGGGCATCACGGCATCCAGGTAGCCCCCGGGGGTCGCGATCTGGGTAGCCGTTTGAGCGAGCCAGCCGGACAGGGGGTGGGCCCAGACCACCATCATCCCGGCCAGCAAGAGCGGCAGGAGCGCCATGCCTAGGCCGGGCAAGGGCACCCGGGCGTCGGCCGGCGTCGATTGGGCCGGGTGACCCGGCATGGCATGCGACTGGTAGAAAAGACGGCTGCCGGTGCGTGCCAGGGCGATCACCATGATCAGGCCGCTGGTGAGGATCACGGCGAAGATCGGCGCCATCAGCGCACTGTCGAGCGCGGCGGCGAGAATCATGACCTTGCCGAAGAACCCGGTCAGCGGCGGCAGGCCGGCCATCGCGATCGCGTAGGCGAAAAACAGCGAGCCGACCAGGATCGCGTGCGGCATCGGCGGGGCGCTCTCGATGCCGTCGCCGGCTTCGGGGCGATGGCGCAGGATCAGCCCGGCCAGCAGGAAGAAGCCGGCGCTGAGCACCGTGGTGTGCATCCAGTAGTAGAGCGCGCCGCCGATCGCCGCCTCGCCGCTGTCGCCGGTGACCAGGCCCAGGGCGATCAGGATGGTTCCCACCGAGGCGATGATCAGGTAGGCGACCTGCCGGCGCACGAAGCGCGCGGCGACCACGCCCAGGGCGGCAAGCAGCAGGGTGATCAGCCCCAGCCACAACAGCCACGGGGCGATCAGGGCGGTGGTCTCCATGATGCCGCCGATGGTGTTGCCCGAGAGCATGACGCTGTCGACACGCAGCACCGAGTAGAGGCCCACCTTGGTCATGATCGCGAACAGGGCCGCGACGGGGATCGAGGCGTGCGCGTAGGCGCCCGGCAACCACAGATACAGCGGGAAAGCCGCCCCTTTGATCAGGAACACCGTGAACAGCAGGAAGATCGCGGTAGTGACCAGCGGCACGGCGTCGGGGGCGACGTTGGGCAGCTTGAGGGTGATATCCGCCAGATTGAGGCTGCCGACCGTGCCGTAAAGCGCGCCGACCGCGAACAGGAACAGCGTCGAGCCGATCAGGTTGACCACCACGTAGTGAAAGCCGGCGCGGGTGCGTTTGCGGCCGTTGCCGTGCAGCAAGAGACCGTAGGAGGCCAGCAGCAGCACCTCGAAGAACACGAACAGGTTGAACAGGTCGCCGGTGAGGAACGCGCCGTTCAGCCCGAACAGTTGCGCCTGGAACAAGGCATGGAAGTGCGGTCCGGCCTGGTCCTCGTCGCGGCGGATCGCGTAGACGAGGGCGAGCAGGGCGACGGTGGCCGTCAGGAGCAGCATCAATCCCGACAAGCGGTCGAACACCCAGACGATGCCGAACGGCGCGGCCCAGCTCCCCAGCTCGATCACCCGTGGCGCATCGCCGGCCCCGGCGAGCAGCAGACCCGCGCTCACGGCCAGCAGCGAGGCAACCCCGGCCAGATTGAGCCCGCGGGCGAGCGTGGGCAGCCGCCGGTCGATGACGGTCAGGATCGCCGCCAGGCCGATCGGCAACAGCACCAGCAGAGAGATCAGGTTCGCCGTCATGCGCGCGGCTCCTCGCTGCGGTCAAGGAGTCGGTCGGCCTGTGGGATATGTACGCCGTCGACGTGATCATTGCCAAGCGCGGCCCGGGCCTTGAGCGCGAGCACGATCACGAAGGCGGTCATGGCGAAGGCGATCACGATGGCGGTCAGCACCAGGGCTTGCGGCAGGGGATCGGTCGGGTGCTCTACCGCGCCGACGACCGCCGGCGCGGCCGTTTTCAAGCGTCCCATGGCGAACAGGAACAGGTTCACGCCGTAGGACATCAGCGTCAGCCCCAGCACCACCGGGAAGGTCTGTGCGCGCAGGACGAGATAGACCCCGGCTCCGGTCAGCATCCCGATCAGCAGGGAAAGGGCGATGTTGGTCATGCGTCGGCCTCCCGCCGGGTGCCGGCGTCGGTGTGGCTGGACTCGATCGCGGTGTAGTCCGGGTGGTCGACCGCGTGGTCGGTGAGGCGGCCGAGGTTCAGCAGGATCAGCATGGTCGAGCCGACCACCACCAGGAACACGCCCAGGTCGAAGGCGATCGCCGAGGCGATTTCGATGTCACCGATCACCGGCAGGTCGAGATGCGTGAACGCCGAGGTCAAAAACGGCACGCCAAAGACCATTGACGTCAGCCCGGTACCCAGTGCGATCAGCAACCCCGCGCCGAGAATGCCGTGGATCGGCAGGCGCAGTTTGCGTTCGGCGGTCTCGATGCCGTTGGCCATGTATTGAGCGATCAGCGCGCTGGCCACGATCAGCCCGGCAATAAAGCCGCCGCCGGGCTGGTTGTGCCCACGCAGGAACACGTAGATGCCGAACAGCAATGTCAGTGGCAGCAGGATCTGCGTGAAGGTGCGCAACAGCAACGGATGCGGATCGTCGCTCCAGGGACGCCCGAACGGGTCGCGCCTCGAGGCGGGCAGGGAGAGCCCCTTGAGCATGGCGAAAATGCCCAGCCCGGCCAGCGCGAGCACGGTGATCTCGCCGAAGGTGTCGTAGCCGCGGAAGTCGACCAGGATCACGTTGACCACGTTGTGGCCGCCCCCGCCCGGGACCGATTGTTCGAGGAAGTAACCGGAGATCGACTCGAACGGTCGGCTGATGATCGCGTAGGTGAAGGCGGCGATGCCCGCGCCGAGGGCCGTGGCGATGCCGGCATCCCGCCAGCGCCGCGCCGGGCTGGAGAGCGCACGACTCTGTTGCGGCAGGTAGAACAGTGCCAGCAGCAACAGGATCATCGTCACGACCTCGACCGAGAGCTGCGTCATCGCGAGGTCCGGTGCCGAAAAACGCGCGAACAGCATGGCCACGCCCAATCCCACGACGCTCATGGTGATCAGGGCGAACAGACGCTGGCGGTGCCACACGGTGGTGACCAGGGTCGCCAGCACGATGAGCGCGATAGCAAAGACGGTTACCCAATCGCCGCTGTCGGCCGCGCTCGCGTGCTCGATGGCGTTGCGCACCGGCGCGAGCGTCTGAGGCAGCAGGTAACCGAGCAGACCGGCGCCGAGGGCGAAGCCGAGCGTCACGATGACCAGCCGACCCAGGCGGCCGTTGTCGATCAGCGCTGTCGCGCCGGCGCCGCTGCGCATCAACAGTTCCATCAGGCGGTTGTAGGGCACCCGTGCGTCGAGATGCGCGAGCGACCGGCCATGCCAGCGGAAGACGGGGCGGCGCAGGAGGTAGAGCACCACGCCGCCGCCCAGCGCCACCGCGCTCATCAACAGCGGCAGGTTGAACCCGTGCCAGAGTGCGAGCTTGTAGTAGGGCGGCTCGCCCTGCAGTACGCCGGTCACGGCCACGTGCAGGAGCGGCCCGATCACCAAGGCGGGCAGGATGCCGACGGCCAGGCTCAATATGACCAGCAGGTCGACCGGCCGCTTCATCATGCCCGGCGGCTCGTGCGGTGTCTTGGGCAGGTCCCCGTCAAGCTTGCCGAAGAAGGTGTCGTGGACGAAGCGCAGCGAATAGGCCACCGAGAGCAGGCCGCCCAGCGACACCAATATCGGCAGCAGCCACACCGGGCCCATGGAGCCGGCCACGCGCATCGACTCGGTGAAGAACATCTCCTTGGAGAGAAAGCCGTTGAATAGCGGCACGCCGGCCATCGCCATCGCCGCGATGATGCCGAGCGCTGCGGTGTGCGGCATGAATTTGATCAGCCCGCCGAGCCGCCGCATGTCGCGGGTGCCGGTCTCGTGGTCGACGATGCCGGCGACCATGAACAGACTCGCCTTGAAGGTGGCATGGTTGAGAATGTGAAAGATGCCTGCCACGGCGGCCAGCGGCGTGCCGAAACCGAACAGCAGGGTGATCAGGCCGAGGTGGCTGATGGTCGAATAGGCCAGAAGCCCCTTGAGATCGTGGCGGAACAGCGCGGTGTACGCCCCGAGCAGGAACGTGATCAGCCCCGCCGTGGACACGATCCCCACCCAGAGATCGGTGCCGGCCAGTGCGGGGAAGAACCTCGCCAGCAGGAATATGCCAGCCTTGACCATCGTCGCCGAGTGCAGGTAGGCGGAGACCGGCGTCGGCGCGGCCATCGCGTTGGGCAGCCAGAAATGGAAGGGGAACTGGGCTGATTTCGTGAACACGCCCAGCAGGATCAGGATCAGCGCCGGGGCGTAGAGGTCGTGGTTCTTGATCAGATCACCAGCGGCCAGCACGTCGCTGAGTTCGTAGGAGCCCACGATATGGCCGAGGATCAACACGCCGCCGAGCAGGGCCAGCCCCCCGGCCCCGGTGATCGCCAGAGCGAGACGTGCCCCGTAGCGCGCCTCCTTGCGGTGCTGCCAGTAGCTGATCAGCAGGAACGAGGCCAGCGACGTCAACTCCCAGAAGATCACCAGGTTGATCAGGTTCTCGGCGAGCACCACCCCGAGCATCGCCCCCATGAACATGAGCAGATAGGCGAAGAACCGGCCCATCGAGTCGCTCGGCGAGAGATAGTAGCGGGCATAAATCACGATCAAGAGGCCGATCACGAGGATCAGACCGGCGAACATCATCGACAGGCCGTCGAGGCGGAAGCCGAAGCTCAGACCGGCCGACTCGATCCAGGCGTGCGAGGTGGCCACCGGCATCACGTCGCCGTAGGCATAGACCAGGGCGGCGAACAGGGCCAGGGCGGCCAGCGTCGCGCCGCCGGCGACCCACGCGGCCGCGAAGCGGTTGAACCGCGCGCCCCACGCCGCGAACGGCGCGGCAAGGAAAGGCAGCAGGACGACGATGGCCAACAGTTCGATCGCTTGCACGGCACTTGCCCTAGGCGGGGAAAAAACAGGACCGAAACCGAGTTGGCTTTCGGGGCGCCAACACGGCACGATTGGCGCGAAATCCTAGCATAGAACAGGGCGCCTTCCTTGGACTGACGCCAGCCGGGCGGTGTGTTCCTTGTGCCCCGATGCCCTCGGCACGGACGGACGCCGAGCGGGGAATGGGGCGTTACCGCGCGGGCGCTGGGGATTCGGCATGGCCGGCATGGTGGTAGACTGGTAAGCCGTGTTCTTTGGTCCCGTGATGCCCGCGCCATTCCTTGGCCTCGCGCGGCCGGGGCCACCGGGCCACCGGATGCGCGATCAATAGCCGGTACGCTGGCCTCGGGTGCCGCGCTCGCGCCAAACGGCCGTAGACTGAAGGTCCCCGGCGGTCCGCCACCGGGCGATCATCGCCGGCCAGCAACAATCGTCGACCAACAACGGCAGAGTGTTTTGTCAGATAAAACGACACCAATTCAGACCCGAATCCCCGCCGAGACGCACGGCATCTCGCTGAACGACCTGAGCGAAAACGCCCGGTTCGTGCTCGAACGGTTGCACGAGGGCGGTTTCGAGGCATACGCCGTCGGCGGTTGCGTGCGCGACCTCCTGCGAGGGCGCCATCCCAAGGACTTCGATGTGGTTACCGATGCGCGCCCCGAGCAGGTCAAGCGCCTGTTCAAGCGTGCCCGGATCATCGGCCGGCGCTTCAAGATCGTCCACGTGGTGTTCCGCGACGAGCTGATCGAGGTCACCACCTTTCGCGGCGGTGATGCCGCCGAGGTCAAGCGCGCCGACGGCGGCATGATCACCCGCGACAACGTCTTCGGCACCATCGACGAGGACGTCTGGCGGCGGGATTTCGCCTGCAACGCCCTCTATCTCGACTTCGCCTCCGGCGAGCTGGTCGACTATGTCGAGGGTCTGACCGACATTCACAGCGGCCGCCTGCGCGTGATCGGCGAGCCGGAATCGCGCTACCGGGAGGACCCGGTACGCATGCTGCGCGCGGCCCGTTTTGCCGCGAAGCTCGGTTTCCACCTGACCGACGACAGCGAGCGGGCGATCGCCCATTGTCGCGATACGATCGCCGACATCGCCCCGGCGCGCCTGTTCGACGAAACCGTCAAGCTCCTGCAGGGCGGTGCCGGCCGGCAGACAGTGCTCGAACTCAAGCGTCTCGGACTGCTCGCTTACCTGTTCGACGATCTCGCCACCTGGATCGAGCCCAACGACCCGGCCAGTGACTGGGAGCTGATCCAGGCGGTGCTCGAAGCGACCGACGATCGGGTCGCCAAGGACCTGCCGGTCAATCCCGCCTTCCTGTTCGCCGGGCTGTTCTGGCGCATGCTGGGGCGTCGCCGGATGCACTGGTTGCATCAACGCGTCCCGGCCGACGATGCGCTCGTACTCGCCGCCGACGACGTGCTGGCGGTCGCCGCACGTCGGCTGATGATCCCGCGGCGGCTGGCCGAGATCATCCGCGCAATCTGGTCGCTGCAGCCAGAGCTCGAGCGCGACTCACCGTCGGCGAACCAGACTGCCTCCTCGCTGAGCGACGAGCAGAAGGCGCTGACGACGGCACCGTGGTTCCGTGCCGCGGTCGACTTCCTCTGCCTGCGCTCGCGAACCCGCGAAGTCGATCAATCGATCTGCGAGGCCTGGCGTCGACATGCCCCGGAGCGCGGCGGGGCGGAGGACGCCTCGGTCGATGCGCTCAAGCCCTCGGATTTTGGCAAGAAGCGTCGGCGTCGCCGGCGTCGTTCCGGCGGCAACCGGCAAAAGGCCGGGGTCTGAGCCAGTTCGGGCTTGGAGGAACGGATGGCTCAGGAACTCGCGAGCATCGCGACCATTGGCCTCGGTGCCAACCTCGGTGACCCGATCGGTCAGATCGAGCGCGCGGTCGAGGCGATCGACAGCCTGCCGCTCTGTCGTGTCCGTGCGGTCTCGGGGCTGTACGCCAATCCGCCGATCGGCCCGCAGGATCAACCCGACTACATCAACGCCGTCGCGGAGGTCGAGGCCTCACTGGTGCCCGAGGCGCTGCTGCGGGCGCTGAAGGGCCTCGAGCGTGCCGCCGGTCGATCCTTCACGCGCCACTGGGGTGAACGCATGCTCGATCTCGACATCCTCGCCTTCGGTGATCGCGAGATCGCGACCGCCGAGTTGACCGTGCCGCACCCGGAAATCGCGCATCGGCATTTCGTGCTGGCTCCCTGGCTCGAGATCCGCCCCGATGCCCGGCTGCCCGATGGTACTCGGCTGGCCGGGTGGCTCGGCGCGGTCCGCGACCACCCGCTGCGCTTTCTACGTCCGCTGCAATGGCAACACCATCCCGATTCGGTGCGCGCGCCGGTCGGCTTGGACGCAGCGGCAGGTCGCTCGCGCCCGACGCGCTCCGATGCGCCCGGTCCCACCCCGAGGAGACCGTCATGACCCTCGCCCAATTGCGACAGTTCAAGAACGATGGCCGCGCGATCGCGATGCTGACTGCCTACGAGGCGGGCTTTGCGCGGACGGCGGCTGCCGCGGGCGCGGATGCCTTCCTGGTGGGCGATTCGCTGGGAATGGTCGTGCAGGGCGAGCGGGACACCCTCGGCGTGAGCGTGGACGACATTGCCTACCACGTCGGGCTGGTTCGGCGTGGTGCGGGCGACGTCGCGGTGATTGCCGATCTGCCGTTTCTCAGCGATGCGACGGTCGAGCGGGCGCTTGACGCCGCCGGGGTGTTGATGGGCAAGGGCGCCGACATGGTCAAGCTTGAAGGCGGCGCGGAGAAGGCCGAGATCGTGCGCGCGCTCACGGGCAATGGCGTCCCGGTTTGTGGTCACGTCGGTCTGCTGCCGCAGCGGGTACGCAAGCTGGGCGGCTACCGGGTACAGGGTCGCGACGACCTCGCCGCGCGCCGCATCCTCGAGGATGCCGAGGCCCTGGTCGAGGCGGGTATCGACCTGCTGGTGGTCGAATGCGTACCTAGGGCACTGGGGCGACAGTTGACCGCGGCGGTGACCGTGCCGGTGATCGGCATCGGTGCCGGCGCGGGCACCGACGGGCAGGTGCTGGTGATGCACGACATGCTCGGCCTGACCGAGACGCCGCCCCGCTTCGTTCGCGATTTTCTCCTCGAAGGCGGCTCGATCCGAGGCGCGTTTGCCGCCTATGTCGAGGCCGTGCGCGAGCGTCGTTTTCCCACCGACGAAGAAAGCTTCTGATGGAAGTCCTGCGCGAGGTCGACGAGCTCTGCGAGTGGCGAGACGGGCGGCGAATCGGGGCGGGTCGGCTGGGATTCGTGCCGACGATGGGCAATCTCCACGCCGGGCATCTGGCCCTGATCGACCACGCCCGGCGCCGCGCCGAATCGGTGATCGTCAGCCTGTTCGTCAACCCGTTGCAGTTCGAGGACGCCGCCGACCTGGCCCGTTACCCGCGCACCGAGCAGGACGACCTCGAGCAACTGGAGCGTGCCGGGGTGGCAGCGGTGTTCGTGCCCACCGAGGCGGAGCTTTACCCGAACGGTCAGCAGGGCCTCGTCCGCGTCGATGCAGGCCCGCTCGGTGAGCGGCTCGAGGGTGCGGCGCGTCCGGGGCATTTCACCGGCGTTGCCACGGTGGTGAGCAAACTGTTCAATCTGGTGCGCCCGGACGTGGCGGTATTCGGCGAGAAGGATGCCCAGCAGGTGGCCGTGATCCGACGGCTGATCACCGACCTCGACTTTCCGGTGGAGCTGGCGATCGAGCCGACGCATCGCGAGTCGGACGGGCTGGCGATCAGTTCGCGCAACCGGTTTCTCGACGAGGGGCAACGCCAGCGCGCACCGGCGGTGTATCGCGCCCTGACCCGGGCGGCCGAGTCGCTTGCCGGCGGGCACACGGTGGCCGCCACGCTGGCCGGGGCCCGCCATTGGCTTGCCCAGCAGGGGTTCGAGGTCGATTACCTCGCCTATGTCGACGACCGCCGATTCGAGGAGCGCGACCGACTGGTCGAACACGGTCGACTCGTGGTCGCCGCCCGACTCGGCGAGGTGCGCCTGATCGACAACCTGTCCGTGGTTGGCGCGGGTCCGGGGCGGCCCTCTGCAAGCGGCGAGAGCGATCGCTGAGTCCGGGCCGCGCGAGCGAAAAGGAGCCGGGAAAGCGGTCCGGAACGACGATGACGGGCCGAAATTTACGCCCGGCTGTCAATTTCGGCACAATACCGCATGGTCTTGCCGATGTGGCACCCGGTCGCCCGCGTTCGGGCGAGCGCTTGGCCCGTCCCGGGGGAGGCCCTGGGCGGGCACCAGCCCGCGGCAAGACGAACGATTCGATTACCGACTACCCGACCACCGACGCATTCCCAGGGCACCGCTGCCATGAACCCGAACTATCTCGACTTTGAACAGCCGATCGCCGAACTCGAGGCGAAGATCCGCGAGTTGCAGTTGATGGACGACGACCGTGGTCTGGACATCGACGAGGAAATCGGCCGGCTGCGGGCAAAGTCCGAGGAGCTCACCCGGTCGATTTTCTCCCACCTCGGCGCATGGCAGATCAACCAGTTGGCGCGCCACCCGCAGCGCCCGTACCTCGCCGATTACCTCGAGCGGGTGTTCACCGACTTCCGCGAGCTCCATGGCGACCGCGCCTTCGGCGACGACCCGGCAATCCTCGGCGGGATGGCACGCCTAGACGGCCTGCCGGTGATGGTGATCGGCCAGCAGAAGGGCCGCGACACCAAGGAAAAGATCCGCCGCAACTTCGGGATGCCACGCCCGGAGGGCTACCGAAAGGCCAAGCGCCTGATGGAGCTGGCCGAGAAATTCGGCCTGCCGGTACTGACGTTCATCGACACCCCCGGCGCCTACCCGGGCATCGACGCGGAGGCCCGCGGCCAGAGCGAGGCCATTGCCCGGAATCTCTACGTCATGGCGGATCTCGAGACCCCGATCGTCGTCACGGTGATCGGTGAGGGCGGCTCCGGGGGGGCGCTGGCGATCGGTGTCGGCGACCACGTGATGATGTTGCAATACAGCACCTACTCCGTGATCTCGCCGGAGGGCTGCGCTTCCATCCTTTACAAGAGTGCCGCGAAGGCGCCCGAGGCCGCCGAGGCGCTGGGCGTGACTGCCGATCGGCTCAAGAGTCTGGGGCTGATCGACGAGATCATTCCCGAACCCTGCGGCGGCGCTCATCGCGATGTCCCCGCCATGGCCCAGACCCTCAAGTCGCGGTTGAAGAAGGCGGTGCTCGCCCAGCTCGACCGGCCCACGGAGGCACTGCTCAAGCGCCGTTACGAACGGCTGATGGCCTACGGTGAATTCACCGAACGCTGAGTCCGACCGGGAGCCTTCCGGTCCGGACGGGTCGGGGTTGCCCGCGACGGCCCCGACCCGGTTCCACTTGTTGCTTGCGAGTTCCGGGGGGCGGGATTCGCTCGGCGCACTCGCCCGGTTGGCCGCCTGGCGAGAGCAGGGCCGCGTCGCGCGCCTGTCGGTGGTCCACGTCGACCACGGTATTCATCCCGATTCCGCTGCCTGGGGCGAGGTCGCCCGACAGCAGGCCGACGCTCACGGCTGTTCGTTCGAGGTTCGCCGGGTGACGGTTCGTCCGCTACGAGGCGGCGCCGGACGCGGTTCGATCGAGGCCGCCGCGCGCGAGGCACGGTATCGGGCCCTGGACGAGGCGCTGGCTGAGGCAGCCGAGGCCGATCTCGCACATCCGCCGGTGCTGGTCACCGCGCACCACGCCGAGGACCAGGCCGAAACGGTGCTGCTGGCCCTGATGCGCGCATCAGGCGGGCAGGGGCTTTCGGGCATGCAGGCCTGGCGGGACCGCAACGGCCGGCCGCACTGGCGTCCGTTCCTGGAAACCCCGCGCCGGGAACTCGAGGCCGTCGCCCGCGCTACGGGTCTGGGCTGGGTCGACGACCCGGCAAACGATGAGCCGGGCTTCGCCCGCAATCACCTGCGCCAGCAGGTCCTGCCGGGCTTACAGGCGTTCTGGCCGGATGCGGTCGGCCGCATTCGCACCAGTGCCCAGCGGCTGTCCATGGAGCAGCAGTTGTTGGCTGAACTTGCCGAAATGGACGCGACACAATCGCTCGATCGGCCGACGCTAGACTGGCGTCCGGCGAGTGGGCTCGCGCCGTTGCGCCAATGCAATCTGCTCCGCCAGTGGTTGTCCCGTCTCGGGTGTCTCCCGCCGCCCCCCGAGCGGCTGAACGAATGGCTTGCCCAGGTTCGAAGCGCCGCCGCCGATCGCCAGCCACTGCTCGAGTGGCCTGGCGGGCAATTGCGCCGTTACCGCGAGCGCATCCACTGGCTCGCCGAGTTGCCCGAACCGACGCAGGCCATGCCGTGGCCTGACGGTCAAGATTGCGTCGAACGGGCCGGCGGTATTGACCTGTGCCGGCGACGCGTCCGAGCGGATGCACAGACCGCGACGAGGCGGTTGATTACCAGCGGTGACTGGTGGCTGCGGCCGGTGGGCGGCAGCGAACGGTTGCGGCCCGCGGCCGGCCGCCCCGGCGTGCCGATCAAGCACTGGTTCCAGGACCGGGGTATCCCGCCCTGGGAGCGCCCGGCAGCGGTGGGCATCGAAGTCGACGGTCGGCTCGCCGCCGTGCTGGCCGGCGAGGAGTTGTTGGTCGACGTGGACTTTCAGCCGACCGACGGCGAATCCGCCTGGCAATTGGTGTCGGTTCGTCCCTGCGACCCAGCCCGCTGAATCGCAGGGATTTACCATGTCCCATCGCGGTTTGCGATCAGTCCATCCGCACTGGCGCCTGAACCAACCGTAGAAGCGCCCTCAGGCAACGAAGGTTCGAGATCGGAAACGAAGGGTGCCAGCGGCGTTCAACCGTTCTCGTACAGCCAGGTGAGCAGGGCGTCCTGCACCCGGGTGCCGCCGCCGTACTGCACGTTCTTTTCGTTGTGCAGCATCACCACCACGTAGCGCCGTCCGGACTTGGCGAGCAGGAAGCCTGCCCCGGCGCGCACGTCGCGCAACGTGCCGGTCTTGATGTGCGCGTGGCCACGAATCGAGCCGTTATTCAGCCGCTTTCGCATGGTGCCGTCGATGCCGGCGAGCGGCAGGGTATTCATCACCTCCGACATGTAAGGGCTCTTCCAGACCGAGATCAGCATGTCGCCCAGCTGGCGCGGCGAGAGTCGGGCAAGGCGCGAGAGGCCCGAGCCGTTGTCGACGACCGCGTTTTTCCAGTCCAGGCCGCGCGTTTTCGCCCAGCTATTGACCACCTCCACGGACTTGAGCTCCGTGGCTGGCGGGCTCTTCACCTCGGCGCCCATGGTGAGCATGACGTGGCGCGCCATCATGTTGTTCGACCACTTGTTCATCAGCCACAGGTAGGACGAGAGTGGCCGCGAGTCATGCGTCAGCAGCTTGGGCGAGCCGGCCTGCACCAGGCCATTGCGCCAGCTGCCCGTGATCGTGCCGCCCGCCGACTCGAACAACCGCTTGAAGGCGTGGAAGAAGGCTTCGTGCGGGTCGCCGGCCACCCGGTAATAGAGGTGCGGGGCGCACTGGCGCGAGACGGTGCCGCGAACCTGGATTTGTGCGGCGGGCGCCGTGGGATTGCGGATGTCGATGACGGGCCGGTTGGTACTGCTGCGGCACGGCTGGTCGACCAGGTCGAGGTCGTTTTCCAGCGCCATGCGCGGGTTGGGTGGCCAGGTGCTGACCGAGCTGTCGTCCGCGCCGTTCGGCGCGATGCTGATGCGCACCGCGCGGTTGTCCAGCAACAAGGCGTTGGGGATCGCGTTGTAGACTCGGTCCGGGCGGTTGTCGAAGTCGCCCGGGTTATCGTCGATCGGGGCGAAGTAGGAATCGTCGAGGATCACGTCGCCGCGGATCTCGTGCACACCGAGCTCGTGCAGCCTCAGGGTGACGCTCCAGAGGTCTTCGCTGCGAAACCACGGATCGCCGTGGCCCTTGATGTAGAGGTTGCCCTTGATCACGCCATTGACGGGCTTCGAGTCGGCGAAGATCTCCGTTTCCCAGCGAAACGACGGACCGAGTATGTCGAGCGAGGCGACCGTGGTCACCAGTTTCATCACCGAGGCGGGGTTGAACAGCGTGTCTGGCTGGTGCGCGATCAGCGGGCTGTCGCTGTCGACGGCCTGCACCCACAAGCCGAGCTTGTCGGCGCTGAGCTCTTGCTGGGCAAGTTCGGCGGTGACCGCCGAGGGCAGTCCGGCGGCCGTGACCGGATCGGGCATCGGGAGGGCCAGCAGGCAGGCCAACCCGATGCCGATTAGTCGACCGAGGCCGTTTTGGCAGGCGTTTCGCGTGAAATCCATGGTCGCGTCGAGTCTCCTCTTTGACGACATCAGAACAGCGTCTGCTCGAGTCGAATGTCACGTCTGGCTCTGTCGAGCGTGGTGCGATCGCTGTGCCGGTGGCCGCGTCGAGACTAGGCAACGCCACGCACGGGCCTGTCACCAGGCCTTGCCAAGCCTCTCCAGGCGCGCCTTGCATCTGGGCCCTTGACGGTCCCGCTTCAGGCACGATCGGCTCAAGCAGCGGTTCCCTTGGGAGGGCCATCATGCCACAGCGAATCCGGTCGGGGCAGGGTGTATCCCGATCGGCCGGATACCGCGCCTGAACGCGCTTTGAGGTAATCGTTGCCATTCAGTAAACTACCGGCCTTCGGATCGAGTCCGCCCACCGTGGGGCAAATGCTGCGGGCGGGCAATGCCGCTATCGGACTCGATCGTGACGTCCTTGTTCCACCCACGCTCACCGACGACAGGCAACACCGCACTCCATGGCCGAAATCAACCCGATCGTGAATCGTATCGACAACCTCATCGAGCGCTCCGAGTCGCTCCGGGGGTATCTTTAACTTCGATGAGAAGAAGGAACGCCTGGAAGAGGTTGACCGCGAACTCGAGGTGCCCGACGTCTGGAACGACCCGGATCGTGCCCAGGCACTGAACAAGGAGCGCGCCTCGCTGGTGCGCATCGTCGACACCCTCGCCGAAATGCGTGACGGCCTGACCGATGCCCGCGAACTGCTCGAGATGGCGGGCGAGGAAGACGACGAGGACACGATCCACTCGGTCGAGAAGGACGTCTCGGCCTTCGAGGGGCAGATCGAGGACCTCGAGTTCCGCCGGATGTTCTCCGGCGACATGGACGAGTCCAACGCCTTCATGGACATCCAGGCCGGCGCCGGCGGCACCGAGGCGCAGGACTGGGCCTCGATCCTGCTGCGCATGTACCTGCGCTGGGGCGAGAAGCACGGCTTTACCACCGAGATCACCGAGATATCCGACGGCGAGGTCGCCGGCATCAAGTCGGCCACCATCCGTTTCGAGGGCGAGTTTGCCTTCGGCTGGCTGCGCACCGAGACCGGCGTGCACCGCCTGGTGCGCAAGTCGCCGTTCGACTCGGACAACCGCCGCCACACCTCGTTTGCCTCGGTGTTCGTCTCCCCCGAGGTCGACGACAACATCGAGATCGAGATCAACCCGGCGGACATCCG